>JBOGRS010000015.1:0-34839 GCA_050749685.1 Thermoplasmata archaeon
GTCCTCGCCGAGGAGCCAAGTGAGGACCTTCGTTGCCACCACGGAGCCCACCCAGGCGGTCGCAGGGAATAAGCCACCCGTAGGTCAACGTCCCGCGCTCGAACGCGAGCAGGGCGGGGAGGAGGCTATTCATCCCCTCACCCCACCGCCCGGCGTGACCTAGCCTGAGCGCGTCGATGAGCTCGTTCATGGGCTCACCCGCGTGGTCGGTGGGTCGATGGCCATTCCGATCGGGGGTCGAATGGTGGGAACGCTCGACGGGCAGGCCCGCAACGCGACGATGGACGTGAGCGCCCCGCCCTCAGAGCCTTCCATCCGTGGGAGGAGACCTACTTGCGATCTTCCTGGTGGTCCATCCCTGGAGAAAGTACGCTCCCCAAGAAGTCGGCGGCGAAACCCCACCCGGCAAGAGTGCCGACAGGCCGGTAGATACTCAGGCACCGAGTGGTCCGTCACGCGAACCACCGTGGGCGCTGGGAACTGGTTGAGGTCGGCGTTACTCACTACGAGTGGCTCGGCCGCACGGCGGACTTAGAGAACGGGTCGAGAATAGCGTACCCCATAGACTTCACCGTAGGGCCGAGTCTTCCCGTGACACGTGCGGCGTCCATCGTACGTCGGTGCTTGGTGCAAACGTTCATCCCGACTGGGAGAGTGCAGGGCCGTGCTCGGACGCGCATCGAGGTAGGGAATTGGCCGACCCAGTATCAGAGCCGGCGGACGCGGCGCTGCTCAGGTTGATCAGCGGCTATCGGGTTACCCAAGTCCTCTACGTGGCGACGAAGCTCGGCATACCCGACCTGCTTTCCGCGGGCCCAAAGGACGCCGGCACTTTGGCGAGCCACGCCGGCGTTGAGCCGGACCGCCTTCACCGCGTCTTACGTGTGATGGCATCGCTCGGTGTACTGACCTTGGACGATCAGGAGCGCTTTGGTCTGACGCCGATCGGCGAACTGCTGAGAACCGACCACGTCGGCTCGATGGCGGTAGTTTCAACCTTTGCCGGTGAGGAGCCCTACCGAGCGTGGGGCGACCTCTTGCACACGGTGAAGACGGGGGAGACTGCGTTCGATCACGTCTACGGCATGGGCCATTTCGAGTACCTTGCGCTCCATCCCGAAGCCTCTGCGATGTTCAACCGGCTCATGGCCTGGTCCGTCGAACTCACCGGCCCGGCGCTCGAGGGATACGACCTCTCCGGCCACCGGCTCTTGGTCGATGTGGGGGGCGGAAAAGGCGCCATGATCGCGTCGGTTCTTCGCACCCATCCCCACCTTCGTGGAATCCTGTTTGACCAACCCGCAGCGGTGGTCGACGCCGTGGCCCAGCTCTCCTCCGCGGGGGTCGCCGATCGATGCGAGATCCGCACCGGTTCCGCGTTCGACGGCGTGCCGACGGGGGGCGACGTGTACGTGTTGTCGCGCGTTCTTCACGACTGGCCCGATGCGAAAGCGGCCACGATGCTCCTCAACTGCCGCAAGGCGATGGCGAAGGGGGACGTCCTCCTTCTCGTGGAAGGAGTGATGCCCGCCGGAGTGGCCCCCCCCTCTCGCCTGTGGCTCGACCTGGTCATGATGGTGATGAACGGCGGAGGTGAACGTACCGAGGCCGAGTGGCGAACCCTGTTGGAAGCGACCGGCTTCTCGCTCGTCTCGGTCCGGCCGACGACACGGCCCACTCAAGATCTCCTTGAGGCACGAGCGGTCTGAGCGGGAACGGAGACGTCGCCTCGGGAACAGCACGCCAGCTTTCAACGTCGCCATTCCTGCCTCACCGAGCATGGAACGGCGTTCGAACGGGAATTCGACCGCGGTGAAAGATGAAACCGCTTGCGGGTGCATTCTCGACGAGGAGCACCCCCTCATCGTGCTCGCGGCTACAGTCGGTAGTGGGTCATGTCACCGCCCCAGGTACGTTTCTTCTTGACGTTGACTCTGACGTCTCGGGCGGCCGCGAGGATACCATCGAGAGCCGCGTCCGAGAGGATCTTCCGCCGCCACCTTCGTGGCAGCCGAGAGGTCAAACTGCCGACTCAGCTCGCCGTGGTTAGGAGGGCCGGCATGTTCGTGGGTCTCCTCCGTCGACTGGTCGACTGCCATGATCACATTCACTCTCTTGAGACGCGAGCTGGGATGGAAATCATCCGCCGAGCTCGGGTTCCCCCGGGGCAAGGCGTCGCGATGAATGCCCTACCGTACGCCCTCGTTGTCGCCGTAGTCTTACACCCCACTCCGCCGATGAGAAGACCTACGCGGTGGTTGCCTCCTACGTGGCAGGTACTCGATTCGTGATGACTACATGGCGCTGGTTTGGCGAGACCTCTGCCCAGTCGCTCGGCAAGACCGCCACCCCTTGGCCCATCGCAGCAGTCAATAGCCCCACGAATGCCTCTGGGGTGAGCACGATATGAGGGGTCAGGAAGCCACCGGGGTCTGCAATCACTTGGAAGGGCACTCGGGCTGGGTCATCAACCCCAAGTCGATACCCACGTGCATCGAGGAAGCCGAACCTGAGATGCGGGTCGTTCCAGATGTAGCTGCGTCGCTTCCCGGATTTCTCTATGAATGCCCATCCCTCCGAGTCAATGCGGAGTTCTATCGGAGGTAGAACGGCGGTCATAAGCCCTATCCACCAGATAGCGGCGACGCCGACCCATGAAACAACGGATAATTGCAGCTCGATAGCGGTAAACGGTGTGGTGAGGACGTTGTAAATGTCGAAAGCCCCAAGGGCACCACCCATGATGAAGAACAAGACTCGTAGCCATCTCTCTGCACGAACGTACTGTCTGGCTGCCAATTCGAGATTGAATCGTTGTTCGATCATCCGGATTTGCTTTGATCCTAGCGCGGACGTGTCGAGGGTGCGAAGCGAATTGAACCTGTCGCCAGTGTCTCGGTGGATCGTTCGCAGTTTCCCCGCGTGAGATCCGTTGAACGTCGCCCGTCATCCTCCGGTCGAAACACGGGGTCGACCGGCTGACGGGGGACACTATCCGGGTCATCCAGCTTCACCACTCGACTCCCTCACGGGGCGAGATGGGCGCCGTCGCCCAGGAGAGACCGGTCCTCTGAGTCGCGGCTGGCCGCACCGACGGCCAAGTGCTAAGCCGAACGCCGCTTCGCTCGCATCGTCGCATGATGACGTCGCTGGACCCAGAGCCCATGTGGGTAGACGTCTCGGAACCGCCCCCGAGCGAAGCGGAGCGGCGGAAGAGTCTCCGGTCGAGCTCGCTCCTTGACGTGGTCTGGTTCGGGGTCACTGTCGTCTTGATTCTCCTCCTGACGCGCACGATACTTCTCGACCCGGTCTTCCTGACCCTCACGCTCGCGATGCTGGCGGGTTTCGGCGCGCTCTTCCTCTGGCGTAACCGGTCTCGGGCGCGTGACCCGTGGATGGGGGGATTTCCAGACAATGGCAGGGTCGGCGACACGCCGGAAGCCCTCTTGGTCGAAGGCTGGTGGGGACGTCTGCCCATCCCATGGCGTGACCTCGAAGTGCCCACCCCCGTGATCATCCGGGGAAGGGTCCGTTTCGAGTTCCGCTACTCGAGTGCTGGAAAGCAGAAGCGCTTTCGCGTAGGCCCGCACTGGATGAAGGCAATTCTCGACCTCCCGCACGTCCCAGCATGGGACCTGCCACTGACCTTCCGGTCCACCCTGGCGTCGGCCCTCGGCGAAGCCACCGAATCGAGTTCGTGAGCGGTACTGACCCTTCGGGTGCCGGGCCGGACAGCCGCGAACACCCCGTGAAATCAAACCCCCCCCCGTCCGGACGGGGGGTCGGGACCGTCAGGAGCCGCCGTCGAACGGCAAACGGGCGTTTGTTCCGAGCCTAACGAACGTTCCAGCGCCTCGGGTCCGGCGGAAGAGGAGAGGGCCGACGCTTAGCCCCCCCGTACCGTGAAGGTCCCGTTGTGAACCGGGAATTTGGAGACGAATTGTTCGCTCCGTTGACCCGGTAGCCGGCTCACCCCATCGATGAGACTCGCGCCGGCCCATCGCTACCCTCCGAATTGGATATATATACTCAGTGCGATAGTTCGATCGAAGATGAAGCCCGAAACCGTCCTCACGAGGGAGCCGGGAGACCGCACCCTTGCGCCTTCCGTCTTCGTGAAGGAACACTCCGAGCGTGGTGGCCAGCGGGCGCGATACCGACTCAACATCCACTCCCGTGCGGACGTTGGGGTGGCCCGCCGGGCCCACCTCGCCGTATCCCTTCTTGATCCATCGATGGTCGCCAGGCTCGGCTACCCATTGAGCTTCAGACCCCGGCTCCTCATCGGAGAGGCGGAGTCTCTCGCCCTCGCCGAGTCGGTGTTCAAGACCATCGTCTTTCACGATGAGGAGGCGGCACGGAATCCAACCCTCGAAGACACCATCGTCGCGATGCTCTCGGTGGATGTTCTCGGTGCGCGTCGCATCTCGGTCGAGAACCGCACGAGAATCGACGGTTCTCGACTCCTCAAGCGGATACTACGTGAAGACGCCGAACGACTCGCGTACCGGGTGCGCCTCAACGAGTTCGCACCGGGACTTCCGAAGCCACCGGGAGTGGAGCCGATCTCCCGGGCCACTCTCGTCGCTGAGGACCGCCGCGAGTTCGCCCGGGGTCCGTAGGATGGTCCCCGTCGACGCGAACATCGGAAGAGCCGTTATGACTCGACTGCAGAAGGAGGGGTACCGGCCCATCTTGGTCGGGGGACTGGCCATCGAAGTCGCCGGTTACGGTGGGACTAAGGATGTGGGTGTGATGGTCCCCGAGGCCCAGTTCGGCACCACGGACTCCTTGGCCGGGGAGGGTCTTCTAATCCACTCCATGACCGGCGGTTGGGTGACGAACGGACACCTGACACTCGCCGACGGAACTGAAGTCCCCTTCGACATCCTCAACCCGGCGAAGTACGTCGGGACCGGCCACACCGGAGAGGAATTCTACGTATGGGTCGAGAAGCACGGCTCCCGACGGACGAGATACGGGCGAGTCGCCAAGCCATCCGTCGTCTACTACACTCGGCTCCTCGTCTCGGGGCCACACGGCGAGGCCTATCTCGAGCGAATCAGGAGGGACCTCAACAACGACGCGCCCCGGAGCTGGCTTGACGGTTCGCTCGCCATCGCCCGCAGGTTCGGCACCGAGGACCGGGTCCGGAAGCAGATCGGACGTTTTGAGATGCTTACCCAAGAGAACGACCTTCGCCGAGAGTGAGCCCCCCCCGCGACGGTCGCGTTCGTCCCGAGCCTAACGAACGGTCTCGACCTTCCGAGACGGGAGAGACCCCGAGATATGGGGGAGGAAACGAACACATCCACCGGACACTCCCCATGAGCGAGACGTTGGTCCTCCGATGGCTGCTACGGGACCGGGCCGGTCCTACTCCGTCGGACCCTTCCGCCCCCTGACGGGGGACTTCGTGGGATGGCCCCGCCTCCTCTCGGCCGTGACACGGACTTCGAAGGTCAGATGGAGCCGCGACGTTACGATTTCCATCGACCCCTGAAGCGCAGGACCATGAACGCGGCAGCCAGTCCGATCCCCATCCCCAGGAGCCCGGTCTCAGCGAGGGCGAGTCCAGAGAATCCCGTCGCCGGCGTCGGGGGAGCGGGCAGCACGCTCACATTCGTGCTGCCCGTCACGTTCCTCCCCAGTCCGTCGCTTACCGTCACCTCGACACTGTAGTCGCCCGCGGTCGTAGGAACGCACCCGAACTGGCCCGAGAAAGCCGATGGGGCCGTGCAGCCTTTCGGTAGCCCCCGGAACACCATCGAATACGGTGTCTCACCGCCGGTCACCACCGTGTAGAACGTGACCGACGCCCCCACGGTCACCTGTGCGGGCTCTCCGAAGAACGCTGCGATCTGCGGTGGAGGAGGGGCCGGCGGAGGAGGCGCGGGGTTCACCGTGAACGTGGCTTGCCCCCTCGCGGTATGGTCCACGGCGTCGGTCATCGTGAGGTTCACGAGATACTCGCCGGGGATCGTGGGATCGCAGACGACGATTGAAGAGTTGTCGAAGCGGCAACCGGCCGGAAGGCCGGTGTAGTTGAACGAGCGAGGAGCGGTGCCTCCCGAGACCGACGCTTGCAGTACGACCGTCTCGTTGACCGACACGCTCCCGGGGATCGCGACCAACGCGTCCACGCGAGGCGGTGCGTTCACGATGAGGAAGGTGGCCGAGGTGGTCACGGCGCCGAGCGCGTCGGTGGCCGTCCCGACGACGGAGAACCCCCCGGTGATCGTCGGCGTGCAGACCATCCAGGACCGATCGAGGGTCCCGCATCCATGGGGAAGGCCCGAGTAGGCGTAATGGTACGGGGCCACCCCGTCCAGCACGCTCCAGTTGAACGTCGGGCTCATCCCGAGGTCGATCGCCTGCGGGGTCACCGTGAGGGCCGTCGAGGCGATCCTCGGCACCACGGTGACGTTCACCGTGCCCGTCCACGTGTAGTTCGCCGAGTCCGTCACGGTCACCGTCACCGCGAACGTCCCGGTGCTCTCCGGGATGCACACCAGCGACGGGGCGTCAACGCTCGCGCACCCGGTCGGGAGGCCGGTGTAGGTGAAGTCATACGGAGGAGTCCCGTTGGAGGGGTCGACGGAGAGGGCGAGGGGACTCCCCACCTCGTCCACGTTCGGGCTCACCGTGAAGCGGGAGATGCTGGGGGCGTTCGCCAGCACGTTGATCGCGCCGGTGCCGAAGCTGAAGACATCCACCTGGTGGGATGTCGGAACGTACACGACGCCCTCCGGGGTGGAGGAGGCGGGAAGGCTGGGGAGCAACCCCAGGTTCCTCCGAGTGTCGATGAGGACGATCCGGCTGCCACCGGCATCCGCCCCGAAGATCAGGTGGTCGACCGGGTCGAGCGCCAGCGCCACCGTACCTCCGGCCGTGTCGATCGAGTACATGACCCGGTCCGTCGTTCCGTTCAGCAGCGTGACGTTGTTCGATCCCCCGTTCGCGACGTAGACCAGCCCGTTCTGAGGGTCGTAGAGGAGTCCTTGCGGCGAGCTCCCCACCACCACCTTGTTGACCTTGACCGTGTTCGAAGTGGCATTGATGACGGTGACCGCGCGACTGTTGACGTCGGTGACGAACACCGTATGGTCGACGGGATCGACGGCGACCCCGTAGGGGTTGGCGATCGGAAGGGCGATCGTGGCGACGGTCGAAAGCGACGAGGCGTTGAGCACCGTGAGGTTCTGGGAGTTCTCGTTGGCGACGACCACCGTGTCGTTCACGGGGTTCCACGCGATCCCGTAGGGGAACTTGCCGACGGGCAGGTCCGGGCGGACGACCGTGTTGTTCGACGCGTCGATGACGGTGACCGAATTCGAGCAGTAGTTGGTGACGAAGATCCGATGGTCGGTGGGGTCGTAGGCGACCCCGCTCGGACCGATCCCGGCCGGGATCGTCATCACGACGTGCGGACGGGCGGAGGGCTCGAGGACCGTCACGGCACCGCGGAGGGAGCAGTCCGGCGGCGTGGCGACGTATTCGAGACCGTTATCCGGGTCGAAAGCGCCTCCGAGATAGGAGGCGTAGATCCGGCTGAAGGCGAGCTCGCGGTCGTTCGTGCCGTTGAAGAGGTAGACCGAGTCGTTGTAGTTGTAGATGAGGAGGTGCTCGGTCCCGGGGTCATAGGCCACGTAGCCGGGCCAGGAGTTCGGAAGGGTGTAGTTGAGGACGGTGCTGTTGGTGTCGTAGAAAGCGCACACACGATATCCGAATGGGCCACAACTGCCGACGTACACTTCGTGACGGAGGGGGTTGAGCGCGAGGGAATTCGGGTATCCATCGAGATAGATCTCGGGGACCGTAGAGTTGAGATGGTAGGTCGTGGCGTCGATCACCGTGACGTCTCCCCCTTCGTCGGCCGAGTAGATCTGCTGATTGTACGGATCATAGAGGAACGCGCTCGGGTCGTAGCCGAGGCCATGGAAGACGGTCGAAAAGTGATCCGTCACCTGGAACGTGCTGAGATTGACCACATACACCGTGCTATTTCCGCCGTCGGCGACGAGCAACGAATTCGTCAAGGGGTCAACGATGGACGCCCCAACCCCGGAGTGCACGCCTAGGGACGAGACAATCGAGCCGGTCGTGGCGTTGACGGCCACGACGCCAGTCCAGTTCACCACGTAAAGAAGGTCGGTTTTCAAATCGTAGTCGAGAGAAGTCGTGGTATTCGTGAACGCAGAGTCATGAAGGGTAAGTGTCTCGCGACCGGTGCTCAGGTTAACGAACGAGACAAACCACCCTGCTTCGTAGAGAAGACCTCTCGAAGGGTTGTACGCAAACGCCCACGGTTGCGGTGCGGTCGGGATGGCACCCGCCTCGGCACCAGTGGTTGCGTTGAACAGAAAGGCGTACTTGTAGACAGTCTGACCGTTGAGCAGGCCCCCGACATCGCCTCCCACGAATTCGTGTCGGGAGGGGATGTCGAGAAGTGTAGCTGGATACCCTGGAATCGGCGGATTGAAGGCTCCATGAAGAAGCGAACCGTTGAGCGTGTCGAAGGTGTAGCTGGTTGAGTTAGGTATCCATCGGACCCCTGTACTCGGTGCCGGAGCCACGGCTCGTGTGGGGGACTTCACGGGCGCGGGTCTTTCGAACCCCATTCCGAGGGTTCCAAGAGGAGACGTGGGCGCGTCTCTACCGGCGAGGGCCGGCGATAGCGCTGATGGCAGAATCAACACCGTAACGGAAGCTGCCACAACGAACACGGTGAGCCACAGGAGGTAACGAGTCGGTGGCAGATTCATCACTCGTCCCCATGGTGACTTCCTCCTATGTTAGGGTGACCTAGTTTTCGCGCCTTCCGTAGAACCTCATCCTAATCGTCGAGGAACCCGGTGGCATCCGACAGGCAGGGCCCCTACCCCCGCGACCTCGGCGTCGACCCGAACTTCCCGCTCGACGGCCTCTCCAAAGAGGTCGCCTCCGGGTGGATCGACGAGCTCAAGGAACTCGCCGCCCGCGCGAGCCTTCCCGTCGGCCAGCCCCTGACCCTCGAGGTCGTCCGGGCGGTCGGCGGGCGGGAGAAGGCACTGGAGCTCCCTCCGCGCACGGGCAGCCTCGAGCTGTCCACGGCTTCCCCCACAGCGACCTCG
Source organism: Thermoplasmata archaeon (assembly GCA_050749685.1). Classification (GTDB taxonomy): domain Archaea; phylum Thermoplasmatota; class Thermoplasmata; order Lutacidiplasmatales; family UBA184; genus Lutacidiplasma. The sequence continues at coordinate 9,114 of JBOGRS010000015.1, forward strand.
TTCCCTCCCGCCGCCGAGTTCTGGTGGAAGCCCGAGTTCCAATCGACTGCCTCGCAGGGAGGCGGGCGCACGACGTCGCTCTCAACTGACCTTCTCCGTCAACCGTTCGACGTTCGGAGTCTCGCTCCGTGATCGAGCCATTCACGCCCGCAATCAACGCGGTGTGTGGGTAGGTCTCGCGTATGCTTGCACGATTGCGTACACCCTTCCGCCCTCTTCGAAGTGACCCTCGAACTCACCCGAGATTAACCTTCGGAGTATGGTGCGGCGATCCTAGTATAAGCCGGCGGCTTCGCGACTGGGTTGGACGTCCTCCCGTTGAACCGGACTGCATTATCTAGGAGTAAGCTTCCCTCCCCGGCCATCACGAAAAGGCGGAAAGGGAGTCGCTCAGGCATAGAGACGCGAACATATGGCCGTAGACAGCTCTGATGGAAGAGGTCCCTTCAGGGGCGGGTGTCCATGAGCAAGTACCGCGAGGCCAAGCGGCTCGAGGACCGGGCCGTCGCCGTCATCTGGGGGCTCTCCCTCTCCCACCGACGATGACTCGCCGTTCCGCGGCAGGCAAGGGGGTGACGGAGACACTTTCGCCGAATCGGATAAGTGAGTCGGCCCCCATCCTCCGACCGAGAGGCTCGGGGATGACGAAGCGGCTCGTCCGGCTCGGCCATTGTTACCGGTGCGTGTACACGTGGAGGATGCGACGGCGACGGCCGTCGATGTGCCCGCGGTGCAAGTCCCGACTCTGGGATGTCCCGGTCGCCCGGCCGGTCCGGCTCGGAACCGGGCTCGGCATTGATGAGGTTCTCGGTCCGCACCGGGCCGCGGTCCTCCGCATCGCGCGGAGATACGGGGTCTCGAAGGTCGAGGTCTTCGGCTCCGTCCGCCGGAGAGAGGCGACGGAGAAGAGCGACGTTGACCTGATGCTCACGTGGCGACGACCGCATTCTCTCCTCGACCGGGCCGGTCTCGGGAACGACCTCGAGGCGCTCCTCGGCCGTCCGGTCGACCTCGTCTACCGGGGCGGACTCCACTGGTCCGTCAAGCCCCAAGTCGAGGCGGAGGTGGTCCCTCTATGACGGAACCGGGAGACCGCGACCGGTTCCTCGCGGACGAGATGCTCCGCAACGCAAATGTGATCCTCGAGGTGACACGGGAGGGAAGGGCCACATTCCTCGAGGAGAGGGACGTTCGGTCCCGGTACGCCGTCGAACATGCGGCTGAACTTATCGCCGAGGCCGGGAAGACGACGAGCGAGGCGTTCCAGCGGCTGAACCCGGGATTCCCGTGGAGACGACTCGGACGCTTCCGCAGGGAGGTCGCCCACCCGTACGACTCGGACTCGACACGGGTCAGCCGGGAGGCGCTTTGGCAGTTCGCGAGTCGAGACGTGCAGGAATCCGGCCACCGTCCGCCGGCCGAACCCGGGACCGGCAACGGAATGTCTCTTTCCCCCATGCGAGTTGTATATATACTTCCGACCGCCTCGTGACGGGCAATGAACCCGTCCCTCTCGCTCGTCCGCTCTCCGTCGGATCGTTCCCTCCCGCCGGTGTTCGCCCCGGAGCCCAGGGCGAGCCATCGGCCCCGGACGCGGTACGTCCTTCGGATTCGCGACGAGGCGGATGTCTCGGCGGCTCGGAAGAGGGGGGTTCCCCTCCTCCTGCTCACCGACCGGGAGATGGACCGCCTCGATTATCCGATGCGCTTTCCACCGGTGCTGTTCGTTCCCCACGACCTGCGGCCGGTCATCGCGGAGTCGTCGTTCCGCGTGAAGGAAGCCATCGCGCCCCCTGCCGAGCCGCGGGACGAGGACACCGTCACGTACCTCCTCAAGCTGGACCCGCTGGCGGCACGGGCCGTCTTGGACCGGAACCTGCGGAAGATGGACCTCGACTGGCTGACGATCCGGATCACCGAGGAGCATCTCAACTCTCCCGCGACCCGGGTCCGGATGCAGGACCGGCTTCCGAAGCTCGTCACCGTGGGGGATTCTTGGCCGCGTGACCAGCTCGCCCGGGCGCTCGCCCGGAACCGGCCGCACCGATGAGCGTCCCGGGCCTTTCGGAGATTGCCGCCGAACTCCAGCGGCTCGGGGTCCGGTACGTCGTGGTCGGAGGCGGAGCCGTCGCGCGGGCGTATGCGGTCGCGACCGAGGATGTGGACGTGCTTGTCGCCGCGGAGGATTACGCAACGACCCTCGCGAAACTCCGCAAGTCCCCGATGGTCGGTTGGGTCGAAGACTCTCCTCGGATGGCCACCGTCCGCTTCAACCTCGAGGGTGGGAAGTTCGAGCTGGACGTGATTGACACCACGATGTACTCGGGGAACAAGGAACCCGATGCGTTTGTCCGGTACGTCCGCTCCCATGCGTCGAAGGAGGTACACGGGGTTCGGTACGCGAGCGTCCCTGCGGTATGGTACATGCGCCTTGCGTGTCCGGACTGGCAGGTCTACACCGACAAGGTCCAACGGGACATCGCCTTCGGTGTTCCAGCGGCGTTGCTGGACGACGCCACTGCTATCGGACAACGTTTTGGTCTGGGGGCCAAAATTCGAGACCGAGCGGGCATCGTCCGGCAAGGGCTCTTGGACGCGGACCGCGCCTTCCGCCGCCGAGAGTAGTTCCTGCCACCAGAACCCCACTCCAAACCCGGACCGAAGGACGGGTTCTTGAGCCGGCCCGTTCGTTCCGCCCAACGAACGTTCCGGGATCTCCGAGAGAAACCACTGACCCAGTTTCGCCCCTCCGTAGAACCCCCCCCTAATCGTCGAGGAACACCATGGCATCCGACAAGTAGCGCCTCTACCTCCTCGACCTCGGCGTCATCCCGAACTTCCCGCTCGACGGCCTCCTAAAGGGGGTCGCCTCCGAGTGGATCGACGAGCTCAAGGAGCTCGCCGCCCGCGCGAGCCTTCCCGTCGGCCAGCCCCTGACCCTCGATGTCGTACGGGCGGTCGGCGGGCGGGAGAAGGCCCTGGAGCTCCCTCCACGCACGGTCAGCCTCGAGTTACCCAGCAATGCACCCTCACCGGCTGAGTTGGTCTTGAACGCGCTTTCCCCGGGACATCGACGCTCCGAGGTGACTCAGAGAGGATTGTGCCACTTTTGTTGCCCCCAAATTGGTCCTAGTCGGGTCCCCCAAAAGTCGAAATCGCGGTTCGAGCATCAGCGAGGCGGTCCATGAGCCCCGTACGATTCGAGATCGCCGAAAACGACGCGCGCCTCCGCCTCGCGCTTCGACCGCACCGTTGGGCCGTCATCGGTGGTGTCACTGCATGCTCCGGCTTCGGGGCTGTTCTAGGGGCAGTCGCGCTGGCTCGGCAAGAGTGGTTCGTCTTTGGAATCGGCGTCTTCCTGCTTGGCTGGGGAGCTTACTTCGCCGTCGGCCAGTATCGGCGAGGGCGGCGTCGCCCCGTCCATGTGACCGTCCGCCCGGGCGGCCTTTCCGTCGGGTTCACCGATCAGAGCGAGATTCGCCTGGAATGGGCGAACCCCCGATTGAAGATTCGGATGTGGGACTACAGGGGGATCCGATTCAACGGGCTGGACCGCGTGCCCTGCTCCTTAGAAGCGGAAGGGATCACCGTCGGGTTATCCCAGGAGGCTTTCGAGTTGGTCGTCGCTACCGCGAGCGCGGAAGGGGCCCGAGTGAAGGAGCATGCTCGCACCCCGTTCGGCAGGGTTGTGTTCGTCGGAGACTGGCCCAGGGTGGTTGATGCGCCGCCTCCGTTCTCATCATCGAGGCCGTAGCTTGGGCCGCGCGCATGGCGCGCCACTTCGGGATCAAGGGACCCGATTATCTCTGGCTCGAAAGGGTCCGGAGGCGGGTTTCGCATGGCGGCAGTCATCTCGAGTCAGGGCCCCCGGCGCGAAAGGGGCGCCCTACGATTGGCAGGCTGGCGGGTAGAAACGAGCGGCAACGGAGTCTTCCCCACCGTTGCCGGTGGGGTTCAAGGTGGTGGCTTGGTCCGTACCCGATTCGACCGGGGCCGACCATAAGTCCTGATGATTGGAGCGGCCAGGTGTTCCGTTACACCACACGTAAGCTCTAAACAGCCAATTCCATAGTGTTACCCACGTCCGCTCGGGAATCCGTCGAACAGCTTCGATACCGCGCTGAAAGGCTTCGAGACCAGGCGCAGCAATCGATCAGTGACGGGGTCCACACCGCTCGAGGGCACTTCGTCGGCGACCTTATCGTCCGAGCCGCGGTTCCGCATGGACTCAAGGGCCTCGCTCGAGGGGCCGGGCGGATGGTCAGCGGGTCCGAGAGAGTCGGACTGCGAAGCCAGTGGATGATGGCAGGCCGAGACCTCCTCGCTGAGAGCGAAACGATTGTCCGGCAGGTCTCCGTCCGAACCGCGAAGCTGCCGCTCCACGGCAACTCTTCCAAGCTGTTGAGCAAGTTCAACCGCGTCCGGCGAGCTACGAACCCCGTCACGTTCCTGGGCACACTGGTCGTCGTCCTTGAGGAGATCGCCGGTCTAGAGCTTCTCTGGAACCATGAGATACCCAAGGAACTCGAGTCTCGGAGGCAGGTGTCATTGGAAGAGCGTCGTGCAACGGCCGCGCTCCGGTCGGATGCACGACGTCTTGTACGCCTCGCGCCAACCATCAGCCTCTACAATCGGTCGTCGATTTCGGCTGCGCTCACGCGGTTCCCGGGCGTAGAACAAGCGGTCCTGGGGGCCATCGACCGACTTCCGACGGGCGGACCCGACGCAGAGAGACAATGCCTGGTCTCGTGTCGTTCGGCGATTGAGAGTCTTTGCATTCAGCTCGGTGGTAACGGAGACTGGAAGGCGTCACTCAAGACGATTCTCCCTGCAGACTCGGACCAAAAGCCCATCCTCGCCATTGTGAACTTCCTTGGAAGCAAGATTCATGGCGGGCATGCTCCAACTCGTGGCGAGGCGGAGGGAGGGCTTAGGCTGACGATTGCGGTGCTTGAGTCTCTTGCGGGGCTGGCACCCTATGAGGCTGCCGAGCCGACTGCTTCGTCCGGCGGTCTGGCTCGGTGAAGTGTAGACCATGAACGCATTCCAGGAACCCGTCGACGGTGAGAGGTCACTCAACACGCGTTGTGTTGGTTCTTTCAGGCACGGCTGAACGGAACCTCTCACCACGGGTCAGGCTCAACGCGACCTGGTTTCCTCGCGACCAACGGTGATTGCGCCCTCGTCTGCGCAATCACCAGAAGGGAGGTCAGTTGGCCCGCTCAGCGGTCCGAGGGGGGACGGATTCGACAAGGTCCCTCTCTGATCTCCCATGAAAGCGGACCGAGCCTCTTGATTTCTTAGCCGGCACCGGTGACCTCCCGAGCGAGCCGTTCTAGCGCGCCCGATTTCCCCATCAATCTTTCCGCGACACCCTCGAGATCACGTGACGTCGGCAGAGCGAGCTCATCGGCGGCCGTTCTCCTCATCCGCTTCTCCTTCCGCTCCGCGAGCTCGTCGTCGGAATCACGGTACGGCACTTCGTTCCTGAGCATGTACCAGATGGCACAGGCCAGCTTCCGCGCGGCCGCGACCTGGGCCTTCGGCGCCCCGATCGTCTTGGCCTTCTTCGCGTAGAACCTCTTGATCGCCGTCTCTTGCTTCGACCGGAGCATGCCTTGCACGGCGATGCAGAGGAACCGCTTCAGCACCATGTTGCCCCGCTTGACCGATCGGTGCTGGCTCACCCGCTCCCCGCTGTTGTCCGCCCTCGGAACGACGCCCGCGAGGGAGCAGAGCTGACCTTTCGTTTCGAACCGCCGAATGTCCCCAATCTCCGCCACGATGGCGAGCGCCGAGTAGTAGTCGACCCCGGGGATGGTCATCAGAAGGTGGACGTCGGCGCGATCCTCCGCCGCCCGGGCGAGCTCGGCGTGCATCGTCTCCTCCTGCTCCGCGAGAACCGTCAGCTGCTCCAGGTAGAGCGCGAGGTGTCCCTTCTCCTCCTCGGGAAGCGGGAAGGTGACCAACTTGCGGATCCCGCCGACGCCGAACCAGTCGCTCACGGAGTCCATCTCTTCGTCGAGAAGGTTGCGGGTCACGAGGGCGTGGACCTGGTTTTTGATCCGCGTCATCTTGAACCCGAGATCGGCGCGCGCCCGGACCAGCGTGCGCAGCCGATCGATCTCCGGTGATGGGACGTAGCACTCGGGGAGGAAGCCGCTCTGGTAGAGGTGGGCCAACGTCGCGCTGTCCCGCTCGTCGGTCTTCACGGGGGCCTTGGCGATGAGGGCCACCTTGTTCGGCGCGGCCATGTGGAGTTCTCGTCCTGCCTCCTTCAGCACGAAGGCTACGGCCTTCCCGGCGGTCGAGGCCTCGAGGACGATGGGAGGGCGGATGTCACTCCCTTCGCCAAGGCGAGGACCGACCGACGCGTCGTCGGTACGGTCCACGTCCTCAAGGTCTTTCCCCCCGGGGCCGGGTGGGTCGCGGTGATGGTGCCCTTATGGACATCCAACCCCAGACAGGCTCGCTCGGCGTTGCAGGCGATCGCTTCCACGGTCTTCTTCTCCTCCTTCTTCGTATGAGACCGGGCTCAGGTCTCGACCTTCTCCCATACGCGCTGCCCCGCCGAAGCGAGACGCGCAGACGGACCCGTCGTTGGGGCGACCAGACTGAATTTCGCACTCGTGGTGCCCAGAATTGCTCGGCCGCCCGGGCCCGGTGTCACGCTCTGCCCGGAGACAGGTCGTAGGTAATGACCGCATTCACGTCCACTGATCTGTTCAGTGGCGGCCCCCGCGTCCGCAGCGACTCGGGCAGACCACCCCCAAGCCGGCGGCAGTGTCGTGAGGAATTCCTTGGAATGAATCGACGTTTCCCCACCGAACTGGTGCGTGCCCCGGAGTACGCGCACGCTCTGACCTTCCGGGCGAATTCCCGAGCGCTCGACCATCCCCGCTCCGTTTGTCTCGTCGCACCTGCTTACTACTCATCGCCCTCCAACAGAATTGCCGAGGCTCGGTGGTCAGCCAATCTTGATCGCAATAGAACCGCTCGCCGAGTACCCGATGTATTCGAACGACGCATCCCTTGTCCTGATGAATTCGCGGAACGCCCGGGCCTCGTCGTCTGGTAGTAGACCGGTGAATTCGTCGAAGACGACCACGGCCCCACTATTGATTCTACGGGCCAACTCACTGAGCACGTAACTCGCGCTCGAATAGAGATCGGAATCGATGTGAACGAACGTTACAGTCATTTCGGGATTACTTTCAAGAAAGTTCGGAAGGGTGTCCCGGAACAACCCCTTCACGAGGGCCACGTTATTTGCAGTCTTTGGTAGAGCCCCGCTGGTCGAGAAGCGGCCACGCCCGGAGGTCGGGGTCCACCACTCTGGAAGCCCCTCGAATGAATCGAACCCGTACACTGTGCCGGGCGCGAACTTTGCTATTTCATTGATGCTTTCTCCCTTCCAAACTCCGAACTCTAGCCATAGGCCGTTGCGCGGAGCTTTCGCGGCGGCATAATTGAGCAATTCGAGACGGCTTCCGAAACACGGTAGTTTCGAGTTGGGAATGCCTGCGATAGTCCACTTCAACCACGAAACCCCTGCCGAAACATAGGGAAGAAGCTTCAGACCGTGGGGGACAGACCCTCGCGAGAGGTCCACTGCGACTGCTACAAACTTCGCGAGAAGCCGCAGTGAGCCGGTGAAGCTCGACCCCTTGACTTCTAGTACGCGATTGGCGGGCATCGTGGACTCATAGCAGGGTCGGCGGATAGAGACCATCCAAGTCGGTGACAGCCGCCTGCAATATTATGGCACGCCGAGTCCGTAAGCAATCGCCGCCAGAGAATACGGGACACCAGTTGAACTTGGGCGCGGTTTCGAAGCAGAGCAATCAACGAAAAGGTCGGAGTGGCTGAAGAGCGTGCGGTGGAGGAATCCCTCAACAGGCTCTATAGGAGGCAAGGCGCGAAACACGCCGTTAGGCACGCCCGCGCTCGGATGCCTTAAAGATGGGGTAACTTTATTGTTCGCAGAGGGAAAGTTGCGAGCGAACCCGTCAACGGAGGTGGGGCCCAAGGTCCTCGTCGGCATCCCAAGTCGAAACGAGAAGGGCGCGCCAGCGAAGCTCGCGGAGGCTCTGCTCAGTCGGCAAGCGGGAAATGATCTGAGATTGGTTATACTCGACGAAAGTGACGATCCAGAGTCGATACACGCGCTAGAATATTTGCGAGAACGTAACTTGCCGCAAGTGAAAGTGATCGCTAGGAGAGTTCGAAGCGGAAAAGTTGCTGGACTGAACAGCATTGCAAACGAATTTCTTGCCGGAAACTATGATCTTCTGGTACACTTCGACGCGGACCTGAAGATCGACACCGAGTGCTTGAACAATCTGATAGAATACATGGTCCAAGGACACGACGTGGCCTCCGCTGTCTCAATCTCGCTTCCTGGCAGGAATATGTTTGAACGGGCTCTGGGCGTGTTGATGCGCCCCGCCGAGGATGCCCGCAGCAGGGGGCTATTCAATCAGCCGTCAGTCGGTCATTCTGGTGCCTACACGCGCGATGGTGTCAGAGTCGTCTTTCCCTTGCCAGAAAACGGCCAGAATGAAGAGTTGATTGCCCTTTCCCGGGCCAAACTGGCCGGCTTGCGAACAGGCTTGGCCCGAACGGCAGTTGTCCGATACCGCCTTCCAGACAATCTCGACGACTACCTAGAGGCACATCGACGTGTCGAGACGAGAGCACGACATGCGATCAATTCCGGTTCGGTTTCCGATCAGACGTTGAGGAACCGCAGCGTCCCGCTCGATGGCTCAGATGTCGTCAAGTCAATCCTAAAGGACCCAGTAGCCAGCGTCTTAACCCCCTTCCTCGTCGTGGCCCGAGCCGCGGGAAGACTGACTCCGGAGAGTCCCTCCTCACCTTTCTGGAGGCCAATCAGGTCCACAAAGGAACTGACGTGACTGTCTCGGGTCCCCAAGGACAGATGGAGCGACACTCTCTGACGAAGGAATGGCCGGCCATGCCGAGCCGTCTAGCCGAATCTTCAGCTTACTTGAGCCGGTTCCAACTTTACTCTCGAATGACTGGAGTCGCCCCCAAATCCATCCGAGCCTGCTGGCGAGAAATTCAAAGCGACTCGAGGCTCCTAGATGGGCTTGCTACCCAGGCGCTTTTAGCCGAAGAGGGAGATTCAACGAGCAGTCTAGGGGCGTCAATTCGATCGTCATCGCTTGTAGGCAGAGTACTTTCCAAGTGGAGATTCAGTCCTGCAAACGCGGAGCTGTACTCTCTCGTGAGGGCATTGAGACCATCGATAGCGGTCGAAACCGGCGTCGCGTCTGGCGTTTCCACAACGCTCATATTAAGAGCGCTGGAACGCAATGGCCGCGGGGAATTGTTCTCAGTCGATCTACCCAGTTATGAGAAGACGGGCTACGTCAATCTGGATGGACAACTCGATCACGTCCACTTGCCCGGGACGAAGGCGCCCGGTTGGCTAGTTCCTAATAGACTCCGAAGTAGCTGGGAGCTCAACATCGGGTCCTCGACCGATTTGCTCGGTCCACTCCTAGCGAGATTAGGGCGCGTCGATTTCTTCTTCCACGATAGCGATCACTCATATGACGTAATGATGCTTGAGTTCAAGTCTGCTTGGCGCGCAATGTCCTCGGGTTCGGTTCTGTATTCCGACGACATTAGCTGGAATGCGGCGTTCCGGGATTTCTCGACCGAGATTAGGACAAATGGAATCGCAGGAGTCACCCCGGTCGGGAGGGGGATCATCAGGAAGGTCAATGCTGACGACGACACTCATCGTCTCTAAAGGCATCAGGATGAGTAGGTAGCCGACCGAGGGGTGGTGACGTGCGAGTAACGATTCTCTTGCGAATCTGTTGGACCGGAGGCGCGCAGAAGATCGCCATCAATCAGGCGCTCGCCCTTCAAGATTTAGGTCACTCAGTTCGGCTGCTTTTCCTTCGTGAAGGAGACTCGAAGGGCTACTCGGAGCTCCTCGAACCTCTTAACGTGGAAATGTTCAGGTGCCGACGGAATCGCGTAGAGCAAGCTATCTACGATGTGTTGACCCATCTCTTTGCACCAGATCGTGGGAGAGAGAGCACCATCGACCTCGACCTAATGCGCCTATGTACTCGGTCCCTCGAACGAAACCCCCCAGATCTACTAATCTGTCATGATCAATTTTCTGCTCTCGCAGGAATGTACGCGAATCTCAGGCTCGCAATCCCATTCAGCGTGTATTTGCACGAGAGGCCCGACAACTTTGCGTTGCCCTTCCTCTCGAACATTGTTCTGGCCGTGCAGAAGATTGCACTTTCCAGGGCGCGAGCAATTTATGGGGTAACTGACCAGGTCACAAAGCAAGCGAGCGATGTCTACGGGATGCCTGTCCGCACCCTCTCGCCTGGGCTAAGAGACCACGAGGGCCCGCCGTACTTGTCACGTGAGAAACAGATCATCGCCGTCTCGATGTGGGACGCTGGACGAAAGCCTCTAATCTACCTGGACATTCTCGACAGGCTGCCTGGATACAAGCTCTGTATGGCCGGAAATTGGAGGATACCATCGCTCCGTCTAGAATTTGAATCGGCGACACGGCGGCGCGGCCTGGTGGATAGGGTGAGTATACGGACCGCGCTCAGTGAGGAGGATCTCATCGCTGAGTACAGGCGTAGCAGGTTCGCCATACGCCTTGGTTTTGGGGAGTTCGGGCCGGGACTCGCTGCTTTGGAGGCTGTGGAGACTCAGACTCCTCCCGTAGTCAATAATGGAATCGGCGCGGCCAGACTCCTAAATGAATCCGGCGCGGGCATAGTTGTCGAAGGGGAGGACGTAAACGAAATTGCCAAGAGAATTCGGCTGGCGGATAACGAGAGTGCCTACGTGGGGTTTCAAGCTGCCGAGCGAGGGCTCATTAGCAGGTTCAGTTGGACTGCCCATGCCAAGGAGTTGTGTGCGTAGCCCTCCAGGAAAGTCATTGATTCGCAAGGCCCGGACATCGACTGGAGTCAGGAGCTCGCTGATCGTCACCGCGACTCTAGTCCTCGGGTTCATGGCGCTCTCCCTCCCGGTCGTCATCGAAGGTGACCCTTCGTCGTACTCCATCGGTCCTCTCATGCAGCACGGATCTTCGCACGCCCTGGCTACACATCTCTCAGAACTTTCCGCGAGCGCCACGCGGCCAATGGAAACTATAGACACATTCTCGGAGACCGGACTCCCAATGGGCCAGTGCTGGTCTGTCAATGTCGATGGAACTCCTCACTTATCGGTGACAACCATAACTGGAGCCACTATACTTCCAATAACGGTGACGAACCCGTACGCTAATGCGACCCCGGTGCCGCTCCAGCTTCGTATTTCGTTCAGTCACTCATTGCTCGTCGACTCGAATGGATCTGAGAGGAGCGCCTACGTTCTGAACGCTAGCTGCCACTATCTACCAGCTTGGATTCAAGATGCTGGAAGCGCGTCCTCCAACGCGACGTGCTGGGCCCGCCTGAATTCAGCAATCCCACCAGTCTCGCGACTCGCGCTCTTTATCGTTTCCGTTCCAATGGGAACGTACCTCACGAACAGCCAGCCAGCAGGAGAGGCCCCAAACCTGACGTCTCCGTACGGTGCTCTCGATAACGGAGGGGATGTGTTTACTCAATATTGGAATTTCTTGGGCTCAGTCATTCCCACGGACTGGACGGTGGGACTACCCTATACGCAGCACGATGGGATCACGGTACGAATGGACGAAACGAATGGTCAGGGGACATCTACGAAGCTCAATACGACCCAAGACCTTGCCTTCGATTTCCAAGGTACTTTTCACATCACTGACTTTTCTCCTGGACTCATGGCTTCAGTCGGAATCATCCCGGGGGCTTTCCTCGGAATCTATTCGTCTCAACACGACTTGGCTCTGAACATCCGCGGCATCAATGTGCCGACCAATTTCACTCCTAATTCCCCCGCAATCTACACCATCTATTCCGACAGCCACTCCGTTGGGGTTATGCAGAATTACGGGGACCGAGTGGTATTCAATGGTACGGGGCTTCAAATTGGCGCGACTCTGCAGTATGGATTCTTTGCCCAGCAGACTTCGAACGACTCGATCAGTTGCAGCTACATGTTGACAAGAACCATCCTCCCGCGAAATGGGATGCTCTCGGTCTCGGCAGGACAGGCCGAACTTGTCTCATCGTCATCGATTATCGTAAACGAAATCCCCGGCATCCATCAATTCACGGTTGCCCAGGTTGGACCATACGCACCAAAGCCTTCCCAAGGCGTGGTCGACGATTCAAGTAGCCCTGCAGCTATAACGATTGCATTCTGGGAGCCAGAATATCCCCTGACGATTCACGAGTCCGGTTTGGCCTCGAGCACGTTGTGGCACGCGGAAATAGATTCACTCGAGTTCACATCATCGAATTCTACCCTTGTCCTCTACCTGCCGAATGGCTCTTACACTATCGACATCCCCGTAGTAGGAAGCAAATTTCCGAATCCATACTTATTCACTGTCGCGTTAAGCGGCTCCCCACAGACCTTTGCAATCAGTTTCGGCGGTGCGAGAAACAGCATGCTTGGGACTAGCGTCTACATCGGCAGCGGCGCCACCTCGCCGGTGACGGGGGTTGGTGCCATCGTCGCGACCTTCATTGCCGTGTGGACCAAGCGACGACTTGTGAGAGTGAGGAATGAAGAGTAGCCGGGGCCTCCGAGTTGCAATCTTTGGAAGTTACGCGCCTCGGGTTGATCGGGCCGCCAGCTCGACTGTCGGATTGTCATATCTCCTTGGCAAGTCAGAGGAGTGCCGCCGGGTTACCGTGTTCGGACCACTCGGGAGTAGACTCCCTGATCACGTCATGGCGTTAGAGAAGGTCTCGCTTGAGCCAGCGTGGGAATATGACGATCCCATCGGTCTGACCAAATGCTTTCTGAAGATTCTCGCTAGGTGCCAGGAGTTCGATGCGATCCTGTTCAACATCTACCTTACCTCTTTTGGGAATGGTGAACTCGCCAATGGCCTCGGACTGTCAATCCCCATCGCCCTGGGTGCCCTTGCCCCTAACCGAGTAGTCGTTTATATGCACAACTTCTTGGAGACTAGCGACGTCGCGAGTCTCGGCTACAACCCCTCTTTGACCCAGCGGGTCATGGTCCGAACACTTGAGGCTCTATTATCCATGCTGACGCGAGTTGTTGTCCCCCTACCTTCGCAAGTCACCACAATGCGATCGCTCCTTCCCGGCCCTATTCAGCAGGTGTTTGTCCCCCATGTGGACGCGTTTGCGAATCCGGTCCAAGCGAACCGACGCGCGGAGTCGCCAAGTGCGACACCAGTAGACAAACCGGTTTCCATCCTCCTATTCGGCGCGTGGGGACCGCAGAAGGATCTAGTGGGGGTAATCGACTGCCTCGAATCGCTTCGTGCGGATGGCCATAATTTCAGCGTGGTTGTGGCAGGCCACGTGAACTCCGCGTTTGAAGGGTCCGCGGACCAGATACATAGACTCGAACAGCGTCTTCCTCACGACGTTTATCGTTTCATTCTGGAAGTCCCGGACCGCGCCGTCGCACCCCTCTTCGAAGCTGCAACACTAGTGATACTCCCGTACAATGCGACTGGGGGTTTTTCTGGAGTGATGAGTCTTGCTTCATACTATTGTGTCCCGATAATCTCGTATGATCTCCCTGGAATGAGAGAAACCGCGACTCTCCTGAATATCGATTGCGAATTCGTAAGGCCACGGGACCCGGTGTCGCTGTCTCTCGCGATATCCAAAGTCGCTTGTGGGAACTCTCGCCAAACGTCTTCCACCGACGCACCATCGGGCAATCCGGGGAACCTCGAGCTTATCTCCGTCCGCTCGGCTCTTCAGATTCTGGGTTACTAGGTCTCCTATCTTCGCTAGAGTCTGTTCATGAGATTGTCCAGCACAGTTTCGCCACCTCCGGCATGTGTGCGCGACCCGGCAACTGGCCCACCCTTCGAGGGGGGTAGCGAGAGGCGAGTATGGCATCGGTTGGTATCTTCTTAGGCGGTCCACTGGATCACTACGGTGGAGGCGAATCCAACGCTATCGCTGTCGGGATGTCCCTTGCAAAGATGGGATTCTCACTAACAATCTACTCGCCTACCAATGTACTCGCGTATCGTAGACTCAGCTGGGATGAGGCGATTCGGCTTACTGAACTACCGATACAGCGTGTGCCATACTCACGTGATTTCTTGCACCGTTTGCGTGTAACTCACCCGCTCCCTCCCCCCCAACTGTTCTTAGAAAACGACACGAACCTTGTCTACGTCGGCAGAGCCCCCAGCCCCTCATACTTGTCTAAACTTCGCGATGCAAAGCTGCGCGTGATCTTCCTGCTTCATGGAGTCACAATCGAACCAATCTCTATTGCAAATCCGGTCGGGTCGCTTTTCTCTCTTTTCGTGGAGTCAACATGGAGAATGGCCGGGAGGGAGTCCCTTCTCGCGAGTCATCTATTTCAAGTCCTTAATCCACCTACACGGCGGCTTCTACTCCGCTGCGGGGTAAAGAGCCAACAGATTCAAGTCGTGGACCTCGGAATAGACTATGGCCGGTACCGGACTAGCCGAAACGACTCGACTTTCCGAATCGTGTACCTAGGTCGTCTAAACAATCGTCAGAAAGGAGCCGCCCGGTTGAGCCGGCTCGCAGAGTTCGTCTCGAAACTAGACTCCGAAGATATCCGGATGGAGATAATCGGTTCGGGTGAGTCGGCCGCCCATTTCAACAGGATGCGTCTCAAGAATGTTTCCTATCTTGGCTTTGTGAGAGAAGAGGAGAAGTGTTCGTCTCTCGCAACTGCCAATCTTATGATCTCGCTCTCCTACGTCGAACCGTTCTCATTTTCCGTTGTAGAGGGGCTCGCATCTGGGCTCCCCGTAGTCAGCACGTCTGTAAGCGGACCCCAATCAATTGTCGGGCGGGACAAGAGCTTCGGGAAGCTCACAACCATGCGCGACAGGGACTTGATCGCCGCCATCCTGGCGTACTATGACCGATGGAAGGGGGACAAGGAAGAGTACTATCTGGGAAAGCTCCGTCGACGCGCCGACTCGGAGAGATTCTTCAATCAGGAGTCAATGTTTCTTCACTTTCGAGATCTTGTGAACTCGGCCGGATCCGGGTCGATCGAACTGGCGAGCCCGCCACTCGAGGGGAGCGAATTTCGGACCAAGTATCTCGAACGCAAGCAGGGTGGCGAGAACCAACCCTGATAGCAGCGTCACAGCGGTCAGAATGTTTTGCACTGGTCGATAAGCGTACACAAGGGTAAGCGTGTACTTGCCTACGGGTGCCAACCAACAATTCGCGTATCCGTTCGCTATGAAGTGCACGAAAGTCACATCCGAGCCACCAGACAAAAGCCTCCAACCCATGTCGAACTGCTCATTGAGCACGATGTAGCACACCGAGGTTGCGTCGACACGGAGGTCATACGAGTCGGAGCCGTGAGCAACGTACGACACATTGCAAGGTGGGCCAGTCTGAGGCGGAGGCATGGAACCATCCGGCGCTGCGCTAACCAGGACATTCCGAGTTGAGCTAGCACCGGGTCGGGAGTATCGATCGTAGACTTGAAGTGGAGTAGGCAATGCGCTCCCTCCGGTTGATCGAGTCCCCTCCGCACCGTAAACGACAGGGTAAGCGCCACTGACTGTGTAGACAGAGTATGGCCAATCTGTGAACTCGTATGTAATGTTTTGAGAGGTGTTCAAGGCCATCTCTATCGCTGAGTAATTGTAGGGGTAACCTTCGGCATACTGACTCAGCGGCGGCGAGACCCATGCGGGATCCGCATTGTGATCAAGCACTATGCGTGAAATTCCTAACGTACGCAGATAGCCAACTACGTCTCCAGCAGCCGCAGAGGGAAACAATTTCAAGAGAGGATATGAAAGTTCCGATGGACTATAGCTACTATCCTCGTATACAAACTGGCCGGTAGTAAAAGTCGATAGAGGCGGCTCCACCGACAGATACGCGCTTCCCGATTGGCGAGACGATGAAGGCGCGACTACGATCGGCAGAAGAAGGACGTTTCCAGCCGGTTGCTCCCGACTCAGATAAGAACCCACCTTGAGTAGCGAACTTGATGGAT
Source organism: Thermoplasmata archaeon (assembly GCA_050749685.1). GTDB lineage: Archaea > Thermoplasmatota > Thermoplasmata > Lutacidiplasmatales > UBA184 > Lutacidiplasma. The sequence continues at coordinate 25,230 of JBOGRS010000015.1, forward strand.
GCACGACGCCGCTAATCTGATGGGGGCCACCGTAATCCCAGAACTCAGTTGGTTGGATCATCGTCGGTATGACGAAGAGCAGTACGACGAAGACCGGCACAACGACGGGGGCTGACCTCCTGACGTGGCTTCGCCAGTTTGGGGCCAGCCTACGCGCGTTAAGCCTCTCACTCCCGCCACCATACGATGCAGTAAGGTATCCGGATACTCTCTCCACTAGCACTTGGACAGAAATTGCAACGAGTAGGCTAAGAAAAAGCAAGAACACGTCTATGCTCCAGTAAGAGGAGGTGGAGAACACTAGTCCAGATAGGAGCGGTTCTCCTGGCGAAATAAGGAAGGAAAGATCGACTACGCCCAGTGCGACGATGAAGACGAGGATCGTTTCGAGCTTCAGCCCGAGCTGGTAGGACGATTCCGATTTCTCAAGAGCGAACGCCTGGGAGAGGAGAAGAAGCAAAGCTGACGAGAGCAGGGCCACTGCGAGGAACTCGGCGTTACTTAAGATGGGGAAACCGAAAAGCCCAGGACCTCCCACTTGCAGTTGGGGCACGAACAGAAAGAGAAACGTCTGAACACCAGATGTCTGGAATCCGGTGTACTCAGCCACGAGGAGGCTCTTGCCCCCCACACTCGTTGTATTGAGAATAGAGGCCCCTAACAGTGTCTGGTACAACAGGGCCCCTAGGGTCCACGCAGCGGAGAACCAAAAGGCCGTGAACGAAACGAGTACCCGCTTCGCCCGTGTCTTGATATCCAGACCGGGATAGATCGGGATAGCAACCATTGCTAGAAGCGCAAATACCGTCCAGAGCAGGTATGGCACTTCCCAGAACCCAGCTGCCATTAGCCCGGCAAGCGCGAAACCTGCGACCAGAAACTTGAGTCGGCCGGTTCGCACATATTGGACAACGGCGAACAGGTACACTGGGAGAAGTGAAATGAGTATGAAGGCCGGGAAGAATTCTCCTCCGATGTAAAGTACCTTGTACCAATTGAACATGTAGATCGGCGCACACAGGATGGCTCCAGCAAGGGCCGATCTACCCTCCTTCCCTATTGCCCTCAGAATAGTTCGTGCTAGCAGGTAGGTACCGAGACCGCTACTCCACTCGAGAAGGGAAAGGTACGAAAGCGATACGAAACCAAGTGGCAAACCGAGCCAGCCGTTGATGAAAACCGCCCATGTGATCAGTGGCATGTACTGAAACGTTCCGAAGTACGCCTGACCGGGAAGGTCCGGGTAATTCCAAACGGACAGATTCTTGGCTAGCTCGACAGAGGGGGAGAAGGGAAAGAATCCATCATCCAGAAGTAGCACGCCGCCTCTGAGCCAGTATGCGCTTGCCGTGATCGCCGCAATGAGTAGTGCTAGTCCCACCAAGGCATCAATCGAACGGATTCTTCTCCACGTAACCTCGCCAAGCCACCGAGTAGCGGCAGTAATCTCGCTCCATATTGGTCGTGACCGCTCTGAGCGGGGTTGCCGATCGTCCTGGACCATTTCGAAAGTCATCAACGTCGAAACTCTGATTGATGATGTCGTCTCAAGCGCGCGCAGGGAGCATGGAGAGCAGGAGTGAGTTTCGCTCTCGTCCAGTCCTGTTCGGCCACGCCAGTTCTTGGGATCGACGCGCCGCAATCGCACTGCTAAGAAGTGATACTTTCACTGTCCGCCGCCGAGTCGGTACAAATTCGCGATGTTTCTCGCCCACGTGATTCAAACCTGACGCGGACGCGTTCGCGTCTTTTTGGCAGTTCGGTTTGAAACACAAGATGGCATTGCCAATTCAGCTCTCGCCGAACTCGCTCAAGAACCATCGGACGAGCTTCGGCGGCACGCGTTTCGCCATCGGGGAGTTCATCAGCCGCACGCCCAGGATCGAGACGAACATCACCGGGATCGCCCACCCGATCGGCATGCGGGTGTCGGGGTCGTGCGTCCACCGGACCGGGACCTCCTTCACCCTCTTGCCGCCCTTGCGCACGTGGTAGAGCAGGTCGACGTCGAAGGCGCGGTTCGTCAGCGTGACGGTGCGTAATAGCGGGCGCACGACGGAGGCTTTGAAGAACTTTGCCCCGCACTGCGTGTCGCGCATCGGCAGGAAGAGGAGCGAGCGGGTGATGACGTTCCATGCCCGTCCGGCGAGGCGGTTGAAGATCGGCTCGGCCTCGACCCCCATCGACCCGCGGGTCCATCGGGACGCCACGACGAAGTCGACGTCCTTGAGGTAGCCGACGAGACCGTACATCTGCTTGGGGGAGATGGGTCCGTCGGCGTCGAGGTATCCCACGTACTCAAAACGGGACGCCCAGATGCCGGCGAGGATCGCGCCGCCCTTCCCCAGCTTGGTCGGGAACTCGAGGAGGCGAACGTTCCGGTCGGCGTAGGTCCGGGCGATCTCGGCCGTGCGGTCCGTCACGCCGTCGACGACGACGATGACCTCGAACGGCTCGCCGCGGGCCATCAGGGCCGGGAGGTAGCGGTCGAGGGTCCGGGCGAGCCGGTCCTCCTCGTTCCATGCCGGGATCACGATACTGACCCCGGTGAGGATGGAATTGGAGGTCATCGAACGTCAATGGACGCATCACGGTATATTAACGCGCGCCTGATGTACGAGCGGGGTAAGGTAGCCTCCATCCCCTCGTAACTTCCCCGCGCCGGAGCGCTGTTTTCCCGCGTTCGGGACGATGGTCCGGGCCGCCCGCAGCCCCTCCGGTCATCGTTCATCGCGGGCGGAACGGCCATCTCTCACGGACGCCGAGGATCTCGCGTGCGTCCGAAGGAGGAGGCCATCGGTCGTTGGCTGTCGCTCAAGCGCGAGCGGGGCTGCCTCCCGACGACCATCGCGCAGTACCGCTGGGTGGTCCGAAGGGCGCTCACCCGTCTCGCCCAGGCGGGTAGGACGACGAACCCTGCGAGATGGTCGGCCGACGATGCTCGCTTCCTGCGCCGTCGGCTGGGCGACGACCCGTGGCAGCTCGCGATCCTGGCCGACCTCGCCCGATTCTCGCGGAACTTCGTCTTCCACGAGGTGGGGCTGCCGAAGCGGGGACCGCCCACGAGGGTCCGATGGCTCTCCGAGGAGCAGGCACGGGCGGTCCTCGATGTCACGCGGAAGGACCGGATGCTCCGTCTGGTCGCCCTCCTAGGTATCGGGCAGGGACTCCGGCGGGTCGAGTGGCTGAGGATGCGCGTCGAGGACATCGACGTCGCGGGGGCCCGGATCCTCGTGCGGGGGAAAGGAAGGGGGCAACCCAAGATGGCCTGGATGCCGATGCACCCGGCGCTTCCGGACGCCTTGAGGGACTACCTCTGGTGGAGGGATCGCAAGGTCCGTCGGATGCTCCGAAGGAACCCGCTCACCCCGGTTCCGCCCGAGCTCTTTCTCCACCGTCGGGGGGAGGCGCTCATCCCGTACGGCGGGGGAGGAGCCAACCGGTGGATGCTCATCGTTCAGCGACGCCTCGGGGAACTCGGCGTGGCCGTCAAGCTCTCGACGCACATGCTCCGACGCTCGGGAGCGACCCTGCTCGAAAAGACGCTCCTCAACTCCCCGGAGACCTCCCGGGACGGCGTGTACCGGTCGGTGCAGGAGTTCCTTCGCCACGAGAATCTCGCCACGACCATGCGCTACCTCGAGGCGGACCCTTCGAGGCAGCGGCGGGCGATGGACGTGTTCGGCCAGGCGCTCAATTGGGAAGCTACGGGGGCCGCGGTCGCGTCGACGGGAATCCCGCGTGGGATCGAACCCCGTCCGGGGGCTCCGACGGTCCTCGCACGGAAGCGCGCACGTTGAGGGAAGGACGAAGAGTCCCGGCGAACCCAAGAGCTCGAGCGCCGGCCGTCGGAGACTATGTCGCGGGACGCGTGGGGCGGACGAAGGACGGGCGCCGTCCGCACCCCCCGGGGAAGGTCTTAAGAGGCCGACGGTTCGGCTCCCGCGCGTGAAGGTTCTCGTTACCGGTGCGTCCGGCTTCCTCGGCAGCTACACGGCCCGCCGCTTCGCCGAACGCGGGGACTCGGTCGTCGGTACCTACTTCGAACACGATCACCCCCCGAACGGGTGCCCCCCGTGGGGCCACGTACCCGCCGAGCGCCTCGACATCCGGTCGACGGAGGCGGTCGAGACGCTCATCGCGCGGGAACGCCCCGACGTGATCTTCCACTACGCCGGTCAGGCGTACGTCCAGCGCTCGTTCCGCGAGAGCCGCTACACGCACGACGTGAACTTCATCGGCACCCTCAACCTCCTCGAAACGATCCGTCACGTTAGCCCCACCACCAAGGTGGTGTTCGCGGGCAGCGGGACCGCGTACGGCGAACCGGCACAGATCCCGACGCCCGAGACGTGCGCGCTCGCGCCGACGAGCCCGTATGCCGCGTCGAAGGCCGCGGCCGACCTGCTCTGCCTTCAGTACCACCTCGCGCACCAGCTTCCGATCCTTCGCTTGAGGATCTTCGGGACGACGGGAGTGGGGAAGACCGGCGACTTCTGTAACGACGTCGCCGGCCGGATCGCCGCGGCGGAGAGGAACGGTGCCACGAGCATCCGCGTCGGTCGCGTGGATGTGCGTCGCGAGATCATGGACGTGGAGGATTTTGTGGGCGCCGCCGAAACCGTCGCCCTCAAGGGCACGCCCGGCGAAGTCTACAACGTCGGCGGAGGTCAGGCGTACCTGGTGAGCGAGCTTCTCGACAAGTTCCTGAGCTTCTCCACGGCGACGCTGAGTGCCGATCCCGACCCCCGACTGATACGGACCGCGGACGAGCCGGTCCACCTCGGGGACACCGGGAGGCTCCGTGCCCTCGGGTGGGCGCCCACTATCCCCATTGAGGGGACCCTGCGACGGATCCTCGACTGGCACCGTCGCCAAGGGTGATCCTGCGCTCCCGAAGTTCGTGGAGCCCGCGCGCGGGCCCAAACCGGCGGACGGCGACGGACGCGCGAGCCGCGTCGATCTTCGGTCGTGAAGAAGGTATTCGCAGGGTCGTCCATCCGCGACACGGCCTTTTCCGTGTGGGGACCCGCGACCCGGCCGTTCAACGCCATTGGGGAGGGGGTAGGGATGTAGGTTCGCGTTTGGGGGCATCGTCCAGCGTCTTCCTCACCTCTCTTCATCGGGAGAGGCGACCGGGCGGGGCATCCGGAGCACTGTCAAGTACCTCAACACCTTGAGTGAGGAGCATGAATCTAGCCGCCGTTGAATTCCTGATCGCGCTCGGCGGTGGATGAGACGAGGACCGACGGATGACGGGACGGGGCCGAACCTTAGGTCCGGCGGTCCTGATTGCGGTCGTTCTCATCTCCGTGATGAGCGCGGGGGATGGTGGTACGCTGGGCCGAGCGCCGCTCCCCACCGGTGCCGGAGGGGCGAGCCGAATCTCTCCCGCGCTTCCGCTCCCGCTCGCCGCGTCGATATCACTCTCCCCTACGAGCGGCCCGTCGGGGACCACCGTGACGGTGTCAGGGTCCGGATTTGCGAGTATTACCATCAAGGCGACGATCGCCATCACCTTCGCCGGGAACTCCGTGTCCACGACGCCGTCGCCCTGTACCGCCGTCTCGGGCTCGTTCAGTTGCACGATCGCGGCCCTCTCGGGATACCCCGGATCCGACAATGTCACCGCGAGCTCGGGAACGTCGACCGCGACGGCGTTCTTTGACGAGGTCGGCCTCCTCGTGGGCGCACCGAGCGCCGACGTGGGGGAGAACGTGACGATGAATGCCACCGGCTTCGGTTCGAGCCTCAACATGACCCACGTCTCGCTCGGAGCGATCGCCATCAGCTGCACGAGCGCTTCAATCGGATCGTGCACGAACGGTGGGATCATCGCAAACGTCTCGGGCGACTTCATGGTCACGTTCCTGGTGCCGTCGGTGCCCCGCGCCGGGCTCTATCCATTGAACGCGACCGATAGCGCCGGGACGACGATGGGGACGAACCTTACCGTGTACCTCGACCCGATCGCCTCGAACCTCACCGCCACCCCGAGTTCCGCCGATGTCGGGCAGGTCGTCAAATTCAACGTGACCGTTCGGGAGGGATCCGGGGGCTTCCGCTACGCATGGTCCGGGCTGCCGGGGTGCGTCGGAGCATCCAATCCCCTGACGTGCACCGTAGCGCGCTCGGGCGCGGCGAACGTTTCCGTCAATGCGACGGACTCAAATGGGTTCCATGCCAGCACCCTCCCCGTCGCGCTCGTGATCTATGACGACCCGACGGTGACGACGCCGAGGGCGAACGTGTCGACGGCGGCCCCGGGCTCGAATGCGACCTCGGTCGACGTGAACCAGAACGTCACCTTCTCCGCGCAGGCGACGCTCGGGACCGGTGCCTACGTCGCCTTTACCTGGTTGGGCCTGCCGGGCGGATGCGCCGGGATCGGACCGGTCCTATCCTGCCGGCCTTCCACATCCGGGACCTTCTTGATCACGGTCGCCGCGACCGACACGAACGGCCGCGCATCGCTCCCCAGCGCCGCGCTCACGTTCACCGTCTTTGGGGACCCCATCCTGGCCGGCCCAACGGCCAATCGAACCTCGGCGGATGTGGGACAGCTCGTTACGTTCTCGGCGACCGCGCAGGGCGGTTCCGGCGGGGTGACGGTCGTGTGGACCGGGCTCCCCGACGGTTGCTCCGGCCCACGGCCCGCGTTGGTGCTGACATGCACGGTAACCCACGCCGGCAACTATTCCATCGGTCTTTCCCTGAACGACTCGAACGGAGTTGAGGCCAAGGCCCCGAGCGCACTGCCGTTCCAGGTCTTCACCGACCCCATCGTGACCCTCTCCGTGAACCGCACGACGGGCGACAGCGGCCAAGTGTACGGAGTCTTGGCCACCGCCACGCTGGGGTCGGGGAGCTTCGCGTTCGCGTGGACCGGACTTCCCGCATCCTGCGCTTCGGTCCAGCCCACGGTGAATTGCACCATTGAGCTCGCCGGAAGCTACACCGTGATGGTGAGGGCGACCGACTCAAACGGTGTGTCGGTGATATCCGACCGGGTCGTGCTGACCGTCCATCCCCCAGTGACCGCGAAGATCGCGTTCGACCCGGCCCAGCCCGCGGCCGGCGAATCGGTCACGTTCCACGCCTCCGGCACCGGCGGAACGGGGTCACTCGTCTACGCGTGGTCCTTTGGCGACGGTGGGAGTTCCTCGGGCCCTCAAGTTTCGCATTCGTTCGGCTCCGCCAGCACGTACACCGTGCGCCTCTGGGTGAACGATACGGCGGGCGGGTCCGCCGTGACGACCGCCTCGGTGGTGGTCAATACGCCGAGTGTCCCCTACGTCCCGCCGGCACCCGCAACGGCCCTGGCGCTCGATCTTGCCGTCGCCGCCGCGGTCCTCGTCCTCGTGATCGCGCTCGTCACGATCCTGGCCCTTCGCCGCCACCGGCGGAATACGGAGCCCTCGGAACTTCCAGCGAGGGATGCCGACGAGTAGATCGACGATGGTCGCACCGGCCCCTCGATGTGCCGGTCGAGCGCTCCGTGGTCCCTCAGTCGATATCGTGGACACGCGCGGAGAAAGCGGGCTCCTCGATGTCCCACCTTCACCGATCGGAACGCCGACGTCGGCTCCCGCTCGTGGCGGGGCGTTCGCCTCTCGGGACCCATTCGAGTCCGCCCGCAGGGCCACCTCGATCGGAGGTTCGGTCCTCCGACCCGCGAGCATCACTGCCCTCTATCCGCTGGTCCATCTCGCGGGTCAGGATCCCGACACAGCCCAGCTGAAGGGGGGCGTCGACGGTCTGAACCCTAGGGTCGTCCCACGCGAACTCCGATTCGGGGCCCGCACCGCCCTCCGAAGCGACCCGGCGAAGGGCCTCACTCGGTGCCTCGGTCTTGACCATCGTCGATCCCCCCAAGGTGAAGGGGAAATGGCGACGGGAGAATTGCCTCAGGTCATCAGCCACGCTTCGCATGGTGGGATAAGCATCCGGATTCCCGTATTCATTCGTATAAACTCTCCGTATTCGAATCCTCCTCCCGTACGCGTGGGAGGGCGCGATCGCGGTCCGACCCCCCGCGTCGGTGCCTCGACGAAGCACACCCGACGACGCGTGCGCCGGGCCCATCGGCGGGTCGTCCGGATTCGTCGTCGCTCGGCGAACTCGCCCTTCGGTCGTAGGAACTTCACCACGTACCCGTCGGGGTCGTGATCGTGAAGGCCCTTCCGTAGGGCCAGTCCCTCAGGCCGGACTCGATCGTCACTTTCGCCTTCTTGGCCCGTGCGTGGATCTTCTCCACGGAGCGCAGCCCCACGTTGACCCGAACCGAACTTCGACGCGAGGTAGGGGCCGGCACCCTACGATCGGGTGTCGAAGGGAATCCGTCGTTTACCGGCGCCACGCGAACTGAGATATACCCGACCCCAGTCCCGTCACCAGTTCCTACGCCGATTGAGTAAGGGATGCCTCGAATGGCCGAAGGTCCGGCGGCTGGAAACACAGGTGCGACGCCCCGGCGGACGATCCTGATCGGAGGAGCGGCGGTTGCGGCCGTCGTGATTGTGGTGGTCCTCCTTCTCCTGTCCGGCGTCCTTCCCGGAGTTCGGCCGAACGGGCCCGGCGGAGCACTCCCGGTGGGGGGCGAGAAGTACGCGATCAACTTCACCGAGAGCGGTCTGGGCTCGGGCACCAGTTGGTCGGTAACTCTGGCCGGTCTGACCAGCGCGTCGGCGTCGGCCCAGATCGGGTTTCTCGAGCCCGATGGGACCTACGCCTATCACATCACTCCACCTTCCGGCTTCGTCGCAACGCCGGGCTCGGGGAACGTCACCGTGAACGGTCAGGCAACTCGCACGTCCATCCTCTTCGCCACGACGCGCCCCCCCGCGACCTACGACGTCAATTTCACCGAGAGCGGGCTTGCGGCGTCCACGAACTGGACCGTCACGTTCAACGGGACGGTGAAGAGCTCGACCACCGGGCCGATTCTCTTCTCGTCGGTGAACGGATCGTTCGACTTCTCCGTCTCGAACATCACCGGGTACGCGGTCCGCCCCCTTTCGGGGATCGTCTCGGTGCGTGGAGCCGGGGTGAATGAGTCGGTCGCGTTCTCTCCCGTACGCGTCCCGAAGTACACGGTGGGGTTCACCGAGACGGGGCTTCCCTCGGGGAGCTTCTGGTCGGTGGCCCTCAACGGGAGCTCGAACGGCTCGACGACGGCCTCCGTCGGATTCAGCGCGCCGAACGGGACATACAGCTACACGGTCGGGAACGTCCCGGGCTATTCGTCGAACCCGGGCTCAGGTTCAATACACGTGAACGGCGCCGCTGCGTCGGTCGGCGTAGTCTTCAGCGCAACGGGTCGACCTCTAACCGACTTCAACTTCACCATCAACGAGACCGGCCTCCCGAACGGGACCGCGTGGACGATCTCGCTCTTCGAGGGGTACTACCCCGGGACGTCGGCCTACCCGTTCGGTGCCTCGAGCGAGGGGAGCTCCATCATCCTCGCCCTGCCGAACAGCAGCTACATATGGTCCGCGTCGTCGAACTCAATCTTCACTCCGTCGCCCGCCTATGGGACGTTCGATATCCTGGGAAGAGGCTACGGGACCCGGGTCGCGTTCGCACCGCCACCGCCTCCTTCGACGAC
>JBOGRS010000016.1:0-33688 GCA_050749685.1 Thermoplasmata archaeon
GGTGTACGTCGAGTCCGACGAAGGTCTTCTCATTCAAGTTCTCCATGAGGCGCCTCGAGGTGGAGGACGAGAGGCGCCTCGGATGTACGTTCCGCCGGCCCATGAGCGGAACCCATCATGTCCACACTTCCCGGGGGGGCCAGATGTATTGTCAGTTCAGGGGGCCAGATGTCCGGTCATAGCACCGGTGGGATCTACAGCTCGAGCCATAGGGTCTCCGGAAGACCTTCAAAGTGAGGGTCCGCGGTGAGGACTCTGCCCTTGAGCCATCGGGTTGTGGACAGGATCACGGCGTCGGCGATTCCGGGATTCTTCAGCTTTCGTGATCGGGCACGCTTCCGAAGATCGCTATCCGCCTCGAAGATGCCGAGGGCTATGTCAATGGTGATCGGAGTGATCTGACTGAGAGTCGAGAGATCCTCAACCCTCCGCCGAATCTGCGATGGAGCTACACCCTCCCGGAAAAATTTGCGCGTGATTTCAGCCAGGACCAGGTCGGGGGTCACGACGACATCGGCCGCTGAAAGGGCTTCACGAACCTGGGGCTCCTGCTCGGACCCAATGAGGAATTCGATCCAAGCGTAGGAGTCAACGATCAGTATCAACGCGGTCGGCCTCGGTGAAGCGGGTGAGCTTGCCTCGCATGCTGCCCGACAGTCGCTGGATTAGCACGTTTCGCTGGAGTTTGAGGACCTCGCGGATGGTCTCATCCGCGGTCGTCGTTCGCAGCGCCCGCTGGAATCGCTCCAGCTCGGCCAGAGTGTCTCGCGACACCCTGACGGTCGTCGCCGAGGTGCTCATGTGGATCACCAGTATATCGCGTAATGTTTATCAAGCCCGTCCAACGAGTCGGGTCCGCCAGCCACTGGAGGGACTTGAACCCCCGACCTGCTGATTACGAATCAGCCGCTCTGCCGACTGAGCTACAGTGGCGCCCGTCGCGGACCACTCCGTGTCGATAATAATGGTGGCGGTGGAGGCACGCCGCCGCGGACGGCTAGACTCCTTCGAGGGCCTCGCGAATGTCGCGCTCGAGGTCCCGCGGGTCCTCGATTCCGAGCGAGAGGCGCACCAGTCCCTCGCCGATCCCGCGCCGCCGCAGTTCCTCGGGCGTCAGGTGGCGGTGGGAAGTCTGCTTCGGGACGCTCGCGAGGCTTTCGACGCCGCCCAAGCTCGCCGCCACGGTGATGAGGCGTAGGCGACGGAGGAATCGCGTCGCCGCCGCGGCTCCGCCGGCGATCTCGAGGGCGACCATGCCGCCGCGCCCGCGCATCTGACGCGTCGCGATCTCTTCCTCGTTCGGGCCCCCACGTCCCGGGTAGTCGACGCGAAGGACCTTCGGGTGGCCGGTGATGGCGTCGACGATGTGGCGTCCGTTCGCGTTGTGCCGCTCGACCCGAAGAGCGAGCGTCCGTATCCCTCGCACGAGGAGAAAGGCGGCGAAGGGGTCGAGCACCGAACCGAGCGAGGTACGCGTCGCGTCGATCTCACCGATGAGGTCGCTCGTGCCGACGACGACGCCCGCGACCAGGTCCGAGTGGCCGCCGAGGTACTTCGTCGCGCTGTGGACGACCAGGTGGGCGCCCCACGCGAGGGGGTTCTGGTTGATCGGGGTCGCGAAGGTGTTGTCGACGATCACAGTCGCCCCCACCCGCTCGGCGGCGCGCGACCACGCAACGAGATCGTGGACGCGTAGGGTCGGGTTGGTGGGGCTCTCGAGGAGGACCACGCGGGTCGAGGGTCGGAGGAACGTCGTCGGAGCCTCGGACGCATCGTCCGGGACCCATCGGATCTTCACGCCGAAGCGCGCCATCAGCCCGTCCAGGAGCTCGAGCGTTCCCCCGTAAAGGCTCTCGAGGGCCACGACCTCCTCCCCGGGACGTACGCGGGCGAGCAGGGCCGAGGCCAACGCCCCCATGCCCGAACCGAAGACGCTCGCGGCCTCGGCGCCTTCGAGCCGCGCCACGAGCTCGCTCGCGACCTCGAGCGTTGGGTTGCGCATCCGAGTGTACAGGTACGGCTCGGCGTCGGCCGCCTCCGAGAAGTCCGCGGGATAGCGGAACGTGCTGGTCTGGTAGATCGGTGGGACGACCGCGCCCGCGTTGAAGTCCGGGCGTCGTCCGCCGTGGACAGCGAGCGTCGCCGGATGCACCCAGTCCGGGAGCGGCGCAAGCGCCGTCCGTCGCACCGACGGTGGGGACGGTCCCGGCGGGGTCGATTCGCCCATCGTCACCGAGACGCAGCGTCGGAAGGGTGCGTGGGGCCCTGTGCGCTCAGGAGACGAATCCGTTCCGGACCGTGGATCGCGGTCACGTACTGCGCGACGGCGGGGGGGACGAGCTCCGTCCACGCGCGGTCGCCCAGGATCTCCTCGCGAACGTGCGCGCCCTCGAAGCGGTTCCGTTCGACCAGGGCGGGAGCCGCGACGCGGTAGCCCCCCTCCTCGAAGAGCATCCGCGTGAGGGGGTTGTTCGTGTAGACGACCTCGAACGTCGGCAGGAGGGAGCGTACGTGGGCGACCCAGAGCGCGTGGCGCTGGATGTCGGGGATCGGGACGGCTGCGACGGCACCCAGGTCGTCCTGGGCCAGCGCGCGCGCGATCATCTCGTAGCGTTCTCCGGCGGTGAACGGGTTGAGCGGGGTATAGGACTCCTGCGCGCTCCCGATCCCGAGGAGGATGTCGGCCGTCGGCTGGTCGACGCGCATCTGCCGTAGGACCGCGAGATGCCCTAAATGGAACGGCTGGAAGCGGCCGACGAGCAGGCAGCGCATCACGCCGTACCCACCCTACTCCGGCGACAGCTCCTCCACATCGTCGAGGAACTCGTCGATGTGGGGGCAGCGGGCGGTGAGGTAAAAGCGGCAGTGGCTGCACTGGGTATCGTCGAGCGTCGCCCGCAGCGAGGGGTTGAACACGTAGCACTCGCGGCCGACGAACCGGTCCTTGTCGTCCTCGGGCTCGGAGCGCGCGGGGCGCGTCGGCACGGGCTGGTGGAACGGGATGCGGACGCTGCCTCTCACAATCCCGCCGGCCGCGCCGGAGGCGCCTTGATCCCACCCTGGGAGATCTCGGTCAGGCTCGTGGCGTGGACCATCGCGGCGAGGCGCTCCAACAGGGTCTCCTTGGTACCGCCCTGGCCCACGAGCGCGTACTTGAGGACGTCTCGTAGCGTCCGCACCGGGATCACGTCGATCTTGCCACGGTAGCGAGCCTCGAGGACCAAGTCGTCCATGTTGTCCTCCGGTATGAGGACCCGCTTCAGGCCGGAGTCCGCCGCCGCCTCGACCTTGGCCGTCACCCCACCGACGGGCAGGACCTGGCCCCGGACGCTCAACGATCCGGTCATGGCGAGCGATTGGTCGACCGGGACGCCCTCGAGCGCGCTGATGACCGCCGTCGCGATCGAGACCGACGCCGAGTCCCCCTCGACGCCGTCCGACGTGCCGACGAACTGGATGTGGATGTCGTGGCGGGAGATGTCCTCCCCCGTGTATTTCTTGATGAGCGCGCTCACGTTCTGAACGGCTTCCTTTGCGATATCGCCGAGCTTCCCCGTCGCCACGACGATCCCGCCCGCCCGCGTCTGGGCCGGCGTCACCTCGGCGACGATCGGGAGTACGATCCCGGAGAACTCGGACATGCCGGACTGCGCATTGATCGCCGCGAGCCCGTTGACGATCCCCACGGTCGCTCCTTCCGTCTGGAACATCCGGTACTCCTTGCGCCGCTCGATGTACCGGTCGGCGATCTGCTGCTCGAGCGAGCGGCTCGTGCGCTTCGCCCGCACGACATGCTCGGCGCCCACGACCCGCGCCCCTTCCGAATTGGCGACGTCGCCGGCCACGCGCACGAGACCGCCGAGCTCGCGGAGCCTCAGGGTGAGGTGGCCCGAGCGTCCGCTGCGCCGCTGCGCCTCGCGGACGATCTCCACGACCGCCGGCATGTCGAAATGGGGGATCTTCTTGTCCTTGATGACCTCCTGGGCGACGAACCGGACGATCTTCATCCGGTTCTCGGGGGTGTCGTCCATCGTCGTCTTGACGTAGACCTCGTACCCGTAGCCCCGGATGCGCGAGCGCAGGGCGGGATGCATCGACTGGACGCTATCGATGTTCCCGGCGGCGACGAGGACGAAGTCGGCCGGGACGGGCTCGGTCTTGACCATCGCTCCCGCCGAGCGCTCGGATTGGCCCACGATCGGGAACTTGCGCTCCTGCAGTGCGGTAAGGAGCGAGTGCTGGCTCTCGATCTTGAGGAGATTGATCTCGTCCACGAAGAGGACGCCGCCGTTCGCCTTGTGGATGGCCCCCACCTCCACCCGTTCGTGGGGCGGGGTCTCGAGGCCGCCGGACTGGAAGGGGTCGTGCTTGACGTCCCCGAGGAGGGCGCCGGCGTGAGCTCCCGTCGCGTCGATGAACGGCGGCCGCTCGTCCGGCGTGTGGGCGACGAGCAGCTTCGCCACGCCGGCGCCGCCCTCGGACCGCCCGCCCGAGAAGCGGACGATCGCATAGAGGATGAAGACGATGAGCACGCCGAGGAGGATCGGAGTGAGGTCCTGGTGGCCCGGCGAGATCCAGGCGATGTAGATCGTGAACCCGATGATGAGCAGGGCGGCGATCGCGAACAGGATCATGCGCTGCTCCTTGCGCTGAGCGGCCTCGAGCTTCTGGGCCGCGACGATCTCCTTGCCCTTGCCCGACGGCACGACCCGGATCTTCGGCTCGTTGGGGTCGTCGTTGTTCGGGTAGGCGAGAATATCCTGGAGCTGTTCCTTCGGGAGGAAATCGACCATGGCGCGGGCGAGCATGCTCTTGCCCGTCCCCGGCTCGCCGATCAGGATCATGTGCCGCTTTTGCATCGCGGCCTTCTTGGCGACCTCGACGGCGTCGTCCTGGCCGATGACTTGGTCGAGGAGCCGGGGGGGAACATCGACGTTCGCGCTCGTCTGGTAGGGCAGACTTCGCCCCCAGCCATCCAGATCGCTCGATGGCGCGGAGTCCGCTTCCGTGGGAGATGTTCCCGTAACTGCCCCGTTGCCCGAGGCCCGCGCGCCGCGCGGTCCCCGTCTAGTCTTCAGAGGGGTGGGCCGTATAAATCATTTCGTAGCCGCGCCTCCACCCGACGCGCACACCCCCCCGCGAACGTCCCGCCGTCCACGGCCCGGCCGCCCACGCCGTTCGTTATCTACCCCCCCCGGCTCGACCCGTCCCGGGGGGTCGACATTGACCGAGCGCCTCGATGGGAAACCCGTTGCCGGCGCCCTGCTCGAGGATGGCCGCCGCCGCGTGGAGGCCGGCGCCCGCGCCGGCCGCCGCCCGCCGATGCTCGTGAGCGTCCACCGCGACGACCCGACCTCGCCGTTCTCGGTCTACCTGCGCCGCCAGTCCCGGACGGCCGCCCTCGCGGGCGTGGGCTTTCGCGATCTCGGTATCGCTCGAGACGCCGACGCCACCACCCTGCGCACCCGCCTGGCCGAACTGGACGCGGACCCGAACGTGGACGCGGTCCTGGTGGAGCACCCTCTCCCGCCCGCGCTCGATTTCCTGGGCGCCGTCGCGTCGCTGCGCCCGGAAAAGGACGTCGATGGGGTCGGCCCCTCGAGCTTAGGTCACCTGCTCGCCGGCCGTCCCATCCATGCTCCCGCCGTCGCCGTCGGCGCGATCGCGCTCGCACGACACTACGGGATCCGCCTTTCGGGCCAGCGGGTCGCGGTCATCGGACGATCCGCGACCGTCGGTCTGCCGCTCGCCCTCCTCCTCCTCACGAAGGGGGCCGGGGGCGACGCAACGGTGACGGTGGCTCACTCGGCCACGCCCCACCTCGCCCAGGTGCTCGACGGGAGCGAGATCATCTTCAGTTGCGCGGGGCGCCCCGGCCTTCTCGGGCGGTCGAACGTCCCGCGGGGTGCGACCGTGATCGACGTGGGGCTCAGCACCGTCGCCGACCCGTCGGCCCCCTCGGGGGTGCGCATGGCGGGGGATGCCGACGCCGCCGCCCTCGAGGGGTGGGCCTCGGCTCTGACCCCGGTCCCCGGGGGGGTTGGACCCGTGACCGTCGCCCGGTTGATGTCCAACGCCGTCGATGCCTGGGAACGGCTCGCCGGGAGCCTACGGTGACCGCGCCGAACCCGGGGCCGACGCCTCCCGTGGACCTGCACTGCCGGGACTGCCCGATGTGGTACGGCGCCGAGGACAACGGGTGGGGTCCGTGCTCGATCAAGCACCGTCGGGGGGACGAGCGCTACCTCACCTTTGGCGGGCACGCGTGCGACGAAGGCTATGTCCCGCCGCCGCGGGACGTCCTGGGGAACGCCGCCGTGTTGAGCGGCGTCCGCTCGACCTCGAGGGCATCCGCGGTCGGGTACACCTCGACCTCGAAGGCGGGGGAGGCGAGGCGGTCGGCGACCCGGCGAAGCCTCGACGCGCCCAGCTCGACGCGCCGCCGCCCAAAGTCGAGGCGGTAGTTCGCGACCGTCACCCCCGCGAGACGGGCGACGCGCTCGCCCAGGCGCGCGAGGTCCCCGCGAGGCGGCGCTTCGACCACGCCGAAGACGATCGTGCCGTCCCCGGTCGTCCGGGCGAAGACCGGCTTCGTGCGCGCGGCGCGACGAAGGAGACGCTGCTTCAGCTGGACCCCGTCCTTGAAACGCGAGGAACAGTAGTGGAGCGGGACGGAAAGACGGACCTCGCGGACGACGCGCTGCGCCACGGCGCGGCTCCCCTTCACGCCCCATCCGTTGCGAGGGTCGAGCTCGTAGCCCCGGTCGTGCAGGTGGGCTTCGTTCGTCTCCGAGAACTCGAGTTCGTTGAGGTTGATGAAGTCGACGCCGATCAGATCGAGCGCCTGCAGAAGGCGTCGGAGCTCGGCCTCCTTGTCCGGGAGGACCGGGATCTCGACCCCGCGACGGATCCCCCAGGACGGCGCGCGCTCGAGGACCTCGCGGAACGCCCCTCCCTGGGCGACGAGCGGTCCCCACAGGTAGTGCGGGATGTGCAGGCGGAACTCATCGAGGCCGGCGCGGGCGAGGCGTTCGAGCTTCTCGGCGTTGGGCTCGTGCGTGTAGAGGTGGATATGGTGCTGCGGGCCGAACGTGGACTTGAGGAGACGGACGTAGTGCTCCGTCCGGTCGACGACCCCGAGAGGGTCGCCTCCCGTGATCCCGGTGCCCGACGCGCCGATCGACCGTGCCTCCTCGAGGACGTCCTCGTCCCGCTCGACGCGTCGCTCGTTGGCATAGGTCACGTCCTGCTGATTGCGTCGGCCCGAGACCGGGCAGTAGAAGCATCGGAAGCGGCACACCCCCGTGACGAAGAGGACCATCTTGCGCCCCTCCTGGCACTGCTCGCATGCCGGCGAGAGCGCGCCCCGGTAGCTCGAGGCCATCGGAAGGACGCGAAGGGCGGTCGACGCCATCGAGTTCGGGGAGCACGGACCCCGCCTAAAGCGTTGACGCGCGCGGGGCGCGCCGAAGCATCCATGGGGGGGCGTCGGAGGTCCGGGCACCAGGTGGGGCGAACACCACCGCGAGGGGAGGGTTCAAATCCCCCCCTCGGTTGCCCCGCCTCGCTTCGGAGGCTCAATCGTTCATGGAGATGCAACCGGGCCAGATGGCCTACGACCGCGCCAGCACGGTCTTCTCGCCGGACGGCCGACTGTTCCAGGTCGAGTACGCCCTCCAGGCCATCCAGATGGGTGGGACCGCGGTCGCGGTCACGTACGATGCGGGGATCGTGTTCGTCGCCTACCGCAACCTCCCGGTGAGCTCGCTCGCCGAGGCCGGATCGATCGAGAAGAGCTTCGCGATCGACACCGGCCTGGGGTGCGTGACGGCCGGCCTCATCGCCGACTCCCGGGTGCTGGTCGAATTTCTGCGGCTCGAGGCGCAACGCCACCGCATCAGCTTCGGCGAGGTGGCGCCGTACTCGACGCTGGGCCATTCGCTCGGCACCCACCTGCAGCAGTTCACCCAGTTCGGCGGCACCCGTCCGTTCGCGGTCTCCCTCCTTCTCGGCGGGTTCAACAACACCGTGCCGGGCCTCATCGAGCTCGACCCGAGCGGTGCGACGATCGGCTGGAAGGCCTACGCGATCGGGCGCAACCGCCGGGCCGTGGCCGACTTCCTCGAGGAGAAGATCGTCGGCGACCGCACCGAGGAGACCGCCTTCCGTCTCGCCGTCCAAGCCGTCGCCGAGGGCTCCCCGACACCCTTCCCGGCGGAGGCGCTCGATGTCGCCATCCTCGAGCCCGAGGCCGAACTGCGCCGCATCCCGGTCCCCGAGGTCGCCAAACGGGTGAGTGGGCTGCCGTTCATCGGGACGCCCGACCGCGCGAAGGGCTCCAAGTAATCCGGTCGCTTTCGCCGTCGGGCGGGGGCGCCGAGGACGATCGCTCGAGTTCCTCGACCTCGTCCCGGAGCCGGATGCGCCGCCGCGTCCGATGGTAGGTCACGGCGAACCGATGCGCCTCGTCCCGCACCGCGCGCAGAAGGAGCATGGGCGGCGAGTTCGGGTTCGGACGGAGCGGGAGCGCGCGCTCGCTGACGTAGACCTCCTCCTCGCGCTTCGCGAGGCCGATCACCGGGATCCTCTCCTCGAGATGAAGCTCCTGGAGCGCCGCTTCTGCCGCCGAGAGCTGGCCCCGGCCCCCGTCGATGAGAAGAAGGTCGGGGAGGATCTCCTCCTCGGCGAGCCGCCGGGCGTAGCGTCGCCGGACGACCTCGTGGACCATCGCGAAGTCGTTCGTCCCTTCGACGCCGCGAATACGAAAGCGCCGGTACTCCGACTTCGCCGGGACGCCGCCCTGGAAGACGACGAGCGACCCCACCGCCTCGTAGCCCTGGAAGAGGGAGATGTCGACGCCCTCGATCCGGTTCGGGATCGTCGGCAGTACGAGCAGGCTCTGGAGCGCGAGCAGGACCTCGCGGGGCGGGCGCCTCACGACGACCTGGTCGACGTGGGAGCGCGCGAGGCGTTCGGCGAGGCGAGCGTGCGATGCCGCGCGTCCGGTGGGGCGGAAGTGGACCGCCACCCCGCGCTCGCCCTCGAGCCAGTCGACCGTCTCGTCGATCCCGGCGGGCCGAGGGCCGGCGATGTAGAGGCGCTGCGGGAGGTCGATCTTCCCGCCGTAGTACTGGACGAGGAACTGGCGCAGGAGCTCCCCCGGTTCCGGTAGGTCGTCGGCGGGGACCTGGAGGAGGTGCGGCTCGGTGCGGCGGACCTCGCCGTCCTCGACCTGGAGCAGCCCGACGGCGACCTTGAGCGTCGCCGGGTCGTGGGGAAGGGCGAGCGCGATCACGTCGGCGCGCCCCGTCCCCGGGCCGACGACGTGCTGGCGCTCGGTGAGCGCCTCGAGCCCGCGAAGCGCATCGCGCAGGAGGGCCGCGCGCTCGAACTCCTGGCGCGCCGCCGAGCGGCGCATCTCCTCCTCGACGGCGGGTCGGACGCTCGACCCGTGACCCTTGAGGACGGTGATCGCGCGGTCGACCTGGGCGCGGTACGCTTCCGGACCGACCGCGCCGATGCAGGGCGCGCTGCACGTCTTGAGGTGGTAGTAGAGGCACGCCCGTTTCGGCAGCCGAACGCACCGACGGATCTGGAACGTCTCGGCGAGCAGGGTCGCGGCGCTGCGCGCCTCGCGCGCACTCGTGTACGGGCCGAACAGCACGTCCCCTCCGCGCCGCCGCGGGCGCCGCACGAGGAGGACGCGGGGATACTCCTCCGTGAGCGTGACGGCGAGATACGGGTAGCTGCGGTCGTCCTTGAGGAGGGTGTTGTACGGCGGCTGGTACTGCTTGATGAGGTTCGCCTCGAGCAGGAGCGCCTCGCGCTCGGTCAGCGTCGGGACGAACTCGACGCTCGCGCTCTCCGCGAGGATCGTGCCATCCTTCTCGATCCGCGCTCGTAAGTGGTCGAGCACCCGGCGTCGCAGGCGGAGCGCCTTCCCGACGTAGACGACCTCGCCGCGGGCCGACCGGAAGAGGTAGACCCCCGGACCCGTTGGCCCGGGTCGGAACCCTTCCCCGGTCCGCGCCGAGAGTTCGCTCGCGGGAACGAAGCTGGGGAGGTCCGGGACCTTGCCGCTCATCGCCCCGTTCGGCGGGCCCGGGCGACGGGCAGGGCGAGGAGCGGCCGCAGGAACCTCGCCGTGTGCGAGCCCGGGGCGCCGGCGACCTCCTCGGGCGTGCCGGTCGCGATCACGCGGCCCCCGGCGTCGCCGCCCTCGGGCCCGAGGTCGATGAGCCAGTCGGCGCACTTGAGGACGTCGAGGTTGTGCTCGATGACGACGACGGTGTTGCCGCCCTCGCGCAGGCGATGGAGAACGTCGAGGAGGCGCTCGACGTCCTGGAAGTGGAGGCCCGTCGTAGGTTCGTCGAGCAGGTAGAGGGTGCGGCCGGTCTGCGTCTTGCCGAGCTCGAACGCGATCTTGATCCGCTGCGCCTCCCCCCCGCTCAGCGTGGTCGCGCTCTGTCCGAGCTGGATGTAGCCGAGCCCGACGTCCTTGAGGAGCTGTAGGCGGCCCTGGATCCTGCGGTGGTTGCGGAAGAACTCGAGCGCGTCCGCGACCGACATCGCGAGGACGTCGGCGATGCTCTTTCCCTTGAACCGGACGCTCAGCGTCTCCGCGTTGAACCGTTGTCCGCGGCACTCCTCGCACGCGACGTAGACATCGGGCAGGAAGTGCATCTCGTAGCGCAGCACCCCGTCTCCGTCGCACGCCTCGCACCGGCCTCCCGCGACGTTGAAGCTGAAGCGCCCCGGGGCGAACCCTCGAGCCCGTGACTCCGGGAGGCCCGCGAACAGCTCGCGGATCGGCGTCATCAGCCCGGTGTAGGTCGCTGGATTGCTGCGGGGCGTCCGGCCGATCGGGGTCTGGTCAATGAGGAGGACCCGGTCGATCTGGTCGATCCCCTCGATGTAGTCGTGGCGGCCGGGGGTCTCGCGGCTTACGCCGAGGTGACGCCGAACGGCCTTGTAGAGGATCTCCTGGAGGAGCGTCGACTTCCCGCTCCCCGACACCCCCGAGAACGCGGTGAGCGTTCCGAGCGGGATGCGGACCACGTCGCCCTTGAGGTTGTTCTCGTGCGGTCCGTGGATCGTGAGCCATCGGTCCGAGACCTCGCGCCGCCGCTCGGGCACCGCGATCGCGCGGCGTCCGGACAGGAACTGTCCGGTGATCGAACGTGGTGCGTCCGCGATCCGGTCCGGCGGGCCCGCGTAGAGGATCTCACCCCCGTGGACGCCCGCCCCCGGGCCGAGATCGACGAGCCAGTCGGACTCGCGCATCGTCTGCTCGTCGTGCTCGACGACGAGCAAGGTGTTCCCGAGGTCCCTCAGTGTCTTGAGGGTCGCGAGCAGGCGCTGGTGGTCGCGAGGGTGGAGCCCGATCGACGGTTCGTCGAGGATGTAGAGAACCCCGACCAGTCCAGAACCGATCTGGGTGGCGAGCGCGATCCGTTCGGCCTCCCCCCCGCTCAGCGTCGCCGCCGCGCGGTCGAGCGTGAGGTAGGTGAGCCCGACGTCCTCGAGGAACCCGAGACGCGAGCGGACCTCCTTCGCGACCTGGCCGACGATCCGTTCCTCCTTCTCGGTGAGCGCGAGGTCGCGGAAGAGCGCGATCGCGTCGGCGACGCTCATCGCGGCGACATCGGCGATCGAACGTGCGAGGACGGTGACCGCGAGGATCTCGGGCTTGAGGCGACGCCCCTTGCAGCTATGGCACGGGGTGAACGTCATGAAGCCCATGTAGTACTCCTTCGCCCCCTCGCTCTTCGTCTCCTTCCACCGTCGCTCGACGGCGGCGACGAGACCTTCCTTCAGCCACCCGCCCCCCCACCAGTGCGGGCCCGTTCCGACCGCCGGAAGCGGGCGGTCGGCGCCATAGAAGAGCGCCTTCCACCCCTTCTCGGAGAGTCGGCTCACCGGGTCGGCGGGGTCGTAGCCGAAGCTTTTCCCGAACCGCTCGAGGGACCCCGCCTCCGGGGTGAGTCCCCAGACGGAGATCGCCTTCCCGAGCGGCTTCGACTTGTCCGGGAGGATCAGGTTCGGGTCGGCATGGAGCGTCGCTCCGATCCCCGAACATTCGGGGCACGCCCCGAACGGGCTGTTGAACGAGAACATTCGCGGCGTGAGCTCCTCCATCGAGAAGCCGCACTTCGGGCAGGCGCGCCGGCTCGAGTACGTCGACCGGGCGCCGTTCGGCCGGCGGACGATCACGACCCCGTCGGCGAGCTGGCGCGTCAGTTCGACGCTCTCGGCGAGGCGGGTGGACTCCGCCTCGCCGACCTCCAACGTGTCGACGACGACCTCGATCGTGTGCTGCTTGTTCTTCGCGAGGCGGACCTCGGCCCCCGGGAGGCGGACCTCGACCCCATCGATCACGAAGCGCCGATAGCCCTGCTTGCGCAACCGGTCGAGGACGTCGCGGTGTTCGCCCTTCTTGGCGCGGAGGACCGCGGCGAGGAGGTCGATCCTTTCGCCCTTCGCACGGGTCCCGATCGACTCGACGATCCGGTCGACGCTCTGCGGTGCGATCTCCTCACCGTCGTTCGGGCAGTGGGGAACGCCGATCCTCGCGAACAGAAGGCGGAGATAGTCGTAGATCTCGGTGACCGTGCCGACCGTCGACCGAGGGTTACGGCTCCCCGCTCGTTGCTCGATCGCGATCGCCGGGGAGAGCCCCTCGATCGCGTCCACGTCCGGCTTGTTCATCTGGCCCAGGAACTGGCGCGCGTAGGCGCTCAGGCTCTCGATGTAGCGCCGCTGGCCCTCGGCGTAGAGCGTGTCGAAGGCGAGGGAGGACTTCCCGGAGCCGCTCACGCCGGTGATCACGATGAAACGATTGCGGGGAAGGTCGAGCGAGACGTCCTTGAGGTTGTGCTGGCGCGCGCCACGGATGCGAATGACCTCGCGCTGGGCCGGTGGGACCTTCAACGTACCTCCCTACGGGGAAAAGAGCGCCCGCGCGGTCGCTTCGAGGCGGTCGAGGACGTGGGCCTGGACCTTCCTCCCGAGCTCGGGCGACGCGGCGCGGGTGTCGCCCATGACGCTCTCGGGCCACACGGAACGGGGCGGGGTCCCCGGGACGAAGGCCGAACCGCCCCGGACGACGGCGGGGCGTTCGGGCCCCACCCAGTCGGGCGCGAGCGCGAGGACCCGGGAGGTCTCGAGAAGGCCACCGTGACCGTCCGACAGTGGAGCGAGCGTTCCGCGCAGCTCGTAGACGAAGTCGTAGTCGGAGAGGACCACGACCGTGACGCCGGCGTGGTCGCGGCCCACCCGCTCGCCGGCTTCCCGCAGGGCGGCCATGTGCCCCCGTTCGGCGTGCCCCGAGAGGACCAGCAGACGACGCGCCCCGGAGCGGGCGAGCTCGGACAGGACGCCGTGGGCCTGCTCGCCGAGTGCGGAGAGCGTTAGGGAGATGGTCCCCGGGAAGTCGCGGGTCCCCGGACACGCGCCGTAGGCGATCGTGGGCGCGACGAGCGCGTCGATGCGCTCGGCGAGGGCGAGCGCCGTCGCCTCGGCCTGGATCTGGTCGGCGCCGAGGGGAAGGTGCGGCCCGTGCGCCTCGAGGGCCCCCACCGGAACGATGACGATGGGATCGCGCGCGAGCTCCCGCTCGAACGAGCGGGAATCCATCTCGAGAAGACGTCGCGTCGAGCTCACCACGGCGACGGAGCGGGCCGGATTACTTAACGCGGCAGCGGAGGTCGTGAAACGCGCGGGCGACCCGCTCGGCTCTTAGGGCACCGTGACGTGGTCGCGGGTTTCGTCCCGGTTACGGTTGCGCCGGGGTGCCCTCGGTCGGCGCGGGGACGGACGGAGGCGCGGGGGCGGAGGGCGACGGCGTCCGCGTACGGGGGGGCGAGGTGCGCGGCCGGCGGGCGCGCTTCGCCGGCGCCGGTGCGCTCGCTTCCCCCGGGGGTGGGCCCTTCGGGACGGGCGCGCGCTTCGCCCGCGCGG
Source organism: Thermoplasmata archaeon (assembly GCA_050749685.1). GTDB lineage: Archaea > Thermoplasmatota > Thermoplasmata > Lutacidiplasmatales > UBA184 > Lutacidiplasma. The sequence continues at coordinate 13,960 of JBOGRS010000016.1, forward strand.
CTTTCGGCGGGGACTCCTTCTTCTGGGCCTTCTTCTCCGCGGTACGGCTGGGGCAGGCGGGGTTGACGCAGAGCGTCCACGGGGGTCGGCCGGCCTCGATCGCGGTCACGACCGGTGCGCGACAGACCGGACACGGCGGGTGGTCTTTGTCGAGCTTGCCGCGCTGCGGCAGCGGGTAGGTCTGGCGGCACTTCGGGTAGCCGGTGCACGCCACGAACCGTTTCCCGAGGAACGAGTAGCGGATCGCGAGCGGGGACCCGCAGGTGGGACACTCCCCGATGCGGAACGCCTTGTGGTGCTCGGCGCACTCCGGGTTGATGCAGTAGAGGTCGGGGCGTTGGCCGCGGAAAGTGATCTTCACGCGAGGCACCTTGCACGTGGGGCACAGGAATTCCGGCGCCGGCTCGATGAACCCGGCCGCGGGGAGGGCGTAGGAAGCGGGGCAGCTCGCGGGGTTGTTGACGCACTGTACCCACCGGCTCCCGCGGGGGCTCCTCGCCATCTGGAGGGCGCCTCCACAGCGCGCGCACGGGCCGACGAAGTGCTGGCGGTCGAGGGCCCCCTGGAGCGTCTTGCGGACCCCCTCCTGGTTGCGCGCGAGCAGGTCGTAGGCCTCGCGGAGCATCTCGCGCGATTCCTCGAGGACCTCGGCCTTCGGCTTCTTCGTCTGCGCGACGAGCTCCATATCGTCCTCGAGCTGGTGGGTCATCTCGGGCCGGGTGATCACGGGGGCGTGCGCACGCAGCGCCTCGGTCACCGCGATCCCCGTTCCGGTGGGCTCGAGCTGGCGCTGGGTGATGTAGTGGCGGTCGAGCAACTTCTGGAGCACGTCGTGGCGGGTGCTCTTCGTGCCCAGGCCGAGGCGCTCCATCTCCTGGATGATCGACCCCTGGGTGTAGCGCCGCGGCGGCTTCGTCTGGTCCTCGTTGAGGCGGACCTCCTTGATCGCCACCGTCGCGCCGACGGTGAGCTCGGGCATCGGGCTCTCCTCGGGATGCGAGTAGGGATAGACGCGGTACCACCCGAGCTCGGTGACCATCTGGCCCTTGCCGTCGAACTTCTCGCCACGGAGGTCGACCTCGACGGTGCGCGCGATCCCGGTCGAGTCGGGGGCGACGGTCGCGAGGAAGCGACGGACCACGAGCTCGTAGACCTTCGCGTGGTCCGGCTTGAGCTTCTTGGGGTCGGTCACCCCGGTGGGGTAGATCGGCGGGTGGTCCGTCGTCTCGCTGCGGCCACGCGTGGCGCGGAACGTCGGTTGGGCGAGGATGAACTCCGCCTCCTCGCGGAAGGGGCTCTCCCGAAACTTCTCGACGAGCGTCTTGAGACCCGCCCCGCGGGGGTAGACGGTGTTGTCCGTCCGGGGATAGCTGATGAGCCCCTGCGTGTAGAGGTCCTCGGCGACGCGCATCGCGTTCGCCGCGCTCAGGCCGAGGCGGGTCGCCTCGGCGACGAACAGGGTGGTGCTGAACGGTACGGGAGGGCGTCGCGAGGTCGCTTCCTGAAGGTAGGCCACGACCCGCCCCTCCGTGACGCCCGATACCCGCGCGAAGACCTGCTCGGCCTCGGCCTTATCCTCGAAGGTCCCGTGGTGGTGGTGCAGGCGGAAGCCCTCGGAGGCGTATTCCGCATCGGCGTCGATCGTCCAGAAGGGCGTTGGGACGAACTCCTTGATCGCCTGGTCCCGTTCGACGAGCAGGGCGAGCGTCGGCGTCTGGACGCGTCCGGCCGAAAGGAAGCCCCGGCCGCGTTGCTGCGCGGTGAGCGAGAGGAATCGGGTCAAGAGCGCCCCCCAGACGAGGTCGATCTCCTGACGGGCCTCCGCGGCGGCCGCGAGGGCGTGGTCGAGTTCCTTGAGGTTCCCGAAGCTGTCCTCGATCTCGCCGCGGGTAAGGGCGCTGTAATGGGCGCGCTTCACCTCGATGTTCGGGTGGACCTTGAGGAGGAGCTCGAGGCACTCGAGCCCGATCAGCTCGCCCTCGCGGTCGAAGTCGGTCGCGATGATCACCCGGTCGAACTCCCGGACGATGTCCTGGAGCGTCCCCACGATACCGGTCTCGGTGACGCGCTTGAGCGGGGGGGTCTCGAGGAGCTTCGCGAGCGTCCCGAGCGACCACTCGGCGAGGTCGGCCGGGTAATCGAGCTCGACGATGTGCCCGCGCAGGCCGACGACGGCCCACTCGCCGTCGGGGCGTTCGAAGCGGAAGACGTTCGTCCCGCCGATCCGCGCCCGCTTCATCCTCCCGTCGGAGAGGACGACCGCGATGCGCAGCGCGGTGTTGAACTTCTCCGCCACGACCAGCGTACGCTTCACGGAACGCAACGCAGGCAGGCGAGCTTAGATAAACCCTCGCGCCGCCGTCGACCTTTTCTCGCCGAGGACGTGAGCGCGCGCGCGTTCGCACCCTGCGTCCGCCGCGCGACGCGCGCACCCCGTCCCGGGGGCGGCGCGCCCGGCCACGCCAGCCCCTTTATACCACGGCGCGGTCGGCCGGCCCGAGGGCGCCGCGGTAACTCAGTTTGGGAGAGTGCAAGACTGAAGATCTTGAAGCCGCCGGTTCAAGCCCGGCCCGCGGCACCTCCCCGTCCCCGGCGCTGACGAACGCGCTCGCCCGACCCGCGGTCCCGTCGCGTTGGGGGGGACGGCCGGCGTGCGGGTTCACGGTCGCATTTCGTGCAGGAAGAGATGCATCGCCTGCTGGACCTCCTCGACGCTCGCCTCGTCCTCGAGGGTCGTGACGTCCCCGAGGTCGGTCCTTCCCTCGGCGACGGCCTTGACGACGCGCCGCATGATCTTGCCGCTGCGCGTCTTCGGGAGGCGGTGGACGAAGTGGACGCGTTCGGGCCGCGCGATCTTGCCGATCCGCTCGACGACGTGGTCGAGGATCTGGTCCGAAAGCGACGCCTGCGGGCGCTGCCCGCTCCGCAGGACGACGAAGGCGACCGGTACCTCGCCCTTCACGTCGTCGGCGACGCCGCAGACCGCGGCCTCCGCGACCCCCGGATACGAGAGGATCGCGTCCTCGATCTCGATCGTGCCGAGTCGGTGACCCGCGACCTTGAGGACCTCGTCGGCCCGTCCGAGGAACCAGAGGTAGCCGTCGTCGTCCCGGACGGCGTAGTCCCCCGCGTAGTAGAGGCCGGGGAAGCGCTGCCAGTACGCGGCCCGGTAGCGTTCGGGATTGCCGTGAACGCCGAGGAGCATGCCGGGCCAGGGGTGACGGACGACCACGAGTCCCTTGACCCCGGGCGGGGCCGTCGTGCCGTCGTCCCGGACGATGTCCACGTCGATCCCGGGGAGGGGAAGGGTCGCCGACCCCGGCTTGAGCGGAACGAGCGCGAGCCCCGGGGCCGGCGAGACCATGATCCCTCCCGTCTCGGTCTGCCACCACGTGTCGACGATCGGGCAGCGCTTTCCTCCGATCGTCTCGTAGTACCACTTCCAGACCTCCGGGTTGATCGCCTCGCCGACGGTCCCGAGGAGCCGTAACGAGGTGAGGTCGTGGCGCGCGGCGTGCTCGTCGCCCAAGCGCCGCATCGCGCGCAGCGCGGTGGGGGAGGTGTAGAGGACCGTCGCGCGGTAGCGTTCGACCATCTCCCAGAGTCGGTCCGGCCGCGGGTGGTCGAACGCCCCCTCGTAGAGGAGGCTCGTCGCACCGACGGCGAGTGGCCCGAAGATGATGTAGCTGTGGCCGGTCACCCATCCGACGTCGGCGGCGCACCACAGGACATCCATCGGCGTCGGGTCGAAGACCCAGCGCATCGTGGCCGCGACGTGCACGAGATAGCCGCCCGTTCCGTGGGCGATCGCCTTCGGCACGCCCGTCGTGCCCGACGAGTAGAGCAGGAAGAGGAGATGGTCGGATCGCACCGGGTGCGCCGGGTGGTGGGGGTGGCCCTCGGCGAGGAGCGTCGAGAACTCGACGTCCCGATGGTCCGTGAACGGGACCTCGTCACGGGTCCGACGCGCGACGACGACCGTCGCGACCGTCGGGGTCTGGGCGAGCGCCTCGTCGGCGATCGCCTTCAACGGGACGACGTGGCCGCGGCGGTAGCCGCCGTCGGCGGTGAACAGGATCCTCGCCCCGATCCCGCGCATCCGCTCGGCGAGGGCGGTCGAGCTGAACCCGCTGAAGACCGTCGTGAACGGGATGCCCAGGCGGGCCAGCGCCAGCATCGTGACCGGGAGTTCGGGGATCATCGGGAGGTAGATCGCCGCGAAGTCGTCGGGACCGAACCCGCGACGGTCGAGCGCGCTCGCGACGCGGTTCACGTCGCGGAAGAGGTCGTCGTAGGAGATCGTGCGTCGTTCCCCCGGCTCGCCCTCCCAGTAGTACGCGACGCGGTGGCGCACGTCGGTCGTCATGTGGCGGTCGAGGCACGTGTCGGACGCGTTGAGACGCCCGTCCGGGAACCACCGGGCGAAGGGAGGGTCCCAGTCGAGCGCCCGCGTGAACGGGGTCTCCCATCGCACGGCGCTCCGCGCCACCTCCGCCCAGAAGCTCGGTGGGTCGCGGATCGAGGAGCGGTGGCGTTCGCGGTAGTGCTCGGTCGCCCAGTAGCGCTCGTCCACGGGGAGGCGGTGCTCCGCCGGTGGTGGGGTCCGTCCCGGTTCGGAGGGAGCGCCCACGGACGGCCCCGGCCCGCGCCCTACGGCGCGGTCGTGCGGCTCGGGCGCCCGCTCGGGGCCGGGACGAACCAGACGTCGGTGATCGAGTACGTCGGCTCGCGGGCGAACCGCGCCTCGATGGGCATCCCCACGTAGATGTCGGACTCGACGCAGTCCTTGAGACGGACGAGCAGGAGGCTCCCGGCGCCCTCGAACTCGACCATGGCGAGGTTGTACGGGGTCTCCTTGAGGAAGGCTTCGCTCCCGAAGTGGCAGGTGGTCCACGAGTGGACGCGCCCGACCCTCGGCAGGTCGACCCAGGCCGTCGGGGTACCGCACGCCATGCAGTGGCCCCGCGGCGTCGCGTAGACCATCGCGCAGGCCGGGTTCGTGCACTTCGATCCCTTGAGCTCGCCCGCCGCGAGCCCGAGGAAGAACGGCGAATCCTCGGCGTAGCTGTGGATGTAGTTGATCGAGTACGGGTAGCGGATGATGAGGCTCTCGAACCCGTTCGCGTCGCGGAAGAGCGCCGAACCGCTCGTCTCGAGCTCGGCCTGGACGTCCCGGAACTTGGAGTACGTCTTCAGCGGAGCACGGGAGGGCATCGTCAGAACCCCCGCTCGAGGATCGACACGGTCACAGCCGACCCCGTCCCGGCGTGGCTGTGGATCGCACCGCGCCTCGCGTTGGGCACCTGGAGGGTCGCGTCGCGGAAGTGCTCGCCGATCGTCCCCTGGAGCTGCCAGGCCGCGAAGACCGCCTGCATCAGCCCGGTCGCCCCGACGGGATGGCCGCACGCGATGAGCCCGCCGGACGGGTTCACGGGGATCGTCCCGGCCCCCGGGGTCGGGAACGGGTAGGTGACGCTCTTGAGGCAAGCGTCCCCGCGCTCGGTGAACGCGTAGCCCTCCCCGTAGCGGCAGAGCCCGAGGTCCTCGTAGGTCTGGATCTCGCTCGACGCATAGGCGTCGTGGAGCTCGATGAAGTCGAGCTCCTTCTTCGGGTCGGTGATCCCCGCCATACGGTAGGCCTCGATGCCGGCGGAGCGGCCCGCGCGGAAGGAGTGGATCCCCGGATAGGGGAGGTCGGTGTAGTCGCTCGCCTTCTCGGTCGCGACGAGCGGGACCTTGCCGAACGGTCGGTCCGCGAGGCGCATCGTGTCCGTTCCCGTCCCCACCCCGGTGACGCGCACCGGGCGGTCCGTGAACTCCTTCGCGCGCTCCTCGGTGCACAGGAGGGCGACCGCGGCGCCGTCGCTCATCGTGCAGATCTGCTCCCGCGTGAGGGGGTAGCTGATCATCTCGGAGTCGAGCACGTCCTTCACCGAGAGGCGCTTCGGGTACTGGGCGTACGGGTTGTGGAGCGCGTTCAGGTGGTTCTTGACCGCGACCATGCTCATGATCCGGCTCCCCTCCTCGATCGCCCGGCGCTGCGCCTCGCGCTCGTCCTTGAGGTGGGCGAACTTGCGGAGTCGAAGGTACTCGTAGATGTGCCGCTGGACCATGAGGGCGTAGTAGCCCGTGTAGAAGCCCCCGAGCGGGAAGTCGAAGTTCGTGTCCGATGCGAGGGCGATGAACTCGTTACCCTTCCAGGTCGCCACGCGGCTCATGGTCTCATATCCGGCGGCGAGGCAGACGTCCATTCGGCCGCTCGCCACGGCTTCCCACGCCGCTTGGAAGCATTCCCCGCCGGTCGCGCCCCCCCACTCGATGCGGACCGACCCCTTCGGGTTGAGACCGAGGTAGTCCTGGACCATGCTCGCCGCCTTGAGCTGGCGGGAGAAGTGGTCCGAGAAGTAGGAGATCCGGCTCCCGTCGATGCGGTCCGGCGTGAGGTCGGGGACCTCGGCCAGGGCCGCGTCGAAGGCGCGCTTGACCATCAGGCGGAAGTCCATGGCCGGGTGCGCCTTCGCGAACTTGGTCACGCCTCCGCTGACCATGTACACTTTGCGTCCGGTCCGGGGCGAGGCTCGTGCGCGCGGGGGCGACGGGGTCGTTCGACGGGGCACGTGTATCCCTCGGAGGGTCGGACAAACCGACGCGCAGATAATCCCTTTGGGCGCGGATCGTCCACGGGAGCGGGCGAACGCTTTTGGGGGCCGGTCGCTCCCCCGGTCCCGATGACCAACCCGGGCGTGAAGCGGGACCTGATCTCGGTCGCCGACCTTTCCTCGGACCTTGTGCCCCTGCTCCTGAGGGCCCACGAGATGAAGGAGGCGCGGCGCCACGGCGACCTTTCGTCGACCCTCATCGGCACCAACCTCGGCATGATCTTCGAGAAGCCGTCCACCCGCACCCGCACCTCCTTCGAGATCGCGATGAACGACCTCGGCGGACACGCGGTCTACCTCGCCCCCAAGGACATGCAGCTGGGCCGAGGCGAGACGATCGCCGACACGGCCCGCGTCCTCTCGCGCTACGTCGACGCGCTCGTCTATCGGGCGCACCGTCACGCCGACATGGTCGAGCTCGCGCGCTGGTCGTCGGTGCCGGTGATCAACGCGCTCGACGACCGCGAGCACCCCTGCCAGATCGTGGCCGACCTTCTGACGCTCTACGAGCGCTGGAACGGCGCCTTCCGCGGGCGGCGACTCGCCTACATCGGCGACGGGAACAACGTCCTCAACTCCCTCCTCCTGGGGTGCGCCATCGTCGGCCTCGACCTCACGAGCGCGACCCCCGCACGCTACCGTCCGCCGGCGGAGGTCGTGAACCTCGGGCACGCGCTCGCGCGCCACTCCGGCGCCCGCCTCGAGTTCGTGACGTCCCCGATGGAGGCCGCGCGCGACGCCGACGCGCTCTACACCGACGTCTGGGTGTCGATGGGCGACGAGGCCGAGAAGGCCGAGCGGGAAGCCGCCTTTCAAGAGTACCAGATCAACGAGGATCTCGTCGCCGCCGCCAAGCCCGACGTCTGGGTCCTCCACGACCTTCCCGCGCACCGCGGCCTCGAGATCACCGACGCGGTCATGGACGGGCCGCGCGCGGCGGTCTGGGATCAGGCCGAGAACCGGCTCCACGCCCAGAAGGCGATCCTCGAGCTCGTCGTCTCGGGCCGTTCGCCCCCGCGCACCTAATTCCCCTTCGCGCCCCTACGTCACCGAAGGGGGGTGCCATGGGCTACTCGCACCGCGATCGCCGCGCGCAACGCGCCGTCCGGCGCGCCGCCGCCGCCTTCGCCCTCCTTCTCGTCGCGCTGCTCGTGGTCGCCGACCTCGCTCCGTTCGCCTGGACGAGCGCCCTCGCCCTCCTCGGGCTCGCGGCGGCGGGGGCCGCCTTCCTTCTCCACGGCGACCGGCTCACCCGCGAGTACGCTCACGACCTCGCCGCGGCGCGAGGAAGCACGAACGTCTCGCCGGCGCTGAGGGTCGAGGTCGAGAGCGATGTCGGGCTCGACCGAGCGGTCGTGCGTCCGACGTCGCGCTCGCCGCATACGCGTCGCCCCTCGGCCGCACCGGCGCACGAATCCCCCCGCGACGTCGAAGGCCGCTAAGCTCGGTCAGGCGGAAGATGGCAGGTCGGCGCGCAGGCGGATCTTGAGGAGCGATTCGATCTTGCGGATCGTCGCGTCGGGCGGGCGGAAGCTCCCGGACTCCATCTTGAGGACGACCGACTTCTTCTCGTTGAGTCGTTTGCCGAGCTCCTCCGGGGTCCACGCGAGATGCTCGCGGGCGATCCGGATGCGCTTCGACCAGTCCTCGGCGAGGTCCATCTCGGGCAGCTCCTTGAACAGGTCGCGCTCCTCGGTGGACCGCGGGCGGCGCGCGGCCGTGCCGCTCCCCCCGAGCGGGACCCCCGAGCCCGACGCGCGCGGGAGAGGAGCGGTCGACGGGGCCGGCACCGGGTCGAGCGCGACGCCGAAGCGTCGGCACTCGGCACACAGTCGCAGGACCGAACCTTCGACCCGAACGCGACTCGTCATCTCGACGTCCTGACCGCACATCTCGCACAGCATGTTGCCTACCTTGCTCCGTAGCGCGTGGGGTGAATAGGGCCGTCGCTCGAAAGGTCGCGGGTGCGCCGGCGCTCCTCCATGCGGAGCCGGCCCTGATCGAACCGCGCGGTCTCCTCGGGTGTCGTGAGGTCGAGCGGGCGGACGGGGACGGGTCGGCCGTCGCGATCGATCGCCACCATCGTGACGTAGGCGTTGCCGACGAGGCGGTGCGGCCCGCCGGTGAGGTCCTCGGCCCGCATCTGGACCCAGACCTCCATCGAGGTCCGTCCCGCGTAGGTGAGCTGTGCGTCGAACTCGACCACATCTCCCACGTGGACCGGGGCGATGAAATCGACCCGGTCGAACGACGCGGTCACGCTGTTCTGGTCCGAGTGACGGCGTGCACAGATGTACGCGACGCGGTCGACCTCCGCGAGGATCTGGCCGCCGAAGACGTTGCCCATGAAGTTGGCGTCGGTCGGGACCATCAGGCGCACGACGGTCGACCGACTCTCCGCCACGGTGCGCGGCACGAGTTCCGGCAATCGATATCCCTTCGCACGGGTCGGCGCGGCGAGGCGCTCCCCCGGCCCGCCAACCATCCCGCACTTCCCTAAAGGGTTGGTGGGAGCCCGACGAACCCCGTCGCGCGCGCGTCGGACCGGAGCGCGCGAAACGGCCTCGGACGACGGGCCCGGAGCGGGTCGGTCCACCGGCGTGGGGGACGTGGCCGCGAGGTCGGGCCAACGCCTATATAGGGGTACCTTTTGGGCGCGCCCGGAGCCCGCGTTCATGGCACAGAAGCCCCACCTCAACATCGTCTTCATCGGTCACGTCGACCACGGCAAGTCCACGACCGTCGGTCGACTCCTCCTCGATACCGGCTACATCCGTCAGGAAGAGATCGACAAGTTCCGTGCCGAGGCCGAGGCGAAGGGGAAGGCAACGTTCGAGTTCGCCTGGGTGATGGATGACCTCAAGGAGGAGCGGGAACGCGGCGTCACGATCGACATCGCCCACCGCCGCTTCGACACCCAAAAATACTACTTCACGATCATCGACGCGCCGGGACACCGCGACTTCGTCAAGAACATGATCACCGGGACGAGCCAGGCCGATGCGGCCGTCCTCGTCTGCTCGGCCGCGGAAGGGGTCCAGGAACAGACCCGCGAGCACATCTTCCTCTCGCGAACGTTGGGCGTCTCGCAGCTCATCTGCGCCGTCAACAAGATGGACCGCCAGGAGGTCAAGTACTCCGAGGCGAAGTACAACGAGATCAAGGAGGACCTGACGAAGCTCCTCAAGAACGTCGGGTTCAAGGTCGACCAGCAGGTCGTCTTCGTGCCGATCTCCGCGTTCAAGGACGACAACATCAACAAGGCGTCGCCCAACATGCCCTGGTTCAAGGGGCCCACCCTTCTCCAGGCCCTCGACAACCTGAAGGTCCCCGAGAAGCCGACGGACAAGCCGCTCCGCCTGCCCATCCAGGACGTCTACACGATCACCGGGATCGGGACCGTGCCCGTCGGGCGCGTCGAGACCGGCAAGCTCAAGATCGGCGACAAGGTCGTCTTCATGCCGGGCGGGAAGTCCGGGGAAGTGAAGTCGGTCGAGATGCACCACGAGCAGGTGCAGGAGGCGATCCCGGGCGACAACGTCGGGTTCAACGTCCGTGGGATCGACAAGAACGACATCCGCCGCGGGGAGGTGGCCGGGCCGGTCTCCAACCCGCCCACGGTCGTCGAGAGCTTCACCGCGAACATCCAGGTCCTCAACCACCCGTCCGTGATCACCGCGGGCTACACGCCGGTCTTCCACATGCACACGGCCCAGGTGGCGTGCGAGTTCACCGAGCTCCTCAAGCGCCTCGACCCCAAGACCGGCCAGGTCGCCGAGGAGAACCCCCAGACGCTCAAGACGGGGGACGCGGCGGTCGTTCGGATCACGCCGAAGCGCCCGATCGTCGTCGAGAAGTACAAGGAGTTCCCCCAGCTCGGCCGCTTCGCCGTGCGCGACATGGGCCAGACCGTCGCCGCGGGCGTCGTCGTTGACGTCAAGAAGCGCGAGGGCTAGGCGCCTTCCCCGAGGGCCGGAGGCGTACCGTCCATGGCGCAGAAGGCTCGGATCTCGTTGAGCGGGGTCGACTCGAAGAAGGTCGACACCGTCTGCCGACAGATCCGCGAGATCTCCCAAAAGACCGGTGTCGCCATCGCCGGCCCGATCCCCCTCCCGACGAAGCACCTGCGTGTGCCGGTCCGCAAGGGGCCGGACGGAGGGGGCTCGAGCACGATCGACCATTGGGAGATGCGCATCCACAAGCGCCTCATCGACATCGACGCGGACGAACGGGCGCTGCGCCAGGTCATGCGCATCCAGGTCCCGGACGGCGTCAACATCGAGATCGTCCTCAAGTCCTAGGCGGACCGCGTGTTCGCGCCCCGCTCGGGCCGCTATCTCGCCCTCGGAATCGTCGGGGTGGCCGCCCTCGCCCTCGCGTCCATCGTCCTCGCCCCCGAGCGCTTCCCGCTGACGGCGTTCGCCGTGGCGGCCCTCGCGGCCTGGGGGTTCTTCGCCACCTTCTTCCGCGACCCGGAGCGGACGGTCGGTGACGGCATCGTCGCGGCGGCGGACGGGAGGGTGCTCGCGGTCACGACCGAGGGCGGTCGCGTGCGCATCGCGGTCTTCATGAACGTGACCAACGTCCACGTCAACCGTGCCCCGCTCGATGGTGAGGTCACGAGGATCGAACGCGCGGGCGAGGGTCACCGACCCGCGTACGCCGCCGACGCGTCGCACAATCGGCGCTGCCACTACGAGTTCGCGACCGCGATCGGGACCGTCGAGGTCGTCCAGATGACCGGGCTCGTCGCACGCCGTCTCGTACCGCTCGTGCGCGTGGGGGACACGCGCCGTCGTGGGGAGAGGTTCGGGATGATCGTGATGGGGTCGCGCGTCGACGTGCTCCTCCCCGACCCGCGGGTCGAGGTGGTCGTGCGCGCGCGCGACCGGGTGGTCGCGGGCGTCACGACGATCGCCCGGGTGAGGCCATGACCGCGCCTTCCCGCGTCTACGCGAACCTCGCGACGCTCGCGAACGCCCTCGTCGGGGTGGGCGCGATCGGCTACGCGTGGGCGGGCAATCCGCTCTGGGCGGTCCTGCTCATCGTGAGCGGCCTCGGGTTCGACGGGCTCGACGGCTACCTCGCCCGTCGGGGGAACCTTCCCCCGAGCCTCTTCGGGCGCGTCGCGGACTCGGTCGCGGACGCGATCACCTTCGGGGCGGCCCCGGCCGTCCTCATCGGCTACCATAGCGCGAACGTGGCCGGGTGGAGCGCCCTCGCGCCGTGGACGACGCTCGTCGCGGCCGCCATCGCGGGGCTCGCGGTCGTCCGCCTCACCTACTTCACGCTCACGGCGTTCCACGAACCCTTCTTCATCGGGGCCCCGACCCCCCAGACGGCGCTCGCGATCGGGACCGGGCTCCTCCTGTTCGACGTGCCCGGAGTCCTCGGTGTCGACCCCGGGGCGGCGCTCGGAATCGCGGCGGTCGCCGCCCTCCTCATGGTGGCCCCGATCCGATTCCCAAAGATCCGGCGCGGTGCGCTCCTCCGACTTCCGATGACCGTGACCGCCGTCGCGCTCGTCGCGGCGGTCCTTCCGTTCCAGTTCCGTCCGGCTCGAGGGAGCCTTCCCTACGATCTCGCGGCCGGACTCACGCTGGTCAGTGCCGCCGGCCTCATCGTCTACTACCTCGTCGGTCCCTTCTCGGTGCGCGCATCCACGCCGCCACCTTCCTCCGAGGTCCACCGTGCCTGACGCCGACGGCCCGCTCCGCCACCACGGCGAGCGCCTGACCGGGCGCGAGGCGCTGCTGTTCGAGGCGGGCATCAAGCTGGGAGGGCTCTTCCACCAGTATCTCGGGATCCCGGTCGCCTCCCGGACGGCGCCCGGACTGGCCCGAACGATCGAGGAGGCGGTTCGCCTGCAACCCTACGTCGAGGCGATCTCCGTCACGATCGATCCCCAAAAGGGCGCCGGGAGGCTCGGCCCGGGCCGCTTCGGGTATCGCTACCTCACGGCCGAGATGCTTAACGTGCGGGTGCGCCTCGCCCACGGCCCGACGCGGGTCGAGGCCGAGCTCGCCTTCCGTCCCGACCTCGACTACCCGTTGATGCGCGTCGTGGGCGCGAGCCGGAGCGCGGCGCGAGGTCGTCGAGCCCCGCGCCGCCGATCCTCGCGTTAATGGCGTTCCGCGATCGCCCCGTAGACGAGATCGGTCGGACCCGTGTAGCGCGCGGTCGGCCGGATGAGCCGAAGGTCCTCGTACTCCTCGAGGACGTGGGCGGTCCACCCGACCACGCGGCTCGTCGCGAAGACCGGGGTGAACAGGTCCTTCGGGATCCCGAGGAGCGTGTAGACGCTCCCGGAATAGAGGTCCACGTTCGGATAGAGCCCCTTCTCCCGGTGGACGACCTCCTCGACCTTACGGAGAAGGTCGTAGAAGTGTAGGTTCTGGTGCGCCTCGCCGACCTGGTGCGACCAGTCCCTCAGGATGGTCGCGCGGGGATCCTCGACCTTGTAGACGCGGTGGCCGAATCCCATGATCCGTTCGTGGCGGGCGAGCTTGCCGCGGACGACCTCCTCGGCCCGGTCCGGCGTCCCGATCTCGCTCAGGAGCTCCATGACCCGCTCATTCGCGCCGCCGTGCAGGGGTCCCTTGAGCGTGCCGATCGCGCTCGTGACCGCGGAGTAGAGGTCGGAGAGCGTGGACGCCGTCACGCGGGCCGAGAAGGTGGAGGCGTTGAGCTCGTGGTCGGCGTGCAGGATGAGCGCGACATCGAGGGCCCGGGCGTCGAGCGGGGTGGGTTCGCGGTTCGTGATCGCGTGGAAAAGGTACGCCGCCGCGCCGAGGTCGGAACGGGGTTCGAGCGGGGGGAGCCCCGAGCGCCGGCGGTGAAAGTGCCCGAGAATGGTCGGAAGGACCGCGGTGAGGCGCTGCGCCCCTCCGATCGAGCTCGGCCCGGGCTTGGTCTCGTCCCGTTCGTAGATCGCGAGCGCGGAGACGACGGTCCGAAGGACGTCCATCGGGTTGCTCTCGCGCGGAAACTCTTCGATGAGCTCGGCCGCCTCACGCGGAAGGGCGCGCAATCCGGCGAGGCGGCTCGAGAGTTCCGCGATCTGGGCGGAGGTGGGAAGACGGCCGTACCAGAGCAGGTAGGCGACCTCCTCGAAGGTCGAATGCTCAGCGAGGTCGCGGATGTCGTACCCGTCGTAGATGAGCCGACCGCCCTTCCCGTCGATGAAGCAGATCCGGGACTCGAGCGCCACCACGTCCTCGAGCCCTTTCTGAACCGTGGGGGATTCCATACCGATCGCGCCTTCCCGAACGGGAGGGCGAAGGTCGGTCGAGGTTTAGAGCTTGTCCGGTGAACGCGGCCCACCGCGGGGCGACGGCGCGCCGGGGTCGACCGAGACCGTCGGGCCGCGGGCGTTGGGCGGTCCGGTCGGTGGGGGGGGGCCCGAGGCACCGGCCCCGGACGATCGGAGGACCACGGCCGGGCGTCCGGACTTGCGCCGGGTGTAGGCGATGTGGGCGGCGGCCCACAACGGCAACGAGGCGAGGAGGGTCCCGGCGGCGACGAGGAAGGTGATCCGGAACCCGACGAACGACATCGCCCCGGAAAGGACGGCGCCCGCGACCGCCGCGACGCCACCGAGCGCGCTGTTCACCCCGAGCAGGCTCCCGGCGTCCCTCCCTTCGAGGGCGCGGAACAGGACCATCGACGATCCCGTCGAGTAGAACGCGATCGCGCCGCCTAGGACGGCGAAGGCGATCGCGTTCGCGCTGAACCCCCCCGCCACCGTGAACGGGAGGAACGTGAAACCGGCGACGGCGAGGTAGCCGAGGCTGCGGACGTAGGTCGACCGCTGGACGAGCCGGTCCGCCCCGAGACGGGCCGTGAGATTCCCGGAGATCGGGAAGGCGAGCCCCTGCGTGAAGTTGTTCGCGAAGTTGACGAGGAAGATCGACGCCGCCCCGATGCCGATCGCGTAGAGGTAGGGGACGTAGGTGATGTTGAACAGGTTCGAACTGAGATTGAAGAGGAAGGAGGCCGCGAGGATGAGCGGGAGCTCGTGGTGAGCCTCCTCGCGGATCCATCGGCGCAGTCGCGTCCAGCCGACGCGGGTGAACGCCGGCCGGACGGGGAAGAACGGGAAGCCGGCCTGCATCGTCCCGGGGCGAAGGCGCGAAGCGAGGCTCTCGGGGTGGCGGGCGACCTGGAACGTTCTCACGCGGCGCTCCGGAGGCCGGATGCCGACCCAGACCGCCGCCGCGCTCATGGCCGAGAGGGCCGCCAGGATGTAGAGGAGCGGGCCGAGCGGCCGCGCCGCGAGGAGCCAGAAGTACCCTCCGAGCACCCCGGCCATCCCCCCGACGATGCTCATCTCCTGGAACGACGCGTAGGCGTTCGCCCGCTCCTCGCTCGTGAACTTCTCGAGGATGAGGAGGTTCGAGGCGCTCGCCCCGGCCGGAGCGATGAGCCCGATGAGGATGTAGATCCCATAGAGGAGCGGAAGGGACGTCACCTGGGTCAGCGCGACGTAGAGGAGCGCGAAGGCGGCGTAGGTGAACAGGAGGAAGCGCCGACGCGATGTGTAGCGGTCCGAGAGATACCCCCAGACCATCGACGCGACGATCACCGCGATGTTGTAGAGCGCCGCCGACAGCGCGACATCGACCCACGACCCGTGGAGGGAGATCAGGATGAGCAGGGGGAGGGCGACCCCGAACCCGCTCGTAGCCGCGTTGACCGGCACGAACGCGAGCAACCAAGGGCGGGCGAGGAAGCGCGACGGCCACGTCCGAAAGGAACTCTGCATCGCGGACGTCGTGCCTCGGTGTCGATTTCGCGCGGAGCTTAAGCGCTCTCGGCTGCAACGGCAGCGTCCCCCGAGCGTGAAAAACGCTTATTAAGCGGACAGGTGTCGCCGCACGAGACGCACCGAGGTTGAACGGTTGGCGATTGGATTCGTCCTCATCAGTACGGCCCCGGCGAAGGAGCACGAAGTCTACACGGAGCTTCTCCGCGTGAAGGGGATCGTCGAGCTGCATCCGCTCTTCGGGGAGTACGACCTCATCGCCAAGGTCGAGGCGGAGGACTTCAACGCGTTGGGCCAGCTGGTCGTCGACAAGATCCGCTCGGTCTCCGGCGTCATCGATACGAAGACGCTCACCGGCATCAAGTTCTAGGAAGGGCGGAAGCAACATGCTGGACATCATCGTAGCAACGGGAGCGCTGAGCGTCGGCTGGCAGCAGTTCATCACGATCCTCCTCCTGACCTTCGGCCTGTTCCTGATCCTCGCCGGGGTCTTCACCGCCTACTTCGGGAGCGGGAAGAGCCGGACGATCGGGGTCGCCCTCCTGGTCGTGGGGCTCCTGGTCGGGGTCGTGATGCTCTACTACTACCACGCGTCGTGGGGATTCAATTCCTCGGTCACCGACCTCATCCTCCAGACGCTGTTCGTCATCGTCGCCGCGGTCATCGGTGCGCTGATCGCGATCGGGATCTTCCTGGTCGCGATCATGAAGTCGTAGGGCGTTCGTTGCCCTCCAACCTCGCCTCGTCCCACGTCGGGGGCTCCGCGCAAGGGCCCGGGAGCGGGTCATGGCGGTGGAAGCGGTCGCCACGACCGCCGGAAAGACGGTAAATAGCGCGGGCCCTAGCCGCGGACGGGTCGTGGCCGGGGCGACCCTGAGCGACATCAACGATGGCGAAGCGCGACTACTACGAGGTTCTCGGGGTCCCCCGCGGCGCGGGGTCCGACGAGATCCGCACGGCGTACCGCCGTCTCGCCCGACAGTACCACCCCGACATGAACAAGGACGACCAGAAGGCCGCCGAGGAGAAGTTCAAGGAGCTTTCCGAGGCGTACGAGGTCCTCGCGGACGACGAGAAGCGTCGCCGCTACGACCAGATGGGATTCCCCGGGGTCCAGACGGACTTTGGTCCTCAGGGGTTCACCTGGCAGAACTTCTCGCACGTCGGGGACCTCGAGGACCTCCTCGGCTCGAGCGGATTCTTCCAGCAGCTCTTCGAGCAGGGATTCGGTACGGGAGCCGCCGGCGGAACGCGACGCCGCGTCGAGGTGCCCTACCGAGGGAGCGACATCGAGGTCGGGATCCGCCTCCCGCTCTCGGCGGCGGTCACCGGGGCGACGCCGACCATCGAAGTGCCCCAGGCCGGCCCGTGCAGCGACTGCCGCGGCACGGGTGCGAAGAACGGCGCGGCGCTCGAGACGTGCCCCGAGTGCGAGGGCCGGGGGCAGATCCGCAGGTCCCAGAGCCGAGGCTACGCCCAATTGATCTCCATCTCGGAGTGCCCGGTCTGCCATGGTACGGGCAAGCGGATCCGGGAGCTGTGCCCGACGTGCAACGGCGCCGGCATCGTTCGGCGGGTCCGCCACATCCAGGTCACCATCCCTCCCGGGGTCGAGGATGGGGCCGTCCTGCGCCTCGCGCGCCAGGGCGAGGCGAGCGGCGGGCGCGCGGTCCCCGGCGATCTCTTCGTCCAGGTCCAGTTCGAGCCATCGCCCACCTTCCGGCGCGATGGACGCGATGCGTTCAGCGAGATCCGCATCCCGCTCACCGAGGCGCTCTTCGGCGGGGAGGTCCGGGTCCCGACCCTGACGGGGCAGGCGGTCCTCAAGATCCCGAGCGGGACGCAGCCCGAGAGTCAGTTCCGCCTACGGGGCGAAGGTTTCCCGAGGTTCCGCGGGGGTGAGCGCGGGGACCTCATCGTGACCGCGCACGTCCACCTTCCCGCGACGCTCACGGCCCATCAGAAGGAGCTCCTCCGCGAAGCGCTCGGGTCCCCGAGCCCCGGAACGACCGGAACGAAGGCCAAGGGGGGCCTGTTCGGTCGGCGGGGGTAGGCGATGACCGACCCGCCGGCGGAGCCGCCGTTCGAGCACTACTTCGCGGCGCGTCCGAGGGTGCCTTCCCGCCGGCGCGAGCTCCGCTTTC
The DNA here is from genome assembly GCA_050749685.1 of Thermoplasmata archaeon. Lineage (GTDB taxonomy): Archaea > Thermoplasmatota > Thermoplasmata > Lutacidiplasmatales > UBA184 > Lutacidiplasma. Next base: position 31,527 of record JBOGRS010000016.1, read on the forward strand.
TGTATCGAGGCGAAGTGCTCGCGTTCGAGACCGACCGCGGGGTGTTCGGCGCGGAGGGCCTCGACCCCGGCACCGCGCTCCTCATCGAGGCGCTCAACGTGGGGTCCACCGACCGTGTCCTCGACCTGGGCTGTGGGTGGGGGGCCGTAGGGATCGCCGCGGCGAAGGCCGCCTCCGAGGGCCAGGTCGTCCTCACGGACGTGAACCATCGTGCGATCGTACTCGCCCGCGCCAACGTGCGGCGCAACCACATCGCGAACGCGGCCGTGCGGCCGGTCTCAGGGTTCGACCGACTCGACGACGAGAGGTTCGATGTGATCGCGACGAACCCGCCCTACCATGTCGGCCGCGACGTGATCCTCGGGCTCCTCGGCGAGGTGCCTCGCCACCTCACGCCGCGGGGCCGGCTCCTCATGGTGGGAAAGGGGAGCCACGGGATCCGGTTCTACCAGGACTGGCTCACGGCGCATTGGGCCGAACGCGTCGAGGTGGTCGTGCGAGGCGGAGGTTACCGCGTCCTCGACGCGCGTCCGAAGGTGGCGAGCCTCCACCCGTAGAGCCGGGAGAGGTGCCTCAGGTAGCCACGCATTTCCGCCCCGTTGAGCTTGCTCTCCCCGGCGAGACGCGGGGCGAAATGGTAGGGCACCTCGAGGACCGGCGACGGACGGCAGCGCACGAGGATCTCGAGCGCGATCTTGTACCCCACCGGGCGCAGTGCGTGACCCTCCACGACCGAGCGGTCGAAGGCGAAGAACCCGGACATGGGATCGCGTACGTGGGTGAGGGGGCGCGCGAGCAGGCTCGCGGCGAGCGAGATCACGCGGCGCGACCCCGTTAGCCCGGGCGCGTAGGCCCCCGGTACGTTGCGGCTCGCGAGGACGAACTGGTAGCGTCCGTCCAGGACCGGCCCCACGAGCGCGGGGACGGCCTCCGGCGGATGACTCCCGTCGGCGTCCATCACGACGACCGCCCGACCCCGGGCCCGGGCGACGCCCTCGAGGACCGCGGACGCGAGACCGAGGCGCCCCGGACGCCGGAGGACGCGGTACAGCCCGGGGGGCCGGAGCGCCTCGACGGCATCGGCGGTCCCGTCGGGGGACGCATCGTCCACGACCAGGACCTCGGACGCGTACGGCGCGAGGGCGCCGGTGAGACGCGGGCTCAGGAGGGCGATCGACTCCCGCTCGTTGAACGTCGGGAGCACGACCGAGACGTCCACCACGAGGGCACCGTGCCTCCCACGCCGCCCCGGGGTTATGGCGATGATGGAGCGACCGACGGCCGCACCGGGCGCCCCCCCGCGGTTCCGCCGCCCCACGCCGAGCGTCCGCTCACCGAAGCCCTTAAAAAGGAATGACTTTCTCGGGCCGCCCTCGACGGACCCGCCATGCCCGTGGGCCCCCGACGGACCTCATAGAGGAGAGTGAAGATCGCGCCCAAGAACCCGAAGGATGGGGAGGCCGCGGCCCCGGCCCCCGTCGCCCCCGCGGCCGAATCCGAGAAATCCTCGAAGAAGGAGAAGCCGGACCGGACGGAGAAGGGGGAAAGGGGGGAGAAGGGCGAGAAGGGCGCTAAGGGCAAGGACGCGAAGGGCAAGGGGGGAAAGCCTGGGGCCCCCGGAGCGTCCGCCAAGAAGTCGAAACCCATCCCGGACAACCCCAACTTCCGTTACATCGTCCGCGTCGCCGGGAGCGACCTGGACGGTCGGCGACCCGTCGCGCTCGCGCTCACTGGGGTGCGCGGCGTGGGGCTCCGGATCGCCGAGGTCGCGTGCCGTTTCTCGAGCGTCGACGCGCGCGAGATGATCGGGAACCTTCCCGAAGCGACCGTCGAGGGCCTCGAGACGACCCTCGGGCACATCACCGAGCGTCTCCCCCCGTGGATGGTCAACCACCCGTCGGACCGTACGACCGGCGAGATCCGGCACTTCATCGGCCCCGACCTCGAGACCGCCCGGCGGGATGACCTCAACCAGATGCGAATGATCCGGTCCTACCGCGGGGTCCGCCACGAGCGGGGCCAGAAGGTGCGAGGGCAACGCACGCGGTCCAACGGCCGCACGGGGATGGCCGCCGGGGTGCTCAAGAAGGCCGCCAAGGAGGCCGCCCAGGCGAAGGGGAAGGAAGCCGCCCCGGCGGCCGCGGCCTCCCCCGCCGCGGGGG
>JBOGRS010000017.1:0-32905 GCA_050749685.1 Thermoplasmata archaeon
GCTCGTCGGCGAGGTCGAGGAGGAACGGATGGACCTTCTCCCAGGTGGGCGCGAGTCGCTGGGCGACCCCGGTCCAACGCGCGAGCCACACCGAGGGCGTCGGCGACGGCTCCGCCGGCTCGAGCGTCGTCGCGGGCAGGTCGGAGATCGCGTTCGTCCGGGCCCATGGGGCGTAGCGCCGCTCCACGGCGACGGACTGCGCGGCGAGCGTGAGCTCCTTGAGCTCGGCGAAGAATCGCTCGGCGACCTCCGCGTCCCCCTCGTCCCGGTAGAACGACACGAGTGCCGGCTTCGCCCACGCGGACTCGCCCTCCGCGAGCGAGACCTCCACGAGGAGCTCGACCATCGCGGGACCCACGTCGAGGCTGCGGATCGATCGGTCCGCGACGGCCCACGCGGAGGGGGTGGGCCGATCTCCCGGCGGGGTCGCCGACGGGTCGGGGGGTGCGATCACGTCCATCGGACGACGCTCGGCCGCGATTAAGCCCGACGGTGGGTCTCGCGGGGCCCCGGTCGGGCGCGCGAAGGGCCGGTCCGCGCCACCGGGGGGGGCGGGGCGCCCGGCGCGAGGGGGGCGAAGCGCGCCGTGAAGTGCCGCAGACGCTCGGGGACGTACGTCATGCGCATGCCCCGCACCCGGTCGCGCCGCCGCCAGACCGCGGCCACGGTGTCGGCCACGTAGTGGAGGTGGGACGCGGAGTAGACCCTGCGCGGGAGGGCGAGACGGACGAACTCGAGCGGCTCGTGGCCGGCCGACTCCCTCTCGCCGTCCCCGAACATGATGGCACCGACCTCGACCGTCCGCACCGCGCCCTCGCGGTAGATCTCGACCACGAGCGCCTGCCCGGGGAGGTCGGCAGCGTGGAGGTGGGGGAGGAAACGACGGACGTCCAGATAGATCCCGTGGCCGCCGACCGGGTGCATGAACGGTACCCCGGCGGACTCCAGGAGTCGGCCGAGGTACTCCACCTGACCGATGCGATGCTCCAGGTAGGCGAGGTCCGTCGCCTCGATGAGCCCGATCGCCGTCGCCTCGAGGTCCCGACGCGCGAGGCCCCCGTACGTCGGGAAACCCTCGAACAGGATCAACTGCTCCTTGAGTCGTTCGAACAGCTGGGCATCGCGCGTGGCGACGAACCCGCCGATGTTGACGAGCCCGTCCTTCTTCGCGCTCATCGTCGCGCCGTCGGCGAGGGCGAAGATCGCGTGGCCGATCTCCCGGATCGAGCGATCCTGCATCCCGGGCTCCCGCCGACGGATGAAGTAGGCGTTCTCGGCCCAGCGACACATGTCGAGGTAGAGCGGCACGCCCCGCTTCGTACACACGCGGCGCACCTCCGATAGATTCGCGACGGACGCGGGTTGCCCGCCGCCGGTGTTGTTGGTGATCGTCATCATCACGACGGGGACGCCGGACGCTCCTTCCTTCGCGAGAAGCTGGTCGAGCGCGTCCACGTCCATGTTGCCCTTGAACGGGAAGGGCGACGTGAGATCGTACGCCTGGGCTACCGCGAGGTTGACCGCCTTCGCGCCGTTGTGCAGGACGTGGGAGCGTGTCGTGTCGAAGTGCATGTTGTTCGGGATCGTCGTGCCCGGGCGCGCGAGCAGGGAGAAGAGGAGGTTCTCGGCGGCCCGCCCCTGGTGCGCGGGAACGATGTACGGGAAGCCGGTGAGCTCGCGGACCGTCGATTCGAATCGGTCGAAGTTGCGACTCCCGGCGTACGTCTCGTCGCCCACCATCAACCCCGCCCACTGGCGGTCGCTCATCGCGGAGGTCCCGGAGTCGGTGAGCAGGTCGATCGTGATCGCGTCCGACTTCAGGTTGAAGAGGTTGAAGCCGGCGCGCTCGAGCGCCGTCTCTCGCTCCGCCGGGGTCGGAAACGGGATCCGCTCCACGACCTTGGATTTGTACGGTTCGAACGGGAGATGGAGCTCGTTCTCCGAGCGGTCCATTCGTCTCGGCCACGTCGCGTTCCCATTTATACCTCCTCGTGACGGCCCTCCCGCCCCCTCGAGGCGATCCCTCCGGGCGACCGCCCCCTCCGCGCGGCGTCGAGCACCGGCACGACGGCCCAACTCTCACGACCCCGGGAAGAATCGGGCGCGGGGGTACGCGCCGCCCACCTCCCATCCGTCCGGGTTGCGCGACGGGCCACGGGCGCGTCCGCCCGCCGATCGTGCCAGCTTCACCGCCGGGGGGATCGTTGCGGGAGTCGAGCCGCGCCGCGAGCGTTCGACCGGGCCCGCCGCTTCACCGTGGAGGTGGTTCGGCGACGTCGCGTTCGTCGACCCACCGGGACGTTTACCTCGAGCCGGGGGATGCCGAGACGGACCACCCCGCGTCGGGGGCGGGACGATGCGCGGACCCGCGACGCCGGGACATCCCGAGCGGCGAGATGCACCACCGCCGCCTCCTCCATCGGGTTGGTCAGGTAGATCACGTACTCCCCGGCGCGCTCCGGGGCAAAGAAGAGCCGGGCGGATCCGGCGAGTCGCGCCCGCTGGACGATCGGTCCTCCGACGTGGCCCACGAGGGCGACGAACGACCTCCCCGGCCTCGGATTGTCGAGGGCGAGGTCGATCTCGCATGCGGCCTGCTCGAGCTCGACATCGAGCCGGACCCCCTTACCCGGCTCGAGGACGAGGAACTTCGGGAGTTCGCGCAGCGCGAGCGCCATCGACATCACTAGTGAGCGCCGGGACAAAAGCTCCCGGGGCGCGACGCGCGTCGCGGCGGCGTCGAAGTTAAATCGGCTCGCCCCGTCGGCGCCGCCATGCCCGCGAAGCGCAAGGCCACGGCCGTCTGGGAGCACGATCTGGTGAAGGGGAGCGGGACGGTCCAGGGCGCCAGCGGCGCGATCCCCATCCTTCCCGTCACCTGGGTCGCACGTACGGAGCAGTCCGGTGGTAAGACGAGCCCGGAAGAACTCCTCGCCGCCGCGCATGCGAGCTGCTTTGCGATGGCGTTCTCGGCGACCCTCGGCCGCGACCAGCACCCGCCGGAGAAGCTCACCGTCACCGCCGAGGCGACCTTCGACAAGGTCGGTGAGGCGTGGAAGGTCACCACGATGGATCTCGAGGTCGTCGGCAAGGTCCCCGGGATCGATGCCGCGAAGTTTTCCGAGCTCGCGGCGACCGCCGAGAAGGGATGTCCGATTTCGAATGCGATCCGCAACAACGTCGACGTGCGGGTCCACGCCCGCCTCGGGTGAGCGTCCTCGATCCCGTCGCCGTTACTGCTCTTTGAGTTGAAAGGTTATATCTAGTCGTGTCTTACCTCTCTCGTGGCGCGTCGGACAGCGAAGGCGCGAAGGTCTCAAAGGGGAGAAAGGTCCGCCCGTCGCCGTGTGACGGCCCGAGAGGAACGCCGTCGGTCGGCCTACCGCTGGCTCCGCCGGGGAGTCTCCCGTGCGGAGGTCGCTCGCCGTCTCGACGTTTCTTGGGCGGCGGTCGACAAATGGGAGAGCCGTCGCTTGGCACAAGGACCGAACTCGTGGAAGGAGAAGCGCCACCCGGGGGCCGTTCCCAAGCTCACCTCCGCGCAGATGACCCGCCTGAAGCAGATCCTGCTCGAAGGCGCTCGAGCCGACGGCTACCCCACCGATCTGTGGACCCTGAAGCGATTGGCGGAGGTGATTCGCAAGGAGTTCGGCGCCCGGTACTCCTTGTCCGGGGTCTGGAGAGTGTTGCGGGCCCGGGCTTCTCCGCCCAGGTCCCGCTGACCCGAGCGCTGGAGAGAGATGACCAATACCTTCGTCGATGGGTCCGGACGATCTGGCCTGAGATCAATAACCACGCCCGAAGGACGGGGGCCACCTTACTGTTCGTCGACGAGGCCGGTAGCCAAACCACGCCGAACGTGCGTCGCACGTGGGCACCGGCGGGGTGGCGTCCCCAGTTGAGGGTCAAGGGGCATTGGGAGAAGGTGTCGATCATCAGTGGAGTGAGCCTGGACGGCGAGCTCTACTTCGACCTGCACCGGGACGATTTCACGGGGACCGAGGTCGTTTGGTTCCTGGAACAACTCCTCGAAGAGATCCCGGGGAAGATCCTGGTCGTCTGGGACAACGGGCGCATTCACCGATGCCCCGAGGTGGCCACCTTCACCTGGCTGAACCGCCACCGACAGGAGCTGCGGCGATTCCCACCCTATGCACCGGAGCTGAACCCGGACGAAGGGATCTGGGACGTTCCCAAGGACGACCGATCGGCCAACTACTGTCCGATAATGCTCGACGAACTCGAACAGGCGGTGAGAGTCGAGATGCGCCGACTGAAGAGGGATCCGAGGAAGGTCCGCATGGCCATTCGCCAGACGGAGCTCCCGATCCACGAGTTGGTGCGCGTGGAGGTCCTGGCCTGATGGCCCGGCGACTCTCCCCCAAGCGAGGACAGCTCCTCGCCTACGTTTATTGGTACACGAAGCTGCACCGCATCCCTCCCTCCGAGAACGAGATCGCGGCGTTCGTGGGAGTTCGAGGTCCTTCCGTCCATCGGATGATCCTCGACCTCGAAGCGGCGGGCCACATCTCCCGGATCCCTGGTCAGCCGAGAACCATTCGGGTACTGCTTCCCCGGGAGGAACTCCCGGAGCTGGAATGACAAGTTTTCAAATCAAGCGGGAGTAGACGGGCCCTATCGACGGGGACCGGCGACGGGAGGGGCTTCGCGAAGACGGACCAGCCGTCGCACCCGTCGACCGTCGTGCACGACCTCGACGTCCACGCGACCGCCGATCGGCAGTCCGCTCAGCGTCTGCAAGAGGTCCCGCAGATGACGGACCGGGGTCGATCCGATCGCGACGATGAGGTCCCCCGCCGCGAGTCCCGCGGACCACGCGGGGCCACCGGGCGCGACCTCGACCACGAGGACGCCGCCGTCGGCCCGCTCGCCCGCGCCCGACGGGACGACCTCCGCGGCGGAGACCGAAGAGATGCCGAGCCAGGCACGGGCAACGTGCCCGGCGGCGCGGAGCTGGTCGACCACGTCCCTAACGGTGTTCACCGGGATCGCGAATCCCATCCCCTGCGCGGAGGGGATCGTCGCGGTGTTGATCCCGACGACCGTGCCGGAACGGTCCGCGAGCGGACCGCCGCTGTTCCCCGGATTGATCGCCGCGTCCGTCTGGATCCACCCTTCGAAGAGGAGGTCCGAGCCGGGAAGCGGGCGGGCCGTCGCGCTCACGACGCCGACGGAGACCGTGGGGGCGCCCGGAAGACCGAGCGCGTTCCCCACGGCCAGAACGAGTTGACCCGGCCGCAGCGCCCCGGAATCGCCGAGGGTGGCGGCGGAAAGACGCCCCGCATCGACCCGAAGGAGCGCGAGGTCGGTGGCCCGATCGACGCCCACGCACTCGGCACGGAGTCGCCGGCCGTCCGAAAGCTCCACCTCGACCGGCGCGCGATCGCCGACCACGTGGGCGTTCGTGACGACGAACCCCCGCGCGTCGACGACCAGCCCGGACCCGGCCGCCCCCGCGCCGTGCGGGCTCGGGCCCGGGCGCCGGACGACCCGCTCTACGCCGACGACGCTCGCCCGCAACCGTTCGACGGCGCCGATGAGCTCGTCGTCGCCGGGGAGGGGCACGTTAGCGTCACCCTCGAGGCGTCCCGGACCTACCAGGGTCCGGGGAACGGGGCGGGTGGGGCCGGCCCGGGGGAGGGACCCGAGCCGGGCTGGATGGGCTCCCACGACATCGTCGTTCTACTCCGAGAGGAGCTTGTCGATCCGCCCCAGGATGTCGCTCTCGGCCTTGTCGCCCTTGCGCCCGCCTTCCCATCGCGCGTTGACGAGCTCGACGAGCTCGCCCGCGAGCCGGTCCATCCACGGACCCTCCTGCGCCTCGAACTTCTTCATGATCTTCTCGCGGAGGAGCTCGTTGTACGCCTTATAGGCGCTCCAGACCCACGGTCCGATCGGCATGCCATTCTCACTGTTGCACTCGTTTTCGCTCATGGTGGTCCCACTCCGCCCTGGGGGCGGCAGGGTGGTCACGTCCCGGGGGGGGATATTGAGCGGAAGCCCGCGGACCCAGTCACACCGGCGCGGAGATCGACCCCGCGGGAGCGGCTTCGCGTCGGTAGACATCAAAGTCGCAGTACGGCGCGAACCCGAAGTCGACGTAGAAGGGTTCGTCCTCGACGCGCGCGATGGTGACGGCCCAGTTCGCGCCGTCGTACTCGCTGCGGCGCAACGCCGCCGCGAGGAGAGCGCGGCCGAGACCGGCGTGCCGCATCTCGGGGAGCACGCACAGGCCGTAGACGCCCACGACGTCGTCCGAGCGTCGCGTCGCCACGGTGGCCACCGGGCGTCCCCCGCTCCACGCGAGGAGCACGCGTCGCGACTCCGGTTCCCGTAGGGCCGCGGCCGCGAGCCACTCGGCGAGGTCCGCCGCCGCCGTGGGGTTCCCCACGGGACGCGCGCGCGTCCACAGGTCGACCACCCACTGCCGATCCTCCGGGGTCTTGACCGCATGCACGAGCGACCAGCGGGGCATGAGCGTGCGTTGGTGGGCCGTTCGGATGCCGACCGCCATCCCGCGCTCGCGGTGATGCAAGGCGTAGCCGAACGATTCCGGAGGCGAGGTGCGCTCGGTCGCCCGGGCGCCCGAGGCGACCCACCACCACTTAGGGATCGTCGGGTCCGGCCCGTGGACGACCCGAAGGGTCGGGCGATCGCGGGCGCGCGGGAACGTGGCGTTGAACTCGGGGAGATCGCCCAGGATCGGGTCGGTTGAGCCCGTCGCGCCGAAACACCCTACGAGGTGGGATTCGATCGCATGGATGAGCGCGGGCGGGGAGCCCACTCCCTGCAACTCGGCCAGCGCGACCATCGTCCCTCCCGGGGGAGGTCGACGTGGAGGGATATGAAGCCCGAGGGCCCACTGGTGCCGGAGGGGTCGGACCGCCTACGCGGCGAATCCGAGCGGCGCCGCCCGGGGGCTTTCCGACGTTCCGAAAGTCCGGGTGCCGGAGGAGGAATCCGGCACGGGGTGAAGGCGGTCGAGCGCGTGACGTAGCAGGTCCCACGCCGCGGACTCCGATGCCTCCCGGGGCGCCTCGCCCCGCGCGCCGTCCTCGACGAGGACGCGGATCGTCCCTCGTCGGACCGACAGCATGACCCGTTCGTGCGAAGCCCCTACCGACCAAACCAGCCACGGGTCGTGCGGTCGGTCGTAGACGCCGACCCACCGAAGGGCGCCGAACCACCGACCGGCCAACTGTCCTAAGACCGCGTCCGACGGGATCCCGGTCGGAAGCTGGACCGACGCCACCGTGCGCGTGGCGGGCTCGAGTCGCGGGGCTACCGGAACGTCCGGCGGGGCCACGAGGGAGTAGCCGTCCTCTCCGTGCTGGACGACCCCCTCCCGCTCGAGACGCTTGAGCGCCCGCTGGAGGGACTCGGGGTGGGCATGGAGGGCGCGTCGGAGGCCGTTGAAGGCGAGGCGCCCGCCGTTTTCCCCGAGGAGACCTCGAATCCGATCGTCGAGGCGCGGCTCGGGGGCCGGCGGAGGGAGAGGATCCGTGCGCGGAGGGCTCATGGAGCGAGAGGACGGACGTGGGGAGGTATATCGCCCTAGTTACCTCGAGGTAGGCGGGTGGCGCGCGGATCGTCGGCCGAGCGCACGCGAAAAAATGGGAGGCGGGAAGAGGTTGACCCGGGGCAAGGCCGCCGGTGACGATCGACCTACGGGCAGCTCGTCGTCGACAAGCACCCGTTGAACTGTACCGAGATCGACGAGATCGTGGGCGCGCTGACGCCGCCCACGCCGAGGTCGACGAAGAGATAGACCGTGACCGTTGACGTCGACGACTGGCTGTTGAAGTTCGTGTCGAAGTAGGCGTTGCCGAAGACGAGCACGTTCGTGTTCATCGTCACCTGCACCTGGATGTCGAATCCGGTCGCCGTCGACACGGGCTGGGTGACGGTGAAGACGATCTGCTGAGCGTAGTCGCCCGCGGTGATCGTGTTGCCGTTGACGGTGATGTAGTTTTCCGCGCACGCCGCCGCGCAGGGGGTCAGACTCGCGGTCGTTCCCGCGAGACCGCTCGTGTCCGACGACTGGGTGCCGGCCGCTGTGTAGGCCGCGATCGCGTTGTTCACCTTGACGACCTGGGTCGAGGCCACGGTCGCGGTCGAGAATCCCGCAGGTTGGGAGGTCGTGATGTTGGTGCTCTCCGCAGGTCCCGTGGTGATCGTGGTCGTGGCGAGCGCCCACCCTCCCACCATGGCCAACATCGCTACGATCGTCGCTACGTACACGGTCCTTCGGCGCATTCTCGTTCCCATTTTTGACTCCTGAGGGGGACGTCAGAAAGTGGATGTCTTGAATACGTATTTATACCCACGCGGTCCGACGGCCCGACCGGGGGCGGGATCGGCCGGTCTCCCACGCTCCGGAGGGTCGCGATAGCTTCATCCTCCCTACCGTAGCTAGTCCGTTGCGGTGGCTGGGATGAACGCCCCTCGGACGGAGCGTGGGAGGTCGGCGGCGGCGCCCCCCGCCCCGTCTCCGGCGCCCGGGATGGCCAATCGCACGCTCCCGTACGCGTCCCACCGACGTAGGCGGGGACGGGGTCGACCGGAACCGGCCGTACGGCGGGAGGCGCGCGCACTACGCCCCCCGGGCGACGCCCGGCCGACGGGTTGGCGGGGCCGCATGGATGAGAGCTTCCCTCTCCTCTTCTTCGGAGCGGCGTGCCTCGTCATGGCGTTCGTCGCCTTCACCACCGACACGCACGTGGGATCGACGCGTTACCCGCTCTGGGTCCTCTTCCTCGGCCTCGGCTCGATCGCGGCGATCGGAGGGAGCGCGGCGGTCTTCGTCGGCGACGACGACGACGAGTTCCTCGAGGAAGCTCTCGCCGACGGGAGCATGGTCGCCGTCCCGAAAGAGGAGCTGGAGTCGCTGCGCCGCGTCGCCCACCGGTATGAGGCGATGACGGGGATCCACACCCCCACGGTCGTGCGCGCCGGCATCGTCGCGGGCACCGCGCCGGGAGCGACCGTGGCGCGATCCGCCATGCGATTCGTTCCTGCCGCCCCCGCAGCACGCTCCGCACGAAGCTCGGCGAAGACGCCGTCGTCCCCTCCCGCACCGTGGGTCGAGTTGGAGACCGACCGGGAGACGGCGGCATGGATGGAGTCCGGGAACCTTCCCGAGGTCGCGACGGACCCGGACGAGGTCGATGCGCTGCTGGCCGAACTCGAGAACCCATCGACGGAACGCAGCGCACTTCCCGAGACTCTCCCCCCCGACGACTCGGCACCCGTGGCGGAGCCGCGACGGTCGACCGCCTCCTCCTCCGACGTCCAGGCGGCGGCCTCGGACTTTGAGGCGGCTCTCCGAAGGATGGAGCGGAGCCTTCCGACGGCCCCGCCGGATCCCTCCGATGCCTGGCTCGATCGCGCCCAGCTTCCCCAGGAGTTCGCCCACCTCCTGGGCGAGCTCTACCCCGTCGAACGGGCGGGCGAACCGGCGCGGAGCTCGGCGCGACGGCCGCACCTCCCGACCCCGGGTCGGTGTACGAACTGCGGCGGCCGGCTCACGAGCTCGGTCGGGGAGTGCTCCGTGTGCCATGGCGCGCTGTGCCGGACGTGCGAAGGCCTGACGAGCCTCACGACCGACCACGCGGTATGCGACCGCTGTTCCGGGGCCCACGAGATCGCCGGAACCGCGTGACGTCCGGCGCGTTCGGGTCGCGCCGCGACCGCCCGACGGGTGCGCGAGGGCGGTGGGCCGAGGACTATCCATCCACAAAGGGTATGCTCCGTCGCTCTCTCGGTCGCACGAGCATGTCGGGAGCGACGGGCGTTCTCCCCGAGGGGGCAGGTGCCGGCTCGGTCGCCGCTCGGGATCCTTCGGGCGGTCGGCGGGGGCACGACCTACGGTGGAGCCACGCCCTCACCCTAAGTCTCCTTTTCGCGAGCCTCGTCGCGATGGTCCTCGCCGGCATGAGCCTCCCGGAAGTTCGTTCCCCGCTCGGCGCGACGCTCGGCACGCTCCCCCTCGCCGGGCCGCCCGCCGGGGCGCTCGGTCCTTCGACCGTGTCCTCGGCGCCTCCGGGGATCACCCTCCCCTCCACGCAGGACGGCCTCTCCCTCTCGATCGCCACGAATCCCAACCAGATCTGTGCGCTCGACGCGAGCAGCTGTTCGGCGGGCGTCGGGACCGCGCGCGTCACGCTCAGTGCGATCGCCGGAGGTTCGCCAGTCGCGGCATGGCCCAACGTGCAGGTGGCGTTCGTCGTGGAGACCACGGCCTACGACGGCTCGTACTGGCACTACTTCGGCTATCCCGGCACGGACAAATGCGCCGACTCCGGTTCGGGGATGGGACTCCCCTGCGAGGAGTCGAACGCGGTCCCGTTCTTCGAGGACAACGCGGGCGAGATCGCGTCGGCGATCCAGCGGGAGAACCCCCACTCGAAGGTCTCGTTCGCGCTCGTCGACTTCTTCGGGACCGACTGTGGGGACTGGAACGATTGTGGCGATTCGTCCAAGTACCACGTCGATGTCCAGGAATTCGTCCCGGCATCCGCGTTCGGCTCGGCGGTGACGTCCACGCTCAAGGACATCGTGTTCAGCGGCGGGTACTCGGGGATCATCGGACTCGACGACAACTTCCTGCACTCGCCGAGCATCACCGCGCTCTACGGGGCGATCATCGGCAGCCAGCTCGACTGGTCCGAGAACACGCACCACGTCGTGGTCCTCATCGGGTCGACGGCGCCGCGTGACCCGGCGTACGTGGAGAACTACGCCGTGAGCCCGTTCGACTCGTGCTGCGGCGGCAGCCAGCCGGACGGTTGGACGTGCGAGCCCGCGTTCAACTTCGCGATCGGCGAAAGCCCGAACTGCGAAGGATGGGTGAAGAGCCAGGACGGCAACCCGCGGGATTCGATCGCCGCGCTCGCCCACAACTCCCCCACCTGCACCGACTCGGTCGGTCGCGTCTGCACGGTCGACATCGTCGACGTCTGGACCACGCCCACCGACCCGTACTCGGCGGGCTGGCCGTCGGGTCATACCGGGGGAGGTCCGGGCGGCGCCATCGTCCGGCAGAACGTCAACCATGTGCTGCTCGCCGGATGCGACCTCACCGCCGCGACCGGGGGGAGCTGGGCCGGGCCGTCATGGTTCACGTGTCCCGACGGACGCTCCGGCACCCTCGAGTACGTTCCCCACGGACCGTACGATCGGCCGAACACGGTCAATCCGACGCTCCTGGCCGCGCTCACCCAGATCAGCTTCGGTCCGATCTACAAGACCCTCGTCGCCAACGCGACGAACCAATCCTTGTTCAGCTTCGTTCCGTTCGGCAGCATCCGGGTGGCCCCCAACCCCCAGTGGTCCGCGGCGTGCGAGCACGCGAACGGCACCTTCTCGAAGACGTGCCCGACGGTCCCGACCGTCCGTGACCTGGGCGGGGCGACCATGTTCGGCTGGAACTGGAGCACCCAGGCGTCGAGCAACGCGATGTACCTCGGCGACGTATGGACCGCGCAGTTCAACGTGATCGCCGCCGGTCCGCCCTACGCGCTCGTCCCGGTGGATGCCTGCGTGACCGTGGCGTGCCGCGGGGGCGGGAGCGGGACGGTCTCGGGCTACTACACGTGGGCGTTCTACCGCCCGTCGTCCAACACGACGACGGTGACCCAATCCTTCCCGCTCGCCCAGCTCAACATCGAGGTCACGCCGGCGCCCGAGACGCCCGGCGCCTCACCTCCTCCGCCGCCTCCCGTACCGCCCGCCATCCCGGTCCTCGTCGCCCCGGCGCTTCCCGTGCTCTCGCCCATCGGCACGCTCAACAGCGTCGGCGTCGCCAACATCTCCCTCCAGGCGACGGCCGCCGGCTTCCTCGGTGCCGGGTTCACCCGGGTCGGCCTCAAGAATCGCCCCATCGCGATGAAGATGGCCGCGATGTCGGGGAAGACCTCCCAGGGCTCGAGGTTCGACCGGACCTCCGCGTCCGACCAGGGTCCGAGCGTGGGCCGATTCGAGTAACGCGCCTAGAACTCGCCCAAGCGTCGCTGGACCTTACGTTTCGTCGCGGGGGCCGTCGCCGCCGGCGGCGGATCGGCCGGCGCCAGGGTCGCCGGCGCCCCGCTCGCCCCGACCTCCTCCCCGGCCGCCTCCCCCGAAGGGGCCGACTCGTCGGCCGCGGGAAGGATCGATCGCACGTCGCTCGACTCGACCTCGCGGTCCATCAGGAAGGCGACTTCCTCCGCGGTCAGTCGCAACTCGCGGGCGAGCCGACGCCTTAGCGATAGGAGGGGCGCTCCCGTACGCGTGCGCGGCGGGGCAAAGATCGCCTCCAGCAAGGGTAGGAACGCCTCCACACCCTTGCGGCGCGAGAGGTGCGCCCCCTCGCCGACCTTGTCGAGGATCGAGGTGCGCGTGGCGCGCAGCATCCTCGACCGGCCCATCTCGCCGAGGAACTGCGGGAAGGCGACCTCCGACGCGCCCCGACGCTCCGCCGGTCCCAGGGCGAGACTTACGCCCCCGGTCATGAGCTCGCTCGCGAAGCTCCACAGCGCGTAGACGCGGAAGCGTCGCGCTCGGGCAAGGTCGAGCTCGGCACGGGCGAGCCACCCGAACGCTTCGGCGCGCGCTCCCGCCTCCCGTCCGAAGCGCGGAAGGTTCTCCTCGATCCACGGGAGTAGGTCGTCCGGCGTCGCGTCGAGTCGGTCCCGGATCTCCACCGCCCGGTAGAACCGCGGGGTGGCGAGGACATCCCCCACGAGGTCGTAGAAGTTGGATCCCACGTCCCGTCCGCCGAGGAGCGTCACCTGGTCGACGCCCGGCGGGAGCGGGGCGATCGCCTCGAGATCATTGACCGCCCCGCGGACATCGCCCGCGCTCCTCCGAAGGATCGCCTCAAGCGCGGGCGCGCCGATGGCGTACCCCTCCTGGACGACGATACGCCGAAGGAGCGCCTTCATCTCCGTCGCGCGTACGGGGAAGAACCGCACGCGCGCGACCCCCGAGCGGAAGATCGGGGAGTAGCGCGTGAGCGGTCGTTCGTCGTTCACGGTCAGGACGATGGGCTGTCGCGTGTCGCGGACGAGCCGGCTGATCGCCCCCAACCCGCCGCGGTCGCTCGGGTCCCGTCGTTGGGTCGCGCCCTTCCAGTCGCCCACGTCCCGCTGCGCGGGCGCGAGCCGGGTCCACGCGCCCCGGCCGGCCGTCGCGGGAACCGCCTCCCACCGGGCGAACGCCGGTGGCGCGCCGGAACGGCCCAGTCCCCATGCTGTCGCGAGCGCGTCGACGGTCCGGTAGCGCGTCCTCAGGAATTCCCGCAAGTTGCCGACGGCGGGACGGGGGGTGGCCTCGTCGCTCGCGCGGCCGGTCAGGCAGTCCGCCTCGTCGAGCAGGATGAGCGTTCGGCCTCCGGCCGCCGGGCCGCGGTACGTTCCGCTCGTCCCGAGCGTGTGCGTCAGGGCCGCCCTCCCGGCCACCTGCTCGATCGCCGACTGGTTCCGTGCCTCGGACGCATTCATCTCGACGACCGTCCAGCCCATCTCGTTCGCGAGCGCGAGCGCGGCCGTGGTCTTGCCGACCCCGGGCGGTCCCTCGAGGAGCGCGGCCCGCAGACGCGGTGGGCTCGTCGACGTCGCCCACACATTGGCCCAGCGTCGCAGTTCGACGACCGCCCGCGGATTCCCGACGACCCCGTCCAGGGTGGCCGGACGCATCCGCTCGGTGAGCGGGCGACCGTCCGGTTTCGCCTGCACGCGGGCCTCCGCAACGGCCGAGCGGAAGGAGGGTTAAACCCTCTCGGTCTCCCGGGGCCGATGCCCCCGGAGGCTTCGACCCTACCGATCGCCGCTCCGGAGCTGGTGCGGGTCGCGACCCTGCTCGAATTCGGGATCGATGCGGCCGGATGCATCGCGTCGGCCCGGTGGTCGGACCCCGCCGACCTTCCTCGCCTGTGTGTAGTGCGCCACGCGAACGGATACACCGTCTACCCCGCGCGGGGCCTACCGGAGGACGTCGGCCGCCGTATCGCCCGCTCGCCCCCCGGCGACCTCTTCGAAGGACAGGGGCTCGACGCGGTCTTCGGCGGACGCTCGCCGAACGGGATCGTCACCCTCGTGCACAGCTTCTTCCCGGGAGGCGACGCCCCCGAGGGTCCGCCCGGCGTAACGCGCCACGGGGGCCACTTCGTCGACATGGTGGAGGGGCGGCCCGTGAGCTGGGCGTGGACCGTTCGAGAGCACGCGCGGGCGGCCAGCGTCGCCGTGGAGACCGTCGCCGGGTTCCGGCGTCAGGGACGAGGAAGCCGGGTACTGAGGTCGTGGGTCGCCGACGTGTATCGGCGGGGGAAACTTCCCCTCGAGAGCCACGCGGCCGAAGATGCGGGGGTCGAGGCGCTGGTCGTGGGCGTGGGCGCGATCGCCTACGCGCGTTCCGTTCGCTACCGGTAGCGCGCCGGCGACCACGACCCGCTTATGCGTCCCGACCCCATCGCCCGGCCGTGCGCCAGCGTGCCTTCCTTCCCCTCCATCGAAGCGTCGGTGAGATCGCGGTCGCCCTGGACGGATCCCTCGCGCCGGCCTCCCACGCGACGATCGCGGCGGACCTGCGACGCGCCCGGTCGTTGGGCGTCGACGTCGTCGACGCGACGTGGGCTTCGGACCACGACACCGCCCGTCTCGCGCTCGCCGAGGCGTTCCCGTCGCCCGTCGACCGGCCGACGATCCTCTTTCCGGTCGACCATCCCGTAGGATCGGTGCCTCGCGACGCCGCCGTCCCCGACGCCGGACCGCCACCCCCGGGACGGGCGGACCCCCCCGACCACCTTCTCCCGGGGGCGCGACACGTCGCGATGATCGTCGACCCCGGACCCGATCTCTCGCGCACCTCCGAGGTGGTCGTCCGTCTCGAGCGCGCGCGCATCGACGGCAAGGTCGGAGCCTGGGGGGTGGGGTGGCGCGACAGCGCGTCGGCGCGAGCGGGGGTGCGAGCGGCGGTCGAGGCCGGCGCCCGCGTGCTCGACCTCCCGTTCAACCTCCTCGACCCGAGCGCCCTCACCGAACATCTCGGATGGCTCCAGGGCCGGGGCGCATGCGTGGTCGTGCACGACCCGTTCGCCGACGGACGGCTGGACGGGAGCCTCCTGCGCGACGGTCCCCTGCGCTTCCACGGTCCCCCGAGGGTCGCGGCGATCGACGAGCTGCACCGTCGCTTCGACGGGGTCACGCAGCTCGGTTTCCTCACCGCCGCGCATGGGCGAACCCTCGCGCAGGCCGGGCTCCAGGTGGCGCTCCGGTGGCCGGTGGTCGCGACGGTCGCGGTTCCTCTCGCAGCACCGGACCTTCTCGCGTCCTACACCCATCTCGAGCAGGTGCCGGAGCTGACCGAGGAAGAGTGGGCCCGATGGGCGGGAACGGTCGGCGGGTCTACAAATACCGCCGCGGGCGTTCCCTAGGTCGATGCTCGCGGTCGGCGACGCGGCCCCGGACTTCGACGCCGCCACCCATGGCGGGCGCCTTCGTCTTTCGAGCCTCCGCGGGAAACGCGTCGTCCTCTACTTCTATCCGAAGGCGGGAACGTACGGGTGCACGCGGGAGTCGACCGAGTTCGCCCGCGCCTACCCGACCTTCCAGGAACGCGGCACCGAGGTCGTCGGGGTGAGCGTCGACACCACGAACGACCTCCAAGGATTCGCCGAGTCGTGTCACCTTCCGTTCCCGCTGGTCTCCGACTCCGAACGCACCATCTCCCGCCAGTACGGGGTACTGGGAGCGTTCGGCTACGCCCGGCGCGTCACCTTCCTCCTTGCGCCGGACGGCCGGATCGAGGAGGTCATCTCGACACCGCTTCCGGGGCCCCACGTACGCCGCGCCCTCGAGATGGTCGCCCGCCCGGCCCCATAGGTCGCCCAGCGCACGGACCGTCCGCGGACCGCGCGGCCGCAAAGGCGGGCGGAGGGTCCGATTCGCCCGTCTCGGCGCGATCGCTCGAGCCAACGGAAACGGTCATTACCTCGACATCGATGCGCGGCCCAAGCGACGGAAGGGCACGGTCCCGTTCGTCGTGGACGTGAGGAACCGTGCGCATCCGCTCCGTCGAGCCGATCGAGGTCTGTGCCCCCGCCGATGAACTCTCCTCCCCGTGGAGCTCGACCGTCGTCCTCGTCCGCGTCACGACCGACAGCGGGGCGACCGGATGGGGCGAGGCGCCGACCACCCTCATGACCCGACCGGTCTTCGAGAGCGTTCGCGAGGTCGCGAGGTTCTACGAAGGGCGTGAGGTGACCGACCTTGCGCGGGCGTTCGACGAATTCCGCCGTTACTCCTTCTACCTCTCCCGGTCGATGGAAGCCACGAGCGCCCTCAGCGCCGTCGACATCGCCTGCCATGACCTCCTGGGGCGGGAGATCGGCGCCCCGGTCGCCGACCTATTGGGCGGGGCCCGCCGCGATCGGGTCCGCGCCTACTCGAACGGGTGGTACTCCGATTGCATCACGCCGGACGAGTTCGCCGCCAAGGCGCGCTCGATGGTCGGCCAGGGCTTCCGCGCCCTCAAGTTCGACCCGTTCGGGGACCAGTTCTCGACCCTCTCCCCCGAGGGGCTCGCCCTGGCGTCGGCGAGGGTGGGGGCGGTGCGCGACCAAGTCGGACCCGAGGTCGACCTGCTCATCGAATACCACGGTCGTTTCCTTCCCGAGGCGGCGGTCCGCGCCGGACGCGAGCTCGATCGCTACGGACCGAGGTTCATGGAGGAGCCGGTCCATCCCGAGCTGTGCGATGCGCTCGCCGAGTTCCGCCGGCGGGTCCGCACCCCGGTCGCGCTCGGGGAGCGCCTTCTCACCCCGTCGGACTTCCAAAGCTTCCTCGAGCGGGGGCTCGTCGATATCCTGCAACCGGACATCACGAATTCGGGCGGGTTCACCTACGGTCGGCAGATCGCGAGCGTCGCGGCGGCGTTCGGCGCCCCGGTCGCCTACCACAACGCCTTCGGCCCCGTCCAGACCGCGGCCACCCTCCAGATGGACGCGACCCTCCCGACGTTCTTCCTTCAAGAGAGCTTCGAGGCGAGCTGGCCGGACTGGAAGAGGTCGCTCGTGCGGGGCTACGCCGTCGAGAACGGCGAGTTCAAGATCCCCCGCGCGCCCGGACTCGGCGTCGACGTCGACGAGCGGGCGGTCGAGAGGTTCCGCTCGGAGGCGATGGACCCGATCGGTCCCGAGCCACCGTGGGTGATCGCCGGCACGTGGATCCGTCGCCCGGGCGCCGGATCCCCTCACGGCCGGCCCGAGCGGCGACCGCATCGGTCGTCGCGGGGTGGACGCAACGGACGGGGCCGTCGGGGACCTTCCGTCGCGTAGACGGGCCGCCGAGCCGCTAGAGAGAATCGAACTCTCGACCTGCTGATTACAAATCAGCCGCTCTACCTGCTGAGCTATAGCGGCACCCTCGGGATCTCCGGAGCGTCGCCCGCGGATTTAGGGGCTTCCGTCGGGGATCGGCGACGGTGCGGGACGAGTCCCGGGGTGCCGAAGCTTCTTACCTAACGCCGCCGTCGGGCGCGCGTGGCCCCCACCGACGAGATCCCGGTCGAAGGAATCCACGCTCCCCGAGGGAGCGAGCGATCGTGCCGGGGCTGGGCTCAGGAGGCCGCCCTTCGCCTCTTGATGAACAATCTCGACCCGGACGTGGCGCGCGACCCGCTCCATCTGATCGTGTACGGCGGCCGCGGCAAGGCGGCCCGTGACTGGAGGGCCTACCGTCAGATCGTCGGGGCCTTACGCGACCTCTCGGACGAGGAGACGCTCCTCGTGCAGTCGGGTCGCCCCGTGGGCGTCTTCCCCACCCACGCCGAGGCGCCCCGCGTCCTCATCGTGAACGCGATGATCGTCCCCCGCTGGGCCACGGACGAGGTCTTCTGGGACCTCGAAGCGCGGGGGCTTACGATGTATGGGCAGATGACCGCCGGTTCCTGGATCTACATCGGGACGCAGGGGATCCTCCAGGGCACCTACGAGACCTTGGCCTCGCTCGCGCGCCTCGAGTTCGGAGCCCACGACCTCGCCGGTCGCTGGACGCTCACGAGCGGGCTCGGGGAGATGGGCGGGGCGCAGCCTCTCGCGGTCACGATGCTCGGCGGGGCCGGCGTCTTCGTCGACGTCGACCCGAAAGCGCTCGAGCGGCGCCGGCGCATGGGCTATCTCGACGCGGAGGCGAAGGATCTGGACGAGGCGCTCGCGAAGGTGCGCGCCGCGACCGCCGCGCGTGCCCCCCTCTCGATCGGGTTGTGCGCGAACGCCGCCGACGTCTACCCCGAGCTCGTCCGTCGAGGGATCACCCCGGACATCGTCTCGGACCAGACGGCCGCGCATGACCTTCGGGTGGGCTACATCCCGCGGCACTTTACCACGGAGACCGCGGCCGCCGCCCGATCGGCCGACCTCGCCCGATACCTGGGCGACGTCCGCGCGAGCCTCGCCGACGAGGCCCGGGCGATCCTGACGATGATCGACCGCGGCGCGCACGCCTTCGATTACTGCAACAACTTCCGCACCCAGGCGAAGGAGTCGGGCGTCGAGAGGGCGTTCGATATCCCGGGCTACGTTCCGCGGTACATCCGCCCGCTCTTCGCCGTCGGCAGCGGACCCTTCCGCTGGGTCGCCCTGAGCGGCGAACCGGACGATATCCGGACGATCGATGCGATGATCCTCAAGGAGTTCGCGAGCGAGGTCGGCCTGTGTCGCTGGATCCGTCTCGCGGGTGAGAAGGTCCGCTTTCAGGGGCTCCCGGCCCGGATCTGCTACATGGGTTACGGCGACCGCGAGCGGTTCGGCCACCTCGTGAACGATCTCGTCGCCTCCGGGGCCCTCCACGCCCCCATCGCGATCGGTCGTGACCACCACGACACCGGGAGCGTCGCGAGCCCCTTCCGCGAGACCGAGGCGATGCGCGACGGGTCGGACGCGATCGCCGACTGGCCGATCCTGAACGCCCTCCTCAACGTGGCGGGAGGCGCGTCGTGGGTCTCCGTCCATCATGGGGGCGGCGTGGGCATCGGCAACTCGATCCACGCCGGTCTCGTTCTCGTGGCCGACGGGACCCCGAGCGCCGACCGCAAGGTCGCCCGCGTCCTCAACGGGGACCCGGGGATCGGGGTCGTTCGCCACGCGGACGCCGGCTACCCCGAAGCGCGGGCGATCGTCCCGAGAGCCCGATTTCGGATGCCGTCGCTCCCGACGACCGTTTCATCCCCGCCGAGATGAGGCCGACCCCCCCCCAATAAACGCACGCGAGGTTCTTTAAGGGGGTCGGGGTGAAAGGGCCGATGAGGACCGTGGACCGACCCCCCTCCCGTCGGCGGGCGAGCGTTAGGACCGGCACCGCCCTCGTCGCCTTCGCCGTCGTCCTCGTGCTCTTCCTTCCGGCGATCGCCGCGGGCCTCTCGGGCGCCGCGGAGCCGAGGTCGTCGGGCCTTCGCGCGTCGGGAACCGGGGCCGCGGCGACCGGAACGACCGCACCGAAGGTGGTGCTCTCCGTCGACCGCACGCTGGGTTACGCTCCACTTCAGGCCAACATCACCGTGACCGCCTCCGGCGGGTCCACTCCGTACAACCTCACCTTCTGTCCAGCGGCGTCGAGCGGAGCGTGCGAGCAGGACGCCGCTTGGTTGGGCACGCCGTGGCCGATCCGCGAGCAGTTCACCCTCCCCGGGAACTACACGGTCAACGCGACGGTGGTCGATGCGAACGGGCAGGCCAGCGTCGCGACGGCGCTCGTCCAGGTGCTGGCCGTGGCCCCCCTGACCGTCGCCTTCTCCGAGGCGAGCGTGCGAGGGGACGCGCCGTTTTCGGACGCGTTCGCCGCCCTGATCGGGGGCGGCGTCGCGCCCTACACGGTCACCTGGTCCTTCGGCGACGGCACGACCCTCACGGCGTCGGCGAGCGCGCCCGTCGATCACACCTACCCCTCCGCCGGAACGTTCACGCCCACGGTCACGATCCGCGACGCCCGGGGCACCCTCGTAGAGCGGGACCTCGCCGCGGTGACCGTATTATCCTCCCCGGACTCCCGGAGCAACGCGACGCTCGGAGGTCTCCCCGTCTCGAGCCTGACCCTGGTGGTCGCCACGGCCGTCGTCGCGACGGTGGCGACCCTGGGCGTCGGCTACGCGTTAAACGGGCGCCGGCTCCAGCGCGAGGCGAACGAGCTGGTCCGCCAGCTCTGGGAGGAAGACCCGCGTGGCCCCGAGGAACGCCCGTAGCCGCGAGCGAACGACGGGGGCGCGACGGGCGATGGTCGTCCGTTCTCCGTTCCGCCACGCCCCGGCCCCACGTAGCGTCCGGTGGGCCGTCCTCCTGGCCGCGGCGGGCCTCCATGAAAGGGTCTACTTTCGCCCACCTCCGGAGGATGTCCCCCCGGACTCCGCGGACGGACCGGGGCCGGGGAGCGCCGTCCGGCGGGGCGCCACCTCCGACGCCACGCTCCGTCCGATGGCCGCCGTCACCACCGCGGAGCTGTTGCAACGCGAGCGCCTCAAGCTCTCCCAGCGTGTCGTGATCCACATCGCCTCGCAGGGACGCCTCTACGATGACGAGGTCGCGACCCCCGCCTTCACCCAGGCGGGGATGGCCGCGGCGCTCCGGGTCGGTCAGAGCCCGCTCTCGAACATCCTGCGGCGGTTGGTGCTGGGCGGCGTCCTCGTCCAGGACGTTCGCCACGTGCGGGGACGGCCGAAGCGCTTGAGGGTCTATCGGCTGACGGCGATGGGGGAGGCGCTCGCCGTCGAGCTGCGCCGCCGCGAGCGACCCCACGACCTCGGACCGGCGCGGACCCACGGCGTCGAGCCCGGTCTCTAGGCCGCCCGATCGATACGGACCTAGGAGGGGGCTCAAGTAGTCGCACCGGCTGGACACACCATGCCGCCGGGTCGATCCGAACTTCCGATCGAGGCTCGCGTCGCGCGTTCGGTCCTCGGCCGCAGCCTCGGCGTCGAGAAGGGCGAGCGTGTCCTCATCGAAACCTGGAGCCACACCCTCCCGTGGGCCGCTGCGATGGCGCGCGAGTCCCGTCGGCTCGGAGCCCGTCCTCTCGTCATCTACGAGGACGAGAACGCCTACTGGCAGTCGGTCGGCGCCGGGGAGGCCAAGATCCTCGGGAAACCGGGCAAGCACGAGTGGGCGGCGCTCTCGAAGTCCGACGTCTACATCTACTTCTGGGGTCCCGCCGACCGCGCGCGACTCGCCGCGCTCCCGCCGGAAACGGTCGACCGCCTGCTCGCCTACAACGAGGCGTGGTACGACCTCGCGGCGAAGGCCGGTGTCCGGGGGGCGCGCATGGAGGTCGCTCGGCCCTCCCCATCGCTGGCCCGGCTCTACGGAGCCAACGAGAACGCTTGGCGTCGCGAAGTCGCCGACGCGAGCCTCGTCGATCCGAAGGCCCTCGCCCGCGACGCGGAACGGGTGGCCCGAGCGGTCGAGCAGGGGGAATCGCTCACCCTCCGCCATGGGAACGGCACGGACCTCACCCTCCGGCTCGGGGGCCGTGCGGCGCGCCGCCAGTGCGCGCGGGTCCCGGACAAGGGCGAGCGGGCCAATCGCTATGGCTCGCTCATCAACATCCCCGGAGGGTCGGTCAATGTCGCCTTGGACGGCCGCACGGCGGACGGAACGCTCGTCGGGAACCGGGCCGGCTATTTCGACCGCGGCGTCACGCGCGACGTGACGTGGACGTTCGCGAAGGGTCGCCTCACCTCGTGGTCGTACGGGGCCGGTTCCGACCTCTTCGAGACGCCGTTCCGCGCGGCCGGCAAGGGTGCCGATCGCCCCGGGACCCTCACCATCGGGATCAACCCGAAGGTCCGCAACGCGCCGATGGTCGAAGACCTTGCCCGCGGCGCCATCACGCTCACCGTCGGAGGGAACTCGTTCCTCGGAGGTTCCAACGCCTCCCCGTTCTCGTCGTGGGCCTTGATCGACGGCGCGGACGTCGAGGTCGACGGGACACCGCTCCTCAAGGCCGGCGAGCTCGCCTGAGCTCTTGCTACGATCTAGCACACCGTCCAAGGCAGGGCGGGTCGGTCGGAACAACCGCTTATGGTCCACGAAGAGGGTGCGGCGGCTGGGAAGGCGGACGGAACCGCCCCAGGAACCACCTAACATGGAGAGAACGGGACGAACGATGAAGCTCGTGGTGGCGATCGGCGCGGCCCTCTTGGTCGCGCTCGTGGTGCCGGCCGTGGCGCCCTCCGCGTCGGCCGCCCCGGTCCTGCCCGCGGGCGGGGCCCCCCAGCAATGGGCGTACGGCGCCGAGAACTGGGCCAACCATTCCGTGACCGTGCCGAACGGAACGTACACCTCGCACGCGTTCTACGGATGGCAGGTCATCTTCACCGCGACGAACACGAGCCCCACGACCGTCATGCTCGAGGCGGAGCGGACGATGGGCGCCTATCTCTATACCCAGTTCTGCAGCCCGAGCTGTGCGTCCCCGATGATCTTCGGGAACCTCAGCCTCGTCGCGCACGAGCATGATGCGGGGTTCGCGAACCTTACCTACAATGCAACCGTCTACGAGAACGGCACGGCATCGGCCGCCATCGGGATCGTCGACGCGTCGTCGCAGGGAGCGAGCTCGCTCAACGAGTCGTTCGTCTTCCGCGCCACGCACGGCAACCTCACCCGATCCACCGCGTACGCGCTCCGCGTCACGGGTCACTCCCAGGCGTCGGTCGCGTTCGGCCCCTCCCTCGGGCTCGTTCCGTGGAACGCCCAGCGCGGCCTGTCGTGGAATTCCTCGGCGCCGTTCACGGCACAGGGAGGTTGGGCGATCAACTGGTCGGCCCAGCGGACCGGATACTTGGGCGGCACCCTCAACCTATCGGGGAACCCGTCCGGCGCGGTCCACGGGAACGGCACCGTGGCTCTCTTCGGCCACGACTGGGGCAACGTCACGCTGAGGAACGGCCTAACCGTGCCGGCGATCAGCCTCACCCTCGTCGGTCCGTTCGACGACCACGAGGGCGTTATCCTGGTCCCGCACGACTTCGACATGTTCGGCGGGAACCACATGGCCTACGAGAGCGAGTCGCTCGGGATGCAGAGCGCCGCGACGGCCAAGGTCGACTTTGCGTTGGACGCGCTGCACCACCGGGTGCATATCGCCGCGTCGGCGACCGACTTCGCCTCGAGCGACTCGAGCCTCGGCCCGATGATCGGCGCCTCGACCGGCGCTCAACCGGCGGCGACCGGAACCTCCCCGACGGAGGTCCAGGGCCAGCCGGAGGGCGTCGCCCAGGCGCAGCAGGCGTCGAACTGCCTCAACCGCGGCTGCCCGAGCTCGCCGGCCGCGGGAGGGATCGTCCACGGCGCCGTCCTCGGCGTCCTCGTGGTGGGCCTCATCGCGATCGCGATCATCGGCACGGTCGCGGTCGTCGAGTATCGCGCGTGGGCGGCTCGGCGTTTGGCGAAGGGCCTTCCGGGCAGCTACGGGCAGGTCCCGACGAGCGGTCTCCCGCCTCCCGGGGCGGCCCTCGGAACGTCGCCCGGGAACCCCCCGACCCCCGGGTCGGGACCGTCGTCCCCGACGCTCCCTCCGCGATAGGTGGAACGAAGCTCCGCCCCGATCGAGGGAACCAACCCTTTCTCCCTTTCTTCGCTTCGCGCGACCCGGGGTCGCGGGCAGCGTGGCCCCTCTCGCAGTGCGACGTTAGACGCGCTTCACGGCACGAAGGACGCGCCGGTCCTCCTCGAAGGGAACGAGGTCGGCGGCCGCGTCGAGGTCCTCCCACCGGTAGGCGTCGAACAGGTCCTCGAGCCGGACGGGCGCCTTCTCCGCGTTGCCGAGGAAGTAGATCGTCGTCTTGAGGACATTGACGCGGCGCTGGGGGTCGTAGAACCGGTATCGGGATTCTGCGATCTCCTCCCCGAGGTCGACGGCGAGAAGCCCCGTCTCCTCCTCGAGCTCGCGACGGGCCGCGGCCCGGAGCGACTCGCCCGGTTCCACGTGTCCCTTGGGAAAGCACCAGCGGTCCTCGTCGCGGTGGTGGAGCAGGAGGACCTGGCCTCCTCCGCCCTCGACAACGACCGCCCCGGCGGCCAGTTCGGCGACCGACGGAGCGTCGGGCCGATACGGCTCGCTCGAGCGTCGCACGACCCCGGCGAGAGGTCGCGCCCATATGACCCTGCGGGCGCCCCGCCGAACGTTTAAGGACCCGGGCCGCTCCCCGGCGTCGATGCGAGGGCCCGACGAAGCGTTCGCCCACCTCGGCCAGCTCGTCCGCGCGAAGGCAGAGCGCAACGGCGAGCGGCCGGCGCTCCGCTTCACGGGGGGTGACATCTCCTATGCGGAGCTCGACCGGCGGTCCGACCGCGTCGCGAGCGGTCTCGCGGAGTCCGGCGTGGCCTCGGGAGATCGGGTCGCCGCGCTCCTGTTCAACGGACCCGAGTTCCTCGACCTGTGGTTTGGCCTCGCGAAGCTCGGGGCGGTCCTGGTCCCGCTGAACACCGCCCTCAAGGGCGAGATCCTCCGGTACGAGCTTACCGACTGCCGACCGAAGGGCCTCGTCGTCGACCACCGGCTGCTCGAGGTCTACGCCCCCCACCGCGCCGCCACCGCGCCGTCGTTCGAGGCGGTGGTCGACCCGACCGGCACCTCCGCCGGAGTCGCGGCCCCGTCGATCGCCTGGGCCGACCTCGCGCGGGACGCCTCCCCGCCGACGGTCGAGGTCCACCCGCAGGACCCCGCGTCGATCCTCTATACGAGCGGAACGACCGGGCCGCCGAAGGGGGCGATCATCCCCCACCGCAAGTGCCTCACGACCGCGCGGGAGATCGGCGAACGGAGCCGGCTTCGGGACGGATCCGTCCTGTTCACGGCGCTTCCCCTGTTCCACTGCAACGCCCAGGAGATGACGACGCTCACCGCCCTCACGAACGACCTCACCGCGGCGTTCGATGAACGCTTCACGGCCTCCGCCTTCTGGGAGCACGCGCGTGCGTTCCGGGCGACGCACGTCTCGCTGCTGATCTCGATGATCAACGTGCTCTTCAAGCAGCCCGAGAAGCCCACCGACCGCGGCCACGGCGTCGGCGTGGCGCTCACGGCGGGGACCTCCCGAACGGTCTGGCCGCTCTTCGAGACCCGGTTCGGACTCTCGATCATCGAGCTCTACGGCATGACCGAGTGCGGCTGTACCACGCTCATGAACCCCCCTGGCGCGATCCGCGTCGGGTCGATCGGCACGCCGCTCGGGTTCGTCGAGGCCGAGGTCGTCGACGACGAGGACCGCCCGGTCGCCGTCGGGGAGCGCGGCGAGCTCGTCGTGCGCCCCCGCGCTCCGTTCACGATGTTCCTCGGGTACTGGGACAAGCCGGAGAAGACGGTGGAGGCGTGGCGGAACCTCTGGTTTCACACCGGCGACTTCGTGACCCGCGATGGCGACGGATACTTCTACTTCATCGACCGGAAGAAGGACGTCATCCGCCGTCGCGGCGAGAACCTCGCCCCCTACGACGTCGAGAGCGTTCTCAACCGCCACCCCGCGGTCTTCGAGTCGGTGGTGGTGGGCGTGCCCTCGCCGCTCGGGGAGGAGGATGTCAAGGCGTTCGTCCAGCTGAAGCCGGGGGCGCGGGCCTCGGCGAGGGAGATCTTCGAGTTCTGCGCGCGCGAGCTCCCCTTCTTCATGGTGCCGCGCTACCTCGAATTCGTCGAGGAGATCCCGAAGACCGCGAACCAGAAGGCCCAGCGCTATATCCTGCGCCAGCGCCGCGGAGGGGACGAGAACGATCGCGAGACGCTCGGGATCACGCTCCGCCGTCCCTGAACCGTCGTCCCGCCCGGGCGACGGCCGTCCGATCGTCCTGGTCGACGTGAACGCGCTCTTCCTTCCGTTCCGGCACGGGGTCCCCCTGATCGCGGAGGTGGAGCGGCTGGTCGGCCCGTCGCGGGTCATGGTGCCCTCCACGGTCCTCGCCGAGCTCGACCGGCTCGTCCGTCGCTCGGTGGCGGGTGCGACCGCGGCGCGCGCCTTCGCCGCGCGCTTCCCCATCCTCCCCGCCGAGGGTCTGGGCGACGCCGCCATCCTTGCCAGCGCGACGGCGCACGCGGCCCATGTGGTCACGGCCGACCGGGATCTGCGACGACGCCTCGTGGTCTCGGGTACGACGGTCCTGTTCCCGCAGGATCGAGCGCGCCTCGGGGTGGAGCGGGGGAGGACGCCACGGGCGAGCGCGAACGCACGCTCCCGCCGCCGCCCGCCGTCGGGCAACGGTTAAGAACCGCCCTCCGCTCGGCGCGCGCGGGGAGGACCGTGCCTTCGCTGCGCGACCAGGACGAGCTCCTTTCGACCCCCGGCCTCGAATTCGGGAGCGGCGTCATCGGAGTCTGCGACGTCTGCGGGAAGCGCCAGGCCGTGATCGTCCTCGAGAAGGAGCGCTTCAAGCTCTGCGTCCTCGATTTTCTCAACAAGACGTGGGTCGGCTCGACGGTCCCGCCGGGAGCTCCGCTCCCCGCCTACCGCAGCGAGCGGATCTTCTTCCCCACGGACCAGACCCCGAGCGGGAAGGCCCCGGCGGTCGTCCTCACGCCGACGAAGCTCGTTCGCCACCCGGTCGTGCTGATCACGCCGGACGTCTACGGGATCACCACCACCCTCGCCGAGGCCGCGATCCGGCTCGCGCGCGAGGGCTTCGAGGTCCTCGTGCCGGACACCGCCAAGACCGAGGGAATCGGTCCTCGGCACCACCTCGCCATGCGGGTGGGCCGCACCTTCCGCGGCGGGGTGCCGACGACCTCCCCGAAGGTCGACCAGCTTCTGCGCCTCTACGCCGACGGTCTGCGCGCGCTGCGCGAGCGTCCGATGGTGGACCCCGCGAAGGTGGCGATCTTCGGCGCGTCCTACGGCGGAACGCTGGCGATCGCCCTCGCGGCCCGCGAGGCCAAGGTCCGCGTCCTCGCCCTGGCCTACCCGATGCCGGTACGCCCCCCTACGTTGGTCGACTCCCTTGCGGTCCCTGTCCTGTTCATCGCGGGCGGGAACGACGGCTTCGCGGCGATCAGCCGGATCCCGTTTGCGCAGGCCTCGGCCGATGGATCGCTCACGGTCGAGTTCGTCGATGTGCCCGGTGCCGGCCATCTCTTCCTCGCCCGGGACATGAAGTCCTACCGGATGGCCGGGTCCGAAGCCGCCTGGGACGGGCTCACCGGGTTCCTGAAGCACCAACTCTTCCCCCCGCCTCCCAAGCCTCCCGCGCCGCCGAAGTCGATCTCCGACATCGGGAAACCCCGCGAGCTCGCCAACCGGTCCGACGCCGTTCGCCCGACGGCCTAACGGGGCACGCCGAGGTTCTTCGCGGGGTCGACGACCCGTCCCGCCGTGGCGCACGCGGCACCGACGCGTCGTGAGCAGCACGGTCGCGGCCCATCGCCGACACCGCCACGATGGGGTGGCGGCTCCCGATGGGAAGCTTCGGAGGATACGCCGTTCGACCGAAACCTCGATGGGCAGCAACCTCATCGCACCCGGGTCGATCGCTCCCACGATGGACGCGCTGCGCGGCCACGAGGTTCGCCTGCTCACACCGCGCCGGGTCCTCCGACCCATGACGGAATCGGATTGGCGGACGCTCTTGACGTGGAATCAGGATCCGCGCGTGCTCGTAGAGTGGGACAGTGGGAACACCGTGCCCTGGAACTTGGCCAAGCTCCAGAGAGTGTACCGACGGATCTCGCAGCACGCGTTCATGTTCATGATCGACTTCGAAGGTCGGGCCATCGGCGAGGGATGGTTGCAGGAGATGAATCTACCGGAGGTGACCGCACGGTTTCCGGGCAGGGACCTGCGACGGATCGATCTCAGCATCGGCGCGCCGGAGCTCTGGGGCCGAGGTCTCGGCTCGGAAGCGGTGGGGGCGTTGGTCCGATTCGGACTCGACCAGGAACACGCCGACGCCGTGTTCGCGTGCGACGTGCGCGACACGAACGCCCGCAGCCGCCGCGTTTTCGAGAAGAACGGCTTTCGCGATTCAGGGCCGAGTCGGCACTCGGGCGCACGACATATGGTTCGGACGAGGACCGGTTAGGGCGGCTATCGTCCGTGCCTCACGGCCCGGGCGGAACCGCCCGTCGGTGGCCGATTTCGAAGTTCCCGGATCCTCATGCGGTCCGGACCGCCCCGGAATGCCGAAATCGTCGAGGCCCGGACCCTACGGTTCTGCGGGGATGGCGGCGGCGGTACCGACGAGCTCCTTGGCGGCGCGCGTGAAGCGCATGAGCTTCGCGAGGTTGCCTTTGATCCCAATCGTCCCATCCATGATCGCCTTGACGGGGTCCGTCTCGGGGCGAAGGATGCGCTCCCAGCTGCTCCGTTCGCCCTGGAACACGAACTCGCTGGTCGCGCCCGTGGCGTCGGGCAGGAAACGGGCGGAGCGACACGACCCGTGCAAGAGGTCGAGCTGGACCCCGCACGTCTGGGGGTGTTCGGCGTCCGGCGTCACAAGGAGGAGGATCTCGCCCTCCCACGCGCGCGCGGCCTCCGCGTAGGCCGCGTTGCTTTCGAGGGCGATCCGGAACGCTTCGGCCCACTCGGCCGACGGGAATCGAGGCATCGGGACGCACCACGCGGACCGAGGTTATAGCCACCCGCCGGCCTCCGCCATGCTCGGAACCCCGTACGACTCACGTGGGGCGTGACCGCACGCGTGCACCGGCTATACGTCCGCCCCACCGATCCCCCAGGAGGCCGGTGGAGCGCCGGCGCGTGTGGGGGGGCGATCGCACATCGAGCGACCTTCCCTCGCGCCGTGCGCGAAGCCAATCGTCGCGGAATTCCATCTCTTGAGGGAGCCGGCGGAACCATCGGGCCTCGGCGATCTCTTCGGGAACCATCGGATGTAGGGTCCCCGGTCGAACCTCGGCGGTGTACTGGAAGAAGTCCCCTTCGATCGACCCTCCCGCCTCTCCTCGCACGACCTCGTGATCGACCTTCCAAAGTCGCAGGTCACGGACCCCGACCCCGGTCTCATCGCGGATCTCGCGTCGGACCGCCGGACGTGGAGATTCCCCCGGCTCCGCACCACCACCGGGCGTGATCCACTTCCGAGTCCGGCCGGTCCGGGGGTTCATCCGGACGAGAAGGATGCGACCTTGATGGTCGTGGACGCGCGCGGCGACGCCGAAACGGAGGCCGGCGCGGACTCTCCGTGCAGCGCTCGCGAACGCGCCCGCGCTCACGGTCCGGATGCGTGCGATCCCGTGGGTGGGCGAGGATTCGATGCGATCGAAGCGCGCGGGACGTCCGCGATCCGGGACCACCTCGGTTCCTACGCGAGGGCGAGCCCCCCGAGCTTTCGGAGGTCGCCTCATCGCAGGTGCGTCGATCGCGCGGTTCCGCTCCCTGATGCCCGACCCTCGAGGGGGACCGTGCGATCCGGCGGACGACGGCCCGGGTTCACGTGTACTCGTAAAAGCCGCGGCCGCTCTTTCGGCCCAGATGACCGGCGGCCACGAGATGCTGGAGGAGCACCGACGGCCGGTACTTCGGGTCGCCGAAGTCCCGCGTCAGCGTCTCGGCGACCTCGAGGGTGACGTCCAGACCGATCATGTCCGCGAGTTCGAACGGGCCCATCGGAAGTCCGGCCCCGGTCTTCATCGCGAGGTCGATATCCCGGGGCGAAGCGAGCCCCTGCTCGAGGGCGAAGCATGCTTCGTTGAGGACGGGAAGGAGGATCCGGTTCACGACGAACGCGGGCGACTCCTTGACCCGGATCGGGACGAGCGGGTAACGGTGGTTCCGCATTCCCTGAAGGAGATCGATGACGTCGGTCACCACGTCCTCGCGCGTGTCGACACCCCCGGCGACCTCGACCAGCGGGAGCGTCGTGGGCGGATTGAAGAAGTGCACCACGAGCGTGGACGGTCCGTGGCGAAGGCCCCGGGCGAGCCGGCTGATGGAGAGCGAGGACGTGTTCGAGGCCAGGACCGCGTGCTCGGGGATCACGCGATCCAACTCCTCGAGGACGGGGCGCTTCACGTCGACCCGCTCGAAGACGGCCTCGACGACCAGGTCGACCTCGGCGAACGGTCCAAGGCCGGTGGTCCCGTGAACGCGGGCCACGATCTCCTCGCCGCGCTTCGGGGAGACCTTCGGGGCGAGCTGGGCCCGCAGCGCGGCGCGCTGGTCGTCGGTGAGGTGGACCCCGAGCTGCTCGATCCTCTCGGCCTCGTGGTCGGCGCGGCCCGCGTGGTAGCGCACGAGCTCGTCGACCAGACCGCGGACGCGCGCGAGACCGCGTTCGACCGTCGGTGCGTCGACGTCCTTCAGGACGACCTCGATCCCGTTGAACGCGAGCACCTCGGCGATCGCCGCTCCCATCGTGCCCGCGCCGACGACCCCGGCCCTCGTGACCCGCATGCGGTCCCCCGGCACTCGGGAGCATGGCGCCGCTACTTAACCCGGGGGTCCCGCTCCGTCCCGCGGACGGGGCCGGGCCGAAGCTTTTAACCCCGAGGATGGCTCGGCGTCCCTGCGCGGGGATGGCCCAGCCCGGCAAGGCGCTGGATTGCTAATCCAGTGGTGATTTCACCTCGGGGGTTCAAAAGGGCGCCGGGACCGACCGGTGGCCGGAATATCCCCCTCCCCGCGTCCCGCGGACTCACGCCGACGCGACGCGCGACGCGCGGTAGACCTCGCCGTCGCGTCGGATCACGACCTCCTGCCCGACGGACGGAAGCTCGCCGTCGATGACCGCGAGCAGGTGGACGGACTCCGCGACCTCGACCAGGGCGAGACGATGCGGGCTCGGCCAACCGGCGGCCGGCGCCTCGAGCGACGTGGCGGCCCTCACGGTCCCGACGGGCTCGACCGGGTGGGGGACCATGCCGGCCGAACCGCACCTCGGGCACGGGCCGGGACGCGGGAGGAAGCGGCCGTGGCAGTTCGGGCAGCGTGCGAGCAGGAGCGGGGCGGTCTCGAGGTCGCTCATGCCGCCCCTGGCGCGTCCCCCAGGATGGTGACGAAGTTGTGCGACGCGAGACCCCCGATCGACTGGGCGAGCCCCGCACGGGGTCGACGCGGGAGCTGAAGCGGACCCGCCTCTCCCCGAAGCTGGCGCGCCACTTCCGCGATCTGGACGAGCCCGGACGCGCCGACCGGGTGGCCGCGGCCGAGGCACCCGCCGGACGGATTGACCGGGAACCGCCCGTCGGGTAAGGTGAGTCCCCGGTCGAACCAGCCGGGCCCCTCGCCCGGACCACAGATGCCGATGTCCTCGAGGTCGATGCACGCGAACGGAGCGAACGCATCGTGGAGCTCCGCGAACGCGACGTCCTTGCGCGTCATCCTCGCCATCTCGTACGCACGCTGGGCCGCCGTGCGGGTCGCGCGAAAGCTCGTCCAGTCGGCGCGGTCGACCAACATCAGGTTGTCGATCCCCTGACCGAGGCCGAGCGCAGTCGCTGCGCCGCGCCCGCGTTCGACCACGACGGCGGCCGCACCATCGCTGATCGCCGCGCAGTGCAGGAGGCGGAGCGGCAGCGCGACCGGTCGGCTCGACTCGACCTCGTCGGGTCGGACGGGCGTCGTGAACTGGGCGTTCGGGTTGCGCGTCGAGTTCTCCCGAGCCTGCACCGTGACCGGGGTCAACGCGGTCGGGGCGAGGTCGTGCCGCGTGAGGTAGGCCTGCGTGACGAGGCTCGCGAGCGCGGGCATCGTCGCGCCGGCGGCGATCTCCGAAGGGGCGAGGGTCCGCGCGAGGACCTTCGCCACGTCGGCGGTCGGCCGGTCCGTCATCTTCTCCCCCGCGAGGACGAGGGCGCGCCGCGACGGGCCCGCGAGGATCGACGCGATCGCGACGTGGGCGGCCGCCGCGCCGCTCGCCGAGGCCGCCTCGACGCGATAGGCCGAAGCGGAATCGAGTCCGAGGCGGTCGGCGAGGCGCGGGGCGAGGTTCTCCACCTCGCCGAGGACGCCCCCCGCCATGTTCCCCACGACCAGGAGATCGATCGGCTTGCGCCCGACGCCTTCCAACGCGATCCGGCCGGCCGCCTCGAGAAGGTCGACCAACCCTTCCGGCCGGCGGCCGAACCGAACGATCCCGGTCGAGGTGATGTGGGCGCTCACCGCACCTCGACGGGGGACGGCGGCGCGGTGATGAACGACACGAGCTCGAAGAACCGCGACAAGGGAAGTCCGCTCTCCCAGCGGAGAACGCCGTTCCCCTCGCGCGTCGATTCGATCGCCGGAAGGCGGCGCCCGAGCAGGCCGAGCCGTCCCTGCACGTCCCCGCGCGACGCGGCGTAGAGGCGCCACGCGTCCCCCTCCCGATGGCCGACCCGACGGTAGGCGTAGAGGGCGATGAGGCCGACGCGCTCGACGGCCCTGCGATGCGCTTCCAACTGCTCGGCGGCACGTCCGCTGGCGGACGAGAAGCGGATCGTATCGCTGGACGATGCCTTGACCTCGAGCGGGAAGGCGAACTCGTTGCGGAGCGCGACCAGGTCGAAGCCGAGGGAGCCCGCGGCGCGGACCACGAGGAACGGCGAGCGGGCGAGCGCGTCGAGCACCGGGCGCAGCACCGGTGCAAGCGTGCGGCCGTAGCGCCGAAGGGCGTCGGGATCCCCCTGGAGGAGATCCTTGAGCTCCCGTTCGTAGACGGACGCGCTTCGGACCACGTCGGGCACTCTCGATGTGGGTAGATATAGGCTCGGGGAAAGCGGGCCGCCCGCGTCGCCCCGGCCGGCGGCGGAACCGGAGTCGCTATAGGAAGGGCCCGCCATCGTGCCGGCGAGCGTGCCGACCACCGGGACCCTCGACATCGCGGATGATGATCTGGCCGTCGCACGGGTCCTCGCCGACCTCGTCGGCGACGCCGATCGGCGGCGCGTCGTCCGCGGCGTCGCGACCCAGCCCGCGCGCTTCCGGCTCTCCGAGGTCCGCA
>JBOGRS010000018.1:0-30884 GCA_050749685.1 Thermoplasmata archaeon
GTCGGTCGAGGAAAGGGTGCCCGAGATAGTAGCGGGCCTCGACCACCTTCTCTTCGGCCTGAAGGCTCTCGACGAGCGGGATGAGAAGGGTCTCTTCCCCGCGGGGGATCTCGAGGCGGAGCGTGTCGTGCTCCTTCTCGACGACGTGGACGTCCATCGAAATCTCCGTCGCGGCCACCGATGACCCCTTCTTAAGCATGGCGGGCGAGGCGAGCGCCCGCCCCCGTCCGACGGCCCTTTCCCCACGACGCCGGCAACATCGCTATATTCCCGGCGAGGTCGTCCCGACCGTTGGCCCATGCGCGTCCTGGTGGTCGGCGGGGGAGCCCGCGAGCACGCGATCGCCGAGACGCTCGCCCGGGCCGGCGCCGAGATCGTCGTGGCGGCCAACCCCATCTCCCCCGGCCTCGGTCGTCTCGCCGTCGCCCACGCCCCGATCGACCCGACCCAACCCGCCGCGGTGACCGCGTTCGCGACGTCGCAGCGGGTCGCCTACGCGGTCGTGGGTCCGGAGGCGCCCCTCGCCGCTGGGGTCGCGGATGCGTTGAGGTCGGCCGAGGTCCCCGTGGTCGGGCCCTCCAAGGCGGGGGCACAGATCGAATCGTCGAAGCGGTTCTGCCGCGAACTTCTCCAGAAGTACCGGATCGACGCGTCGCCGCGGTTCATCGCGATCTCCAATCTCGATGAGGTGGACGCGCGCGTCGCCGAGTTCAAGGTCCCGTTCGTCGTGAAGCCGGTCGGGCTCACCTCGGGGAAGGGGGTCTGGGTCCAGGGCGCGGATTTCGCCAGCCCGGAGGAGGGCGCGTCGTACGCGAAGAAGCTCCTCGCCTCCGGCACGTCCGGGGTCCTGCTCGAGGAACGGATCGAGGGCGAGGAGTTCAGCCAGATGGCGTTCGTGACGGACTCGGGAATCTACCCGATGCCCGCCGTCCAGGACTACAAGCGGGCCCTCGAGGGGGACCAGGGAGGGAACACCGGGGGGATGGGCTCCTACTCCCAGCGCGACCACCTCCTCCCGTTCCTCTCCCGGACGCAGCGCGAGCGCGCGATCGAGATCCTCGGATCCGCGGTCGAAGCCCTCCGCCAGGAGGCGATCCCGTACCGCGGCATCCTCTACGGAGGGTTCATGCTGACGAAGGAGGGCCCCGTCCTGATGGAGTTCAATGCCCGCTTCGGCGATCCGGAGTCGCTCAACGCGCTCACCCTCTACGAGCCGGGGGACTTCGCCGAACTGCTGCTCGGGGTGGCCGTCGGACGGGTGGACCCGAACCTCCTCAACTTCCGACGCCGGGCGACGGTGGTGAAGTACGTCGTTCCCCCCGGTTACGGCGCGGCGCCGAGCGTCGGGGGGGTACTCGACCTCGACGAACCGGCGATCGCGGACCTCGGCGTCCACGTGTACTTTGGCGCCGTCGAAGCGGTCGGCCCCGGACGCGTACGCATGGGGACGTCCCGCACCCTCGCCCTGGTCGGCGAGGCGAGCGCGATCCACGAAGCGAGCGCGCGGGTCGACGCCGCCCTTCCCCGGGTGCGAGGGACATACTACGTCCGCCGCGACATCGGCACCCGCGCCGACGTCGCGCAGCGGGTCGAGCACATCCGCCGGTTGTTCGTTCCCGGCGCGAAAGTGTCGCCGTTGCCGCTCTCCGTCGCCCCCCCCGACGCGCCGCCGTCCAGCGCCGGCACCGCCGCGCAGGTCATCTGACGAGGAGCGGCCGGGAACGCGGCACGTCGGCCGGCCTTCCCTTCCCCGCCCGCGCGAGCCGGTCGATCCGCCTCGCGTTCGCTCGCCGACCGCCCGCGGAAGGGGGGGCCTAACCCCTCCATCTCACCGGCGTTCCCGGGCGGCGAGCCCGTCCATCCCAACCGTCAAATACGCTCCGCCCGCTCGGGGGCGCCTCCATGTTCTGCCCGAAGTGCAAGCGGCTCATGCGCCCGGACCGGGCCTCGGGCAAATGGCGATGCGGATCGTGCGGGACGACCGTGGCGATGGGCAAGGGCGTGGAGACGGGCCGGTCCGTGCCGACCGGCCGTGAGATGTCGATCATCGAGGAAAAGTCCGTGACGCTTCCGACGGCCGCGGAGGAATGCCCGAAGTGCGGGAATCCCGAAGCCTACTGGGTCCTGCGTCAAACGCGCGGGGCGGATGAGCCCGAGACACGCATATTCGAGTGCACGAAGTGCGGGCACAAGTGGCGGGAGTACCAGTAGCCCCTCCCTCGGGGCCCTACGACACCGTCGCCGCGGCGTTTCGACCGGATGCGCTCAACACCACCGTCCACCTTCGCGGATGGGTGCTCCGCTCCCGCTCGAGCGGGGGGATCCTCTTCCTCCTGTTGCGCGACCGCACGGGCGTCATCCAAGTGACCGTGAAGCGCGACGTGATCGGCTCCGAACTCTTCGACCGGGCGGAGCACGTCCAGATCGAGGGTGCCATCGCCGTGCGCGGCACCGTCGCCGAAGACCGCCGTGCTCCCGGGGGGCGGGAAGTGCGCGCGACGGAGTTCGCGATCATCCACCCGGGCGAACCGTTCCCGATCTTCCAGGAGCAAACGGAGGAGTTCCGCCTCGACAAGCGCCACCTCGTGATCCGGTCGCAGGACCTCGTCGCGACGTTCCGGGTGAAGGCGGAGCTCCTGAAGCAGTTGCGCCGTTTCCTCGAGGAGGAGGACGTCCTCGAGGTGACGCCACCGATCCTGACCGGGAACCCGGTCGAGGGAGGCGCGGAAGCGTTCCAGTTCGACTACTTCGGGCGCCCGGGATATCTCTCGCAATCCGCCCAGCTCTATCTCGAGGCGATGCTCTTCCCGAACGAACGGGTCTACGCGGTCACGCCGAGCTTCCGCGCGGAGAAATCGCGCACGACCCGCCACCTCACCGAGTACACCCACCTCGAGGTCGAGCTCGCCTGGTGCGGTCTCGAGGAGCTCATGGGGTTCATCGAGCGGATGCTCGCCTCCGTGCTGCCCGAGCTCGCCCACGCGTGCGCGAAGGAGCTCGGTCAGCTCGGACGCGCGCCCGAGGAGCTCACGGCGATCGTTCCGCCGTTCCCGCGGATGACCTACGCGGAGGCGATCGACCGCCTCGCCCGGCAGGGATTCCCCGTCCGATGGGGCAGCGACTTGGGCACGGCCGAGGAACGCGCGCTGACGCTCGAGGCGAAGTCCCCGATCTTCCTGACCCACTTCCCGCGCGAGCTCAAGGCGTTCTACATGCTCCGCACCCCGTCCGACGAGCGCACGGTGGAGGCCGTCGACGTGCTCGCGCCCGAGGGGTACGGGGAGATCATCGGCGCGAGCGCCCGCGAGACGGACGTCGCGCGGCTCACCGAACGCCTCGTGGAGATCGGGGCGGACCCGCTCGAGTACGCGTGGTATCTCGACCTGCGACGCCACGGGAGCATCCCGCACGCCGGCTTCGGTCTCGGCGTCGAGCGCATCGTGCGGTGGATCGTGCGACGCGAGCACATCCGGGACACGACGCCCTTCCCGCGCACTCCGTCACGTCACACGCCGTAGGCGAACCCCGAGCTCGGGGGCAAGATTCATTTGGTCCCACCGGCATGCTCGCTTCGCTCCGGGGGTTCGGGGTCGAGGCGTGGCGGCGCAAGGAAATTCCGAGCGGGGGGACGAACGCGCCGTTCCGGCCGCCGCCAAGCCCGGCAACGTCTCGCGCCCGGCGATCGTCGTCGAGCGCCTCACCCACCAGGACATCCCGCAGATCTGCGCGTTGTACAAGCGCGTGTGGGACTCGTTCCGGCCGGATCTCCCCGCCGAGCTCGTGAAGGAGTGGGAGCCGACGCCGCTCGAGTTCACGAGCTGGATGGAGGGCGTCACCTACTTCGCCGCACGCCGCGATGGAAAGATGGTGGGCGCCATCGGCTGCGAGATCGCGGAGGGAAGCTGTCGGCTCCTCCACCTGGCCGTCGACCCCGAGGCTCGTCGTCAGGGGATCGCGACGTCGCTCGCGAACGCGGCCGTCGAGTGGGCGCGACACAGCAACACGGCATCGGTCTGGGCCGACGCGCTCTCCCGGTTCACGGCCGCAGCGCAGCTGTTCAAGAAGCTCGGGTACACCGAGTGCGGCATCCTTCACAAGCACTACTGGAACGAGGACGTCAGGCTTTTCGAGAAGCTCCTGTAAGCGTCGTGTCGGGCGGCGGTGGGCGGACCCGCACCGATCGGCTCGCTCCGCTCCCGTGCACCTGGGCGAGGACCCGAAGGCGGCGCAACGCCTCCTCCGGGTGGCCCCGAGCGAACTCGTGGGCGCCGCGGACGAGTTCGGCGGTCTCGAGTTCGACCGGGATGCCGGTCGCGCGCTCGCGTTGCAGGAACTCGCCGTAGCGGGTGACATATTCGGGGAGCCCGACCTTGAGGCGGTTGACCGCCTGGGTGCGCATCGCGCGCAGCTGCTGCTTGAGGGGGGCGAGACGTCCCCCGCGCAGCTCACGCTCGAGATCCTCGGCGATCTCTCCGGGGTCCTGCGGGCTGGGGAGCCCGAGGGCCTGCATGTCCCGCATCATCGAGACGAGCCGCTCGAGCTCCTCGCGCGCCTGGTCGAGGTGACGCTCCTTGAGCGCGACCACCCGGTCGACCTGCTGGTAGGCGGACAACGCGGGTCCCACCTCGCCGGTGCGGGCCGCGTGCAGAATGTCCTCCATCTGCTCGCGCTCCAGACGTCCGTCCACGGAGTACGCCTCGAGCCGGGAGAGTCGGTTCTTCGTCTGGTGCTCCCACTCTTCGAGCGCGTGGACGACCTTCTTCTGCGCGAGGCGCTCGATCCCGCGCAGGACCTCGTTCCACGGTTCGGGGTCGCCGCCGCCCCGCGCGAACTCCTCGGCCCAGGACGGGAGCGAGGGGAGGGCGACGCCCAGAGGTTGGGCGGCCTCGCCCCACTGGGCGAGGCGATGGGCGCGCTTCGTGACCTCTCCGGGGGGGGGCAGGATCACCGGAGCCGCGCCCGACTTCGGGGAGGTCGCCGATCCTCCGTCCTGGATGACCGGGACCGTCGCGCCGCCTCCCTCGGGGACCGGGGTCGCGCAGGCAGGACATACCGTGACCCCCGGGGGGATCTCCTCGCCACAGCGGATGCACAGCAGGGTGTCAGGGACCACAGGACCCCCTAAGAATCGAAGTGCAGGGGGTGAGATTTGAACTCACGAACTCCTACGAGACCAGGACCTCAACCTGGCGCCTTTGACCAAGCTGGGCCACCCCTGCGCGAACGGCGGCGCGTACGGCTCTTTCCCCATAACCTTTGCCTTTCGGACAGGGGCGCGATCGGCTCCCCGGCCGACCGATACGCCCGAGGCACGAAAAAGGCTTTTACAACCGCCGCCTCGTTCCGTCCGATGGCCGACCGAGTCCCGGACGGCCGCATGGGCGGAGTCACCGTCTACATCGGTACGAAGCCGACGATGACCTACGTCTTCCAGGTCGTGGCGCAGCTCAACAGCGGCGCCGATCCGGTCGTCGTGAAGGCGAGGGGGAACGTGATCGGCAAGGCGGTCGATGTCGTGGAGGTCGTCCGCCGTCGCTTCCTCGAGGGCCAGGTTGGAGTGGGTCCCGTGACGATCGACACCGAGCGGCTCGTCAACCGCGATGGCCGCGAGGCGAACGTCTCCTCGATCGCGATCGCGCTCAACCGAACGGTCCCGGTGCCCCCGAGGGCGCCGACGGTGACCCCCACGGCGTCGCCGTAGGAGTCGCTCGCTCGACCACCCACGTTCCCGCGAGCAGATCGCCCACCCGCTGGCTCTCCGAGCTCGCGGTGATCGCGAGGGCGCCCACCGCCCCGCACACCCCGACGCCCACCACGACGAACGCGACGACCACGAGCGAGGTCACCGCCGCATCGATCGCGGCGGCCGGCCCGCTCACGCTCGACCCCAAGGCGGACGGACCGAGGATCGCGAGCGCGACCACGAGCGGGGTCCCGATCCCGAGGATGGTGAGCGGAACGAGCTTCGGTAGGTTGCGCACGAGGACCGCGAGCGCCGTCGGGCGACGGAGGGCGCGGTCACGAACCTCGAGGCCGAGCCGCCACTTTCCGAGGGTCGTTCCCGAGATCGCCTCCCATCCGGCGAAGTAGAGGAGCGCGACGGCCGAGTAGCCGATGAGCGATGCGTTGAAGGCGGCGCTCGTCGCCAGCTGCGAGGGGTCGGACCGATACGCGAGGGCGAGCGCGCACCACACGACCACGGCGGGGCTCGTCACGATGACGAGGTCGACGAGGAAGGCGCCGATCCGACGCCGAAGCGCGGCGAAGCGCCGTCGGTCGAGATCGCGCCCGAACCGGACGAGCCACCGTGCGGCGAGCCACGCGCGATAGGCGTCCTGGGGGTCCGTCGAACCGCGCGCGGCCAGGCTCGCGAGGTTCCGCTGGTCGGCGACGACCCAGCTCGGGACGGGCAGGCCCTCCCAAGGTGAGGCTCCCGGGGCGGGGGCGCTCAGCCCCAGGAGACCCCGGCTCTGGTGCGCGGCCTCCTCGGCCGCACCGGCGGATTCGCGCAGCGACTTCGGGGCGTCGCCCCGGACCCCGAGCACGAGCGCGCGGCGGAGCCGGGCGGCCGGGGTGCGCGGCGCACTGGGCGCATCGACGCGCACCAGCGGCGAGCGCTCGAGGCGCGCGCCCCGCAGCGCGAGGTACGCGACCGCGAGCGCGATGAGGCCGCTCAGGTAGACCAGGTCGAGGGGCCCGGCGCCGCCGATCGCGTAGACGTTCGACCCCGAAGCATAAAGGGGAGGCTGGCGGAGAAGGTCCGCGCCCAGGAGGACGCCCAGGGTCGTGAGCGCGTAGGCAAGCGAGAGTCCCTCTTCGCGGGGACGGTGAAGGACGCGTGGGAGAGCCACGCCGAGGAGACCCCCGGCAACCGGGGCCGCTAAGTAGAACGGGAATTGGGAGACGATCCCCACGCCGGGAACCGTGGCCGTCGCGGCGAACGTGAGGCCGAGAACGACCGAGGTGGCCGCGAGCCAGTACCCACCGAGCGTGGCCGGATCGGTCGAAGGAGCGGTGCGGGCGCGCCCGACGGCGAGCATCGCCACGGGAGGGAGGACGAGCGCGGCGAGGTAGGCGAGGTCCGCGATCCTCCCCGGAGGAAGCGCGAAGACGATCGCGAGCATGGCCCCGCTCACGACGCTCAGCCCGGCGAGGTAGGTCACGATCTCCCCGAGTGGGTCGTGCGAGCGCCGCGCGAGCAGGGCGAGGGAGAGGGTGACGGGGAGCGCCGCGCCGCCGATGTTCACCGCGAGGATGTTGCCGTTCCAGGGGAAGATGGGCAGGTTCGACAGTACGCCGAGGAGCGAGCCCGGGACGAGCAACCAGAAGGCGCGCCGCTCGAATCCGCTCGCACGCGCGAGGGTGGAATCCCGCCAGACGAGGAGGAAGAGGAAGAGCCAGAGGAGCGGGGGAAGGAGGTAGAACGCGGCCCCCTGGACCAGATCGTTCGCCAGCGCTCCGAGATCGACCACGGTGTCCGGCCGGGGCCTGTGCGGCTCCGGCGTGCCGTCGAGGGCGCCGCGGGACCTAAAGGGTTTTCTCACCGGCGTCGGTGGCCGGGGGGATGGGCGACGCGCGCATCGAGCAGGACTCGCTCGGGAAGCGGGAGGTCCCGGCGAACGCCTACTTCGGGATCCAGACGCTCCGGGCGACCGAGAACTTCCCGGTGAGCGGGCTCCACAGCTCGCGCCACCTCATCCGAGCCTACGGACTGCTCAAGGAGGCGTGCGCCCATGCGAACGTCGAGTTGGGCGCGCTCGACGCCCGTCGGGGGGACGCGCTGCGCCGCGCGGCACGCGAGGTGGCCGACGGGAAGTTCGACGACCAGTTCGTCGTGGATGTCTTCCAGGCCGGCGCCGGCACCTCCTTCCACATGAACGTCAACGAGGTCCTCGCCAACCGCGGCCTCGAAGTCCTCGGTCGCCCCCGGGGCGATTACGCGGAGCTGAGCCCGAACGACCACGCGAACCGCGGCCAGTCGACGAACGACACCTACCCCTCGGCCGCCCAGGTGGCCACGCTCTTCGCGCTCGCCGACGTGAAGACGTCCACCGAGGTCCTCATCGTGAGCCTGAGGCGCAAGGGGGAGGAGTTCGCGCGCCTCCCCAAGGCCGGGCGCACCCACCTCAAGGACGCGATGCCGGTCACGCTCGGCGCGGA
This sequence comes from Thermoplasmata archaeon, assembly GCA_050749685.1. Taxonomy (GTDB): domain Archaea; phylum Thermoplasmatota; class Thermoplasmata; order Lutacidiplasmatales; family UBA184; genus Lutacidiplasma. The sequence goes on from JBOGRS010000018.1 coordinate 8,161, forward strand.
GCTGGCAGCCTACGCGTCGGCGCTCGCCCACGTGCTCGACACTCTCCCGCCCGTCGAGCGGGCCCTCGCCGAGCTCCCGCTGGGGGGGAGCGCGGTCGGAACCGGGATCAATTCCACGCCGGGATTCCGCCCGCGCGCGATCGGGTATCTCGCCGAATCGACGCATCTTCCCCTCGCCGCGGCCCGCGACCCGTTCGAAACGATGCAGAGCCGCTGGCCGCTCTCCGCCGCGGCGGCATGGATGAAGACGCTCGCCACCGAGCTCATCCGCATCGCGAACGACCTCCGTCTGCTCTCGAGCGGGCCGGCAACAGGCCTCGATGAGATCCGGCTCCCCGAGATCCAGCCGGGGTCGTCGATCATGCCCGCGAAGGTGAATCCGTCGGCGGCGGAGTGCCTCGATATGGTCGCCTTCCACGTCGTGGGGGCCGATCTCGCCACCTCGCTCGCGGTGGCGGCGGGCCAGCTCGAGATCAACGTGATGATGCCCCTTGCCGCGTTCGAGGTCCTCTTTTCGGCGCGGATCCTCTCCAACTACCTCCCCGTCTTCGCCCGAACTTGTGTCGACGGGATCTCGCCCCGTCCCGCGACCCTGGAGCGCTACCTCCTCGACTCCCTCGCCCTCGCGACGATCCTCACCCCGCGCTTCGGTTACCTCAAAGTCGCCGAGATCATCCACCGGTCCGAAGCTACGGGGGTCCCGGTCAAGGAGTTGCTCGTCCGCGAGAAACTCCTCACCCCGGACGAGGTCGAGGCGCTGCTCGGCCCCGAGGCGCTCCTGAAGCTCGCCGAGCCCGTCCCGTAGGGTCGTCACGCCGCCCGTCCTCGAGGTTAAGAGCTTCCGCACCCCTGGCTCGCCGCAACGTGGGATGATCGAGGAGGTGGCCGCGTCCCTCGGTAGCGAGGTTACCCAGGAGTACCGCAAGGCGGTCGAGATCCTCGGGAAGGTGGGACTCACGCTCTACGAGGCGCGCGCGTACATCGCGCTCGTCGCCCGGGGCGCGGGCGACGCCGCCACGCTGGCGCAGAAGGCCGGCATCCCGCGGACAAGCGCCTACAAGGTCCTCGAGTCCCTCGTGCAGAAGGGCTACGCCACCCCGAACGGCGGCAAGCCGATCCTCTACCGTCCCAAGCCCCCTCTCGAGGTCGCCGAAACGCTGAAGGGCTCGATCCAGGACGTCTTCGAGAAGCTCGAGATGCTCCACCAGATCGTGGGCGAGCACGGGGAACCCCAGCTCGTCTATCTCCTCAGCGGGCGCTCGAAGGTCCTCATCAAGATCAGCGAACTCCTCGACCGGTCGACGACGACGTTCATCCTCACCACGCCCGAGATCGCCGAACTTCGCGACGAGCTCGGCAAGAAGGTCGCCCATGCGGTCAAGCGGGGCGTCCAGGTGACGTTCGTCACCGCTCCGCTCCAGCGCGTCCCCGAGGGGGTCCGTCACATCACGCGCGAGAACCTTCTCGCCACCGAGGTTCTCGCCGACGGGGCGCACGCGCTCCTCGCGGCGCCCGGGCTCGATGCCTGCGGGTTCACCGACAACCCGATCCTGACCGCCCACCTGCGGCAGTTCCTCGAGGTCATCCTCGAGAAGGCCGACACGCCGGCGGCGTGATCGTCGGACCGTGTCGATCGTCCCACGCACCCCGCCGGCCGATCGTGTGCGCGCCCACCTTTGTCGCGTGGCCGGCGCGTCGGTCGCCGCCCAGCTCCCCCAGGGCTACCACCGGATGGGCCGCGTCCTCCTGTTGCGTCTGCCCGCGTCGCTCCACGATCACTTCCGCACGATCGGCGAGGCGTACGCGCGCGAGCTCGGAGTCACCACCGTCCTCCGCCAGGCCGGGCCGGTCGTCGGCCCAGAGCGTCGGCCGACGGTCGAGGTCCTGGTCGAGGGTCCGACCGAGACCGAGGTCGTCGAGCACGGCCTACGCTTCCGTTTCGACGCGCGCCGGATCATGTTCGCTACCGGCAACCGGACCGAACGCCAGCGGGCCGGCCGCCTCGTTCGCCCGGGCGAGACCGTCATCGACCTGTTCGCGGGGATCGGCTACTTCGCGATCCCCGCCGCCCTCGTCGGGAGGGCGGAGCGCGTGCTGGCATGCGAGATCAACCCCGAGGCGGTGCGGTTCCTGAAGGAGAATGTGGCTCTCAACGGCGTCGACGCGCGCGTCACGATCGTCCCGGGCGACAACCGCCTCGCCCCGCTCGCGTCCGGCGAGGCGGACCGGGTCTTTCTCGGCTACCTCCCCACCTCGCTCCCATGGATCCCTAGGGCCCTTCGTCTCCTCCGGCCGACCGGCGGGTGGTTGCACGTCCACCTGGTCGCCGACGTTCGAGGGGGCGTCGATGGGGCGCGGACGATCGTCGAGCGACACGTCGCGTGCTGCGGCGGCGACGTACGGAGCGCGCAGGCACGGGAGGTGAAGCCGTACGGTCCCGGACGGTTCCACGCCGTTGTCGACGTGAAGGTGGGCCGGCCGGATCGCCCTTAGACGGCCGGGCGGGGCCGAAGGCGCGCGACGGCGGAGGGGAATGCCGTCACGAACCGCTCGACATCGGACGGAGGGTTCGAGAAGGAAACGCGGACGAAGCGCGCGCCGAACTGGGGCGAGAGATAGCTCCCCGAGCGCACGAAGACGCGGTGGTCCACGAGGAGATGCCGTTGGAGTGCGTCGGGAGCGACCTCGGTCTTCGCGAGGTCGATCGCGAACATGTTGGCCTGCGAGGGGAAGACCGGGAGGCTCGCCCCCGGGACCGTCGCGACGACCTCGCGGATCCTCTCCTGGTTCGCGCGGGACGTGGCCTTCACCTTCGGGAACCACGTCCGCTTCGTCCGGAGCGCGGCGAGGGCCGCGGCCTGGGCGAGGACGTTCACGCCGAGGTCGTTCGTATTGAAGCGGGCGATCCTCGCGACGAGGTCCGTCGGGCCGCTGAGCCCGCCGAGTCGCAGCCCGGCAAGGCCGCAGTTCTTCGAGACCGACCATACCGTCACGGTCTCGTCGGGCGCGAACGGCGCGGCGAGGGTGGGCTCGTCGGCGAAGTCGCGGTACGTCACGTCGTTGACGAGGAGAAGGTGGTGGTCGTGGGCGAGCTCGGCGATGGCCCGCACCTCCTCCTTCGGGTAGGAGGACCCGAGCGGGTTCAGCGGATCGATGAGGAGGATGGCCTTCGTCTTGGGGCCGATCGCCTCGCGGACACGATCGCTCGTGAGGCGGAAGGGTGGCTGGTAGATCTCGAGGTTACGCGTGCGGGCACCCGAGAGTTCGATGAACTTGTGGATGATGAGATAGCTCGGGTCGGAGGCGATCACCTCGTCCGACGGACCGAGGAGCGCGCGGGTGAGCATGTAGAGCGCCTCCGTCCCTCCGGCGCTCATGAGAAAGCCCGCGTCCGGCGCGAACCCGAGGTCCGCGAGCACGAGCTCCCGCAGCTCCCGGTCCCCCGGCGCGTACGGATAGTCCTCGAACCGGTGTTCGTCGACGGCACGTAGGAGGGCGTCGTGGACGACCTCGGGGGGCACGAGATGGTTCGTGTTCTGGCTCATCCAGGCGATCTCGGAGTAGTGGTCGTGCGCGTAACGGAAGGCATCGAAGGGAGGCTCGCTCATGGAGGTCGACCCGAACTGTCGCTCGCGGCGCTTAACCCCTTTGGACGAGCGGAGCCGGCCCGGCTTCGGCCAGGAAGGCCGTGACGATCCCGAACGATTGGTACGGCGCGGCCACCCTGGGACATCCCGCGGAGCGCAACATCCCGAGGATCGCGTCGCGCCGCGGGAGGTGGCGCAAGGATTCGGGAAGGTAGCGGTACGGTCCCGCGCTCCGAACCGCTGCGCCCAGCGCCGGGACGACCCGGTCGAAGTAGGCATGGAACCCCCAACGGACGAGCGAGGACGGAGGTTCGGTGATCTCGAGCGTGAGGACGGTTCCGCCCGGGACGAGGACCCGCCGAAGCTCGGCGAACGCGTCGGGGAGGCGCGGGAGGTTGCGGGCGACGAAGGCGCTCAGGACGACGTCGAAGCTCGCGTCGGCGAACGGAAGGTGGAGAGCGTTCGCGCGCGCGAAGGCGACGCGGGGCGCGCTGGGGTGGTTCCGGGTCCGATGCGCGGCGAGATCGACCATCGCCGCGGTGAAATCGGCTCCGACCACGCGGGCGTCGCGGAAGCGCCGGGCGGCGAGACGGGTGAGCTCCCCGGTGCCGCATCCGATGTCGAGCAGGCGTCGGACGGGCCGCCCTCGGCGGAACTTCTCGAGGTCCCAGAGCGCTCTCGGCCGCCACAGGTAGTCCTGTCCGAGCGACGCGAGGTGGTCGAACCACTCGTATCGCTGCGCGATGTGCGTGAACATCGCGCGGACGTCCCGCTCGAACGAGGCGCGTGCCCGGTCGGGATACGGCGAACCGTCGGAGGCCGTGCGGTCCGCGGGGGCGACCCTCACGGTCCCATCGGACGGGCCGACGTGGCTTAACGGTGGTCCAACGCGACGGGACGGTCGATCTCGTCCTGAAGGCGATGCAGGTCCTCGAGGAGATCGCCCCGCAGCCGCGTGAACCCCGCGCGATCCGCATCCCCAAGGAACCGACGCGCGCCCTCCCGGTCCCCCCGCAGGAAGGCCAGTCGCGCGAGGCGGAAGCACATCTCCGCGATCTCGGCGCCGAGGCTCAGCTGCTGGGCGAGGCGGAGCGCCTCGGCGAAGGCCGTCTCGCCGGCCCCGTAGTCCTTCTCTTCTTCCGCGATCATCCCTCCGATCATCACCGACTGCTGATGCGCGAGCTGGTCGCCGAGCGGCTCCAGGAGCGAGGTGGCGCGCGTGAGCTCCCGGCGCGCGGCGGTGGGGTCGTGTTCCTCGGCCCGAAGCTGGGCCATGTTGAGGCTGCAGTAGCCGATCCAGATGCGCGAGTGCGATCTCTCGGCCGCGCGAAGCGCCTCCTGCATATCCGCCACGGCGGCGGGCATGCGACCCGCATTGTGATGGAGGAGGGCCCGGTTCATGAGAACGCGCGCGTGGGCGCTGTGGTCCTCGCCCGAGGCGAAGACGGCCGCGGCACGTTCGTAGAGCGCGAGGGCCTCGGGCACGCGCGCGGGCCCGCCGAGGATGAAGGTGTTCGCGAGGTCGATCATGGCGTGCCCGCGGTCGCTCGGCGTGCCCTCGCGCTCCGCGATCTCGAGCTCGGCGCGCTGGTGGCGCTCGGCCACGGAGAGGTCCCCCATCCTCCACGCGGCGACGCCGAGGACGCGGTGCGCCGCGAGGAGCCCCCGCTGGTTGCCCTGGCGTTCGAGGATGCGGAACGCTTCGGAGGCGAGCGATCGGGCGGAAGCATACTCGCTGAGATCGGACCGGGTCTGGGCGAGCCCGAGGAGGGCGAGGGCGAGCTCGGTGGCCCGTGCCGTCTCGAAGCGCGCTCGGGCGACGGCGTCCAGGAAGATCTCCTCGGATCGGCGGAGTTCCCCGAGCTCGTCGAGGTAGCGCCCCAGCTCGATCAAGAGACGCAGCTCGGTCGCGAGGTCACGATCCGGGAGGCGACGGGAGGACTCGACCGCACGTTCCAGGAAGACGACGGCGGTGTCGAAGGCGAACGCCTCGGCGGAAAGGTCGGCCGCGCGGCGGTTGTACTCGAGCGCCTTGACGTCGTCCCGGGCGAGGTAGAACTGGCGCGCGAGCTCGTAGACCGCCGTCGAGGAGAGCGTTCCCCGCGCCTCGATCGCCTGCGCTGCCTTGCGATGGAGGATCCGCCGGCGGGTATCGGTGAGTTGGGCGTAGATGTCGGACCGCGCGCTCTCGCTCACGAACTCGTAGACCTCGCCCCCCTGCTCCCGAAGGATCCCCTGGTGGACGAGGCGGTCGAGGCTCTCGCTGAGCCGCTCCTCCTCCTGGCCGCAGGCGCGGGTGAGCGAGGCAAAATCGAACTCGTGACCCAGCACGGCCCCGTAGACGAGCACGCGCATCTCGGGCTCGCCGAGCCCGCGGATCCGCGCGCGGAGGACCTCGGCGAAATCCAGCTCGACGCCCTCTCCGAGCGGAGCGGCGGCACCTCCCAGACCCGTCGTCCCGCGCACGAGATGCTCGACGAACCGAGGATTGCCTTCGGTTTGCGTGAACCAGCGCATGAGCGTCTCGCGACCGGGGTCGCGCCCGTGCAGGAGCCAGCGGACGAACTGGCCCAGCTCGACCTCGGACATGGCACGGATCGGGATCGCGGCGGCATTCGGGAGTCCCCGCAAGGCCTCCAGCGCGGGCGAGGTGCGTTCCGGAGCCTCCGATGCGGGGCTGACGGTCGCGACGATCACGATGCGGGAGCTTTCGATGAGCGGGAGGAATTCGCGCAGGAACTCGAGCGACGAGTCGGACGCGAAGTGAAGGTCATCGATCGCGAGGACGATGGGCGCGTGGGCGGTGAGCCGCAGGAAGAAGTCCGAGAGGCGCCCGAAGAGCGAGCTTCGGCTCGAGTCGACGCGCTCGGTCGGATTCGAGAGGCGTCCGATGAGCCGAAGCGCCTCTTGAGCGGCTTCCGAGGTCTCCGGAACGCTGCCCGTCGGAGGGGGGGTCGAAGGCACCTCGTCGTCGTACGGCGCGACGAACAAGGGGAGGGCCGTCGGGGGTTCGAGGGAGGTGGCTCGGCGTTCCGCCTGCTCGCGCTCGGATTCACGGACGAGCGCCTTGATGAGGTAGAATGGTTCCGGGAGGTCGACCGGAAGCGCACGGCTACTGAGCACCCGGAACCCTTTCGATCGCGCGGCTCGGGCGGCGGCGCGAAGGACGGTCGTCTTGCCCACCCCGCCCTGACCCACGAGGAAGAGGGCGCGCCCCCCTCCGTCGCGCGCGGCGTCGAGGGCGCGGAGGATCTCATCCAGCACGTCGTCCCGCCCGAAGAGAGGGACCGGGCGGCCCTCGATCGATCCTACGGACGCGGCGTCCGTCCGGTCCGGCGATGTCGACTCCATCTACTCCCTCCCATCGATGGAGGGATGGGGGGCCGGAGCCGCCTCCCCGGAGATCTCCGGGACCGGGCTCTCCGGCGTGCTGGCGAGCTCCCGAACGAGCTCATGGTACGCCCGCGCGAGGTGGGGGCGACGTTCCGCGACATGAAGCCGGCCGGCCTCCTCGATCGCGGCGCGGGCGCGCGGGATATCGCGGGTCTTGAACCAGAGCCGCGCGAGGTAGAACTGAGCGGTGGCGATCTCGTCGTCCAACGCGATGGCTCGCGCGCGTCCGAGGGCCGTCGTGAACCACCGTTCGGCGTCCTCCCACTGGCCACGTCGCTCCGCGATCGTCCCCGAATTGAGGTCGCATCGGAGGATCCCAAGCGGGTAGTCGCTGCGTTCGAAGATGCGCCGGGCATGGTCGTTGTCCCGCTCCCCCTCATCGACCTGGCCGAGGGCGAGATGCATCTCGATCCCGCTCGCGAGGGCGCGTCCGACCGAACGAGGCTCGTGTCCGCGCTCCGCGAACTCGCGGCTCTTCGCAAGGCCCTCGAGGCCTCCCGCCGGGTCCCGATCGCCCATCTCGATCGACATCTCGAGATATGCGCGGGCGACCTCGAGCGAGTCGCCGGCCTCGCTGAGGTGGCCGATCGCACGCGCGTACCAAGGGGCCGCCTCCGCGCGCACGTCCGGTCCGAGGAGCGAGAAGGTATTGCCGATGTCGATGCACACGCGCCCCAGCAGGCGAGGGTCGTGCAGGTCCTGGGCCAGGTCGAGGGCGCGCATCTCCTCGTCGAGCGCGTCCCGGTAGGCGCCCTTCTGGTAGGCGATGCGCCCGAGCAGCCGGTGGACGTTGGCGACCCCGACGAGGTCGCCGTGCTGCGAGTAGATCTCGCGCGCGGCGCGGGCGGACGCGACCGCCGCCTCGTGATGGGGGAGCTCCCGGGCGACCTCGGCGCGGGCGAGCAGGAGCCGCGCCTTGAGGCGAGCGTCGCCGTCGCCCGCCCGTTCCATCGCCTCGGCGAACAGGTGGTCGGCCGCGTGGACCTCCCCCATGATGTAGTAGAGGTCGCCCAGGTCCGCGTCGAGCTCGGCTTCCTCCAGGGCGCGAGGTCCCTTGAGCGACCGGAGGTCGATGCGTGCCCGCTCGAGGTGGTGGGCGGCGATCTCGGGCGCGTCGTCCTGTCGGGCGAGCCCCGCGGCGCGACGATTGTAGTCGTGGGATTTCTCGGGGATGCGGCCGAGGAAGAAGTGCCGTCCTAGCTCCGGGAGGATCTCGGGCGGGGGGTCGGGGTAGCGGTGCTCCATCGCCTCCGCGATCTTCCGGTGAAGGACCCTGAGGCGGCTCGCGGTCAGGGACTGGTAGATGCGGGCGCGGACCTCGTCGTCGACGAAGGCGAAGCGATCCCCGCCCGGCCGCTCGCGCAGGATCCCGACGTGGGTGAGCCGCTCGAGCTGCTCGGCGAGAGGCTCCTCGTCGGCCCCCATGGCGGCGACGAGGAGGGGGAAGTCGAATTCCCGCCCGATCGCGCTCGCGTAGGCGAGCGTCCGGAGCTGCTCGGGGAGTAGGTGGTCGAGCACCGGGTGGGTGACGTCCCCGCCCGGCCTCTCGTCTCCCGACTCCGAGGAGACCATCGGGAGAAAGACGGTGGGGTCGAGGTTTAAACTCATGGGTGCGCGCCGTCCACAAGCGTTATCTGCGGTACGGCGGCTCGAACGCCCTCGATGCCCGATTACGACGAGCACGACGGCGAGCACGAGGGCGTGGCGCTGCGCCACCTTCCGCTCGCCCGCCAGGTGCAGTTCTTCCTCTTCGCCGGCCTGGTCGTTCTCGCGGTCGTGTTCTACGTCGGCTGGGGCGTCGCCTACGGGGTCTGGCTCGACAACGGGCTCTACGCGGTCGTCGCCACCCTCGGGCTCCTCGGTCTCGCGGGGATGTGGCTGTCCCTGCCCACCCCACCCGCGCCGACGGCCCCTCGATAGAGGGAACGCGGAGCGGTGGCCGTCGAGGCGCGCTCCTTAGAGCGGGCGGCCGGCGAGCGCCCACCGGGGGGCGTTCGTGCTCCCGCAAGCGATGCATGAGGTGGGCGGAGCCACGGCGATCGGAAGCTCCCCCTCCGGGGTCCCCAAGAGGGCGCCGTCGATCGATTCCTCGATCCGATGCCCGCACGCTTCGCTCCCGCACCACGCGAGGACCCGGACCGTCCGCGACCCCGCGAGCTCATCCAAGGATGCCGCGACCGAGAACGCGGATTGGAACGCGTCGTGCGCCTTCGCCCGGAGCCGCGCGTCGTACGCTTCGAGCGCCCGGGCGACCCCCTCCTCGAGCGCGTCGGGCCCGATCGAGCTCCGCTCGCCCAGGCGATCGACCGCGGTGACGCTGCCCTTCTCCGCCTCGCGCGCCCCGACCTCGAGACGGAGGGGGGCGCCCTTGAGCTCCCATCGGTAGTACTTTGCGCCGGGCCGGTCCTCCCCGTCGTCGACATGGACCGTGAGCCCGCGGTTCACGAGGCGCGCCGCAAGGACGCGAACAAAATCCGTCGGGGTCCCTCCCGACTTCCCGGCGATGGGGACGATGACGACCTGGTAGGGCGCGAGCGACGAGGGGAAGACGACCCCCTTCGCATCGCCGTGAACGGCGATGACGGCACCGAGGAGGCGCTCCGACAGCCCGAACGTCGTCTGGTGGACGAACTCCTGGCGACCGTCCGACGTCTCGAACTGGATCCCGTAGGGGCGTGCGAAGTTCTGCCGGTAGTGGTGGATGCTGCCGATCTGCAGCGTCCGCGCGTCGCCCACCGGAATGTCGAGCGCGATCGAGTAGTAGGCTCCCGGGAACTTGTCCCAGTCCGGGCGACGGATCGCCAGGTACGGGAGTGCGAAGGCGTGGGCCATCTCGGCGAAGGCGGTGAGGTTCGACGCGACGCGGGCCGTCGCGGCGGTCTCGTCGATCTGGCAGGTGTGCTCCTCGAAGAAATGGATCTCGCGGACGCGCAGGAACGGCCGGGTCGTCTTCGTCTCGTAACGGAACGTGCTCACGATCTGGTAGACGTTGAGCGGAAGGTCGCGATGGGAGCGCACCCACAGGGCGAAGACCGGGTACATCGCGGTCTCGCTCGTGGGGCGCAGCACCAGCGGGACGTCGAGGTCCGTCGCGCCCCCGCGCGTGACCCAGTAGACCTGCGCGTCGAACCCCTTGATGTGCTCCTTCTCCTTTTGGAACTCGTTCTGCGGGATGAGCGTCGGGAACTCGACCGGGTTCGATCCCGTGCGTTCGATCGCACGGATCATGACCGCGTCGAGATGGCGACGCGCGAGGAAGCCGTACGGGGTCCAGACGTTCATCCCCTTCACCCCGTAGCGCTTGTCGGTCAACCCGGCCGCCTCGAGGACCTCGAGGTACCAGTCGATGAACGCGGTGCGCTTGTCGGGGAGGTCGGGCATCGCCGAAGATGGGGGGGCGGAGCGCGTATTAAGCCTGCCGCGCGGGGACGTTCGGGCGGCGGATAACCGGTCTCGTACGCCATGCGTACCTGACACAAGGCGTTATGCTCGCGCTCCGCCATGGACGGTCGGCATGCGGCTCGTCGTGTGCGTCGACCGGGACGATGACCTCGGCCGCAAGGCCGGCATCCAGGGCCCGGTCGTCGGCCGCGAGAACGTGATCGACGCCGCCACGAAGCTCGGAACGACCGATCCTGAGGACGCGGACACGAACGCGATGTTCGCGGCCGTCCGGCTCCTCGACGAGATCACGCGCACCGGCGACGAGTGCGAGGTCGTCGTCCTCACGGGTTCGCCGAAGGTCGGGATCCTGTCCGACCGCAAGGTGGGCGAGCAGTTCGACAAGGTCCTCGCCCAGATCCCCGCCACCGCGGCCCACCTTGTCTCGGACGGGGCGGAGGACGAGTTCCTCTTCCCGGTCCTCTCCTCGAGGGTGAGGATCGACGGGGTCCACCGGATCTACATCCGGCAGAACGCGAGCCTCGAGTCGACGTACTACACCGTCCTGCGTGCCCTCAAGGACCCGAAGCTGCGCCAGAAGACGATCCTTCCGCTCGCGCTCGTCCTCATGATCCTCGGCATCGCCGCCGCGGGCGGGTTCATCTGGTGGGGGGTCATCGGGCTCGCGATCCTGCTCGGCGTCTACCTCGTCTTCTGGACGTTCGACATCGACGAGGCGCTCATCGATTCCATCCGGTCGGCGTCGACCGACATCCGCCAAGGGTCCGTCGCCTTCGGGTTCGGGCTCGTCGCGATCGCGCTCATCGCCGTGGGGTTCCTCACGGGATTCAACAGCTACGTGGGCCACCCGGAGTACCCCCCCATCCGCCTCGTCCTCCAGTTCGGCGTCTCGGGCGTCATCTGGTGGCTGGTCGGGGCTGAGGTCTGGGAGAGCGGGAGGGCGATCCGACGCTACCTGTTGCGGGGCCGCATGCCTCGATCCTACCCGATCGCGTCCACGTCGATCGTCGGGATCGGGTTCGTGATCTACGGGATCATCTACCTCGTCGAGTTCCTCGAGGCGTACGTCGGGCCGAGCCAGCTGCCGCTCATCCTCGCGTCAGTCCTCCTCGGCCTCACGCTGATCATCTCGGCGGGGCTTCTCCAGAAATATCTAAAGTCCCGCGCAGCGACGTCGGGCGTGGGATCGTCCGCGATCTGACGCCGTCAAGCGTCCCAACCCGCGTTCACGCGGGCGACGTCCCGCGGAGCGCCGCGCGGACGTGCGCGAGGGGAACGTCGAGGGCGCAGCGTTCCCGAAGGATGCGGTGGGCATCCTCGACGCTCCCTCCCTGCGTGTGCGCCCGTTCGGCGAGGGTGCGTACGTCCTCCCAGTAGTTCCACGGGAAGACGACCCAGACCCACGCGGTGCGCGGGATCTCCTCCGCGATGTACGTGGGGAGGAACTGCGAATGGGTGATGTGCAGGAACGTGGCGGACTCGACGCGGCGCGCCCCGCGCTCGCGCACGTGCTCGGTCGCCAGGGCGAGGCTCTGGCCGGTGTCGGTGATGTCGTCCACGACGAGGACGGCCTGGCCCTCGATCGTGCCGTTGAGGCCTTCGGTGATCTCGGCCTTTCCGCTCGGCGTCGCGGTCACCCCCCAGTGCTGGGCGCGCACGGCGACCATGCGGCGGAGCCCGAGCCGGTCGGCGATGAGGCGCGCGGGAACCCACCCGCCACGGGTCAACGCGACGAGCGTGTCGGGACACCGGTCCGCCGTGCGCACCCGCGCCGCGAGGATGTCGGCCCACCGGTCGGCATCCGTCCACGTGGCGAGCCGGCACTTCGGAAAGTCGACCATGGGAGACGGAACGGGGGAAAGGGTTGGTCACCGAGCGTGGATCCTTTCCCTTACGGGTAGATTCCGCGGATCTTCATCGCGTCCGCGACGCGCTGGATGGCGACGATGTAGGCGGCGGTCCGGTTGTGGACCTTGTGCTCCTGCGCGGTCTTGTGAACCGCGTTGTAGCTCGACACCATCACGCGCTCGAGCCGGCGGTTGACCTCGTCGAGCTCCCAGAAGAGCCCCTGGATGTCCTGCGCCCACTCGAAGTAGCTCACCGTGACGCCTCCCGCATTCGCGAGGATGTCCGGGAGCACGGTGATCTTCTTCTCGAAGAGGACCTTGTCCGCCTCGGGCACCGTCGGGCCGTTCGCGGCCTCCGCGACGATCTTCGCGTGGATCCGGTCCGCGTTCGCCTTCGTGATCTGGTTCTCGAGGGCCGCGGGGACGAGGATGTCCACCTTGGTCTCGAGGAGCTCGGCGTTCGTGATCGGCTTGGCGCCGGGGAACCCCATCACCGAGCCGGTCTTGTGCTTGTGCTCGTCGATCGCGTGCGGGTTCATCCCCTCGGCCTTGTAGATCCCGCCCTTGGTGTCCGAGACCGCGACGATCTTGGCGCCCTGCTCGTCGTACAGGAGCTTCGCCGTGACGCTCCCGGCGTTGCCGAATCCCTGGACGGCGACGCTCCCGCCCTTGACCTTCACGCCGGCGTTCGGGGCCGCCTCACGGATGACGTAGGCGCATCCGCGCCCCGTCGCCTCGCCGCGTCCCTCGCTCCCACCGAGCGAGATCGGCTTGCCCGTGACGACGCCCGGGACCGAGTAGCCCTTCAGCATCGAGTAGGTGTCCATGATCCACGCCATCGTCTGCGAGTCCGTGTAGACGTCGGGCGCCGGGATGTCCATCTCAGGTCCGATGATCGGGGCGATTTCGCTCGCGTAGCGCCGGGTGAGGCGCTCGAGCTCACCCTTGCTCATGTGCTTCGGGTCGCAGACGACCCCGCCCTTACCTCCGCCGTACGGGAGGCTCACGACGGCGCACTTCCACGTCATCCATGCGGCCAGGGCGCGCACCTCGTCGAGCGTCACGTCCGGATGGTAGCGGATCCCGCCCTTCGTGGGTCCCCGCGCCATGTTGTACTGGACGCGGTGGCCGGTGAAGACCCTGTACGACCCGTCGTCCATCCGGACGGGGAAATTGACCGTGAGTTCCCGCTTGGGATGCTTCAGAATCTCGCGCATACCGGTCTCGAGGCCGAGAATGTCCGCGACAATGTCGACCTGGCGTTTCGCCGTCTCAAACGGATTGATGGTCTGTCCTTCCACCATTAAGGTCACCCTCGACCAGGCCGGACACGTGTGGGTGGCTACTTGAGCATAGCGTGGGAGTGACACGGCCCCGCACGGTGAACGGAGTCTCCCGACGCATCAATGCGGGGAATCCGACGCGATCCGACGGCCGGTGAACGGGTCCCAACCCGCGCGGGGCAGCATCGCGCGAGACCCCGCGGGCGTCCCTTGGACGGCGCCGCGGCCGTGCTCCACCGACCCGACGATCGCGAGCGTCCCTCCGGCGTCGCGGACGGCCCGTTCGGCCGCCTCCCACCGCCGGGGGGGGACGCTCGCGAGGAGCTCATAGTCCCCGCCGTAGAATCCGGCGTGCACGCGAGTCTCCCCCTCCGTGGTCCGCCGGAGCAGCGCGGGGTCCCAGGGGATGCGAGGGATCTCGACGACCACACGCACGCGGCTCGCCTCCGCGAGCAGATGCGCCGCTTCCGCGAGTCCATCGCTCGTGTCGAGCATCGCACGGGCATGGCGGACGAGCGCCCGGCCCTCCGCAAGGCGGGGATGGATCGCGAGCATCTCGAGGAGCGCGGCGCGGCCCGGCGTTCCGCGCCGCGGGAGCGTCAACGCGGCCGCCCCGCCCCGCCCGACGGTCCCCGTCGTGACGAGGAGGTCCCCCGCACGGGCGCCCGTGCGCGGGGCAAGATGCCGGCGCGACCCGACGGCGAGGACGGTCCCGACGAGCGCACGGTGCGGCGAGGACTTGGTGTCGCCGCCGACGAGGTGGCCCCCGGCCCGTGCCATTTCGGCTTCCGCGCCTTCGCTCACCCGCTTGGGCCAGGCGGCGGGTTCCAGGGGAGGGAGGAGGAGGTCGAGAAGCAGCGCGATCGGCGTTCCCCCTTTCGCCGCGATGTCGGACAGGTTCGCGGCGGCGAGCGCGCGACCGACGGCGACGGGGGGAGATGGGCGCAGGAAGTGCGAACCCTCGACGAACGCATCGGTGGTGAGGAGGGCGACGGCGTCCCCGATCGGCACCGCCGCGGTGTCGTCGCCGAGCGGGAGCAGCCCGACCCTCCCCGCCGGGAGGTGGCGGCGCGCCCATGCGTGGAACCGCCGTTCCGAGAACGCGGCCGGGGCGCGGGGCATCATCCGCTCACTTGTAGGGGACGAACTCCTTCCCGAGGAGCTCGCGGCCGAGGATGATCCGCATGACGTTGAGGCCCCCTTCCGCCCCGACCATGTAGCTCATGACCCCGCGCAGTCCGAGCTCGAGGCCGACGTCCTTCGTGTAGCCCGCCGCTCCGAACCACATCATCACGCGTTTCACGGCCTCGAACGCGATCGGGGGGGCGGTGAGCTTCACCGACGCGACCACCCGGTCGATCTCGGAGCGGTGGGACGTGTCCCCCTTGAGCGTGTACTGGTCGTGGAGCCAGGCGGCGCGACGGCACTGCCACTTGACGGCCTCCACCTGGGTCCACAGGTCGACGAGCTCGAACTGGATGCCCTCGAACTTCCCGAGTGGCCGTCCGAAGACCTCGCGCTCGCGAATGTACTTCATGCCGACCTCGAGCGCCCGTTCGGCCGCGCCGATGCATGCGGCCGAGACGAACGTCCGGGCGACGGAGAATCCCTCCATCGCGGCGTCGAACCCCCGGTCCTCCGGTCCGATGAGATAGCGCTCGGGCACGCGGACGTCGTCGTAGGTGATCGCGCCGGTGGAGATGCCCATGCGGCCCATGTTCTCGAACTTCTGGGTCGAGGCGCCGGGCGAGCGTGTGGGGACGTAGAGGAAGTTGAACCCGCCGGAGGGGGAGCGCGTGAGCGTGAGGTGGCCCCCCCCTAGACTCTTCGCCTCCTCGACGCCCGACAGGAACGCCTTCTCTCCGCGCACGACGAACCCGTCCGCGTCGCGCCGCGCGACGGTGCGCATGTGCGCGAGGTCGCTCCCCCCGCTGGGCTCGGTCGTCGCGATCCCCAGGAACGCCTTACCTTGGCAGACGGCAGGAAGGACCTCCTTCTTGGCCTCCTCGGTCCCGTAGCGGCTGAGGATGTAACCCCATCCCGCTTCGAGGAGGAAGAAGACCGCGGTCGCCATCGAGAAGTCGCCGCGGCCGATCTCCTCCGCGGCGAGCTCCGTCAGGACCGCCGACGCGCCCATCCCGCCGTACTCCGTGGGGACGGGCATCGCGAGGAGGCCGAGACGCGCCATCTCGTCGAGGATCGTGGTCGGGATGCGTCCCTCCCGGTCGATCTGACGCTCGTGGGTCCGAAGGGTCGTGGTCCCAAAACGTCGGACCGCCTCCTGAAAGGCCAGCTCCTCGTCGCTCAGCGCGAAGTCCATGGAGATCGACGGGCCACGGCGGGGACCGCTAAAAAGGCATGGAGCCGCGCGACGACCCGCGCGCCGGGAAACCGGCGGTACGGTCCACCAAACTCCTTTATGGCCGCCGCGGCTCGGTCGTAACGATTCGCAGATGCCGGTCCGGGTGGCGGTGAACGGGTACGGGACGATCGGCAAGCGCGTCGCCGATGCCGTCGCAAAGCAGACGGACATGGTCCTCGTGGGCGTCTCGAAGACCCGCCCCAGCTTCGAGGCCCGACGGGCCGCCGAGCGGGGCTACCCCCTCTTCGTCGCGGGCGAGGGTCGGCGCGAGGAGTTCGAATCCCATGGCCTCAAGGTCGCCGGTACCGTCGAGGAGATGATCGCCCAGGCGGACGTCGTCGTCGACGCCGCCCCCGACAAGGTGGGACGGGAGAACCTCCAGCTCTACCAGAAGGCCGGGGTGAGGGCGGTCTTCCAGGGCGGGGAGAAGCCGGACGTCGCCGAGGTCTCGTTCAACGCCCTTTCCAACTACGCGATGGCGCGCGGGAAGCGAAGGGTGCGCGTCGTATCGTGCAACACGACCGGTCTCTCGCGCGCCGCGTCGGTCCTCCTTCCGCGGTTCGGCGTCGAGCACTGGGAGGCGACCATCGTTCGGCGGGCGGCCGACCCGTCGGAGTCGAAACGCGGGCCGATCAACGGGATCCTTCCGACCTTCCAGCTTCCCTCCCATCACGGACCCGACGTGCGGACGATCTTTCCCGATCTCCCCCTCGTGACGACGGCCGTGGTCGTCCCGACGACGCTCATGCACGTCCACGTGAACCACGTCCGGCTCGCCCGTCCTCCGGAGGGGCCGCGCGACGTCGTCGAGGCGTTCCGGGCATCACCACGGTTCCACCTGTTCGCGGGCTGGGAAAAGGTGGACGGTACCCCGCAGGTGATGGAGTATGCCCGCGACCGGGGCGGAAGCCGCCAGGACGTCATGGAGAACGTCGTGTGGGAGAACGGGGTCAACGTCGAAGGAAAGGACCTCTACTTCTTCCAGGCGATCCATCAGGAGTCGATCGTCGTCCCGGAGAACATCGATGCGATCCGCGCGATGTTCGACCTGACGCCCGACGCCGACGCGTCGATTCGGATGACCGACATGGCCCTCGGGATCGCGCGCGCGTAGCCCGGGGGCTCCGCGCTACGGCTCGCCGCGATCCACCGACCGCAGGAACGCGGACGGGCCGAACGGATGACCCGTGACCTCGGCCACGCGCGGGATCCAATCGTAGCGCGCCCCCGGGCGGAAGAAGCGCTCCGTGAGCCACCCCCCGATGCGAAGGTTCGGCCAGAACGGCGCGCCCACCTCGTGGAGCATCGCCTCGCGCACCTGCTTGCGGAAGAGGAGGGCGAGGAAGTAGCTCTGGAGGTAGACGGGGTGCGTCACGTAGAAGGAGTCGACGAACGAGCGGGGAGGGTAGTCCGCGAACCCGAAGACCCGTTTCAGCCGACGCTGGTGGAGCGCCGTCCAATCCCGGTCGGGGTGCCGGTAGAGGTCGATCTCCGACTCCACCGCCGTCGCGGTTCCCACCGCCCTAAGGAGGTTCTCGACCGCCCTCCCCTCCCGGAACCGTCGGGCCGGATCACGACCGATCCCCGGTCGACCGGCGAGCCATTCGACGGTCGACGCGATCTCCTCGAAGAGGTCTGCGATCCCCTCGTGGAACGCGGAGTAGCCCGGGTCGAGCGCCCGCAGGAGGTGCGTCGGTTGGCGGATCGAACGAGCGTGCACCGCGTGACCGAACTCGTGGAACAGGACCATGTAGTACGTCCATCCGCCCTTCGGCGGGACCAGCACCCGGACATCGTGGGGGGCGGACGGGACAATCGTGAGGCCTCCGAACGGAAGGTCCCGACGCACGACGCGGAAGCGCAGCCGGGATCGCGGGAAACCCCAGGATCTCAATGCGTGTTCGACCGCCGGGACCATCCGATCCGACGGGAACGAGGGCTCGGGGAGGCGTCCCGTGCGTTCGCGGGCATACGCGAGATCCCAGGGATGCCACTCCGCGTGTCGCTCGGCCCGCGTGAAGTTGTCGCGGAAACGCCGTATCCTCGCCGCCGCCCCCGCGGTCGCGGCGTCCGAGAGTTCGCGCAGCCGGGCGACGCTGAGGCCCTCGAACCCGAGCCGCATCTCAGGGAAGGAGGCGATTCCGAGGAGCCGCGCCGCGTCGTTGCGTCGGTGGATGAGCTCGCGCACCTCATCCTCGAGGGGGCGGAGGATGTCCTCCTCGGCATAGTAGGCGAGGCGTCGCGTCGTAGGATCGGGGTCGTTGCGCAGAATCTCGCTGATGGTCGCACGGTCCACGCGACGATGGCACAGGATCGGACGGGAGCGGACGATGGTCGCCTCGAGGCGGGCGCGCAGCCGCACCACCTCCGGCGCGTGCTCGACCTGGGCCTCGAGAGCCGCTCGACGGAGGAGCTCAAGCCGCCGCCCCAGCACGACGGGGACCGGACGCTCCGGGGCGCGCTCGAGGAACGACCGAAGACCCGAATCGGTGAGCAAGCCCGACCGCGCGAGGTGCGCTCGCTCGACCGACCGCAAGGCGCGACCGGTGTACGTCGACCACTCCGCGAGCATGACCGCACGATCCAGTCGAGCGAGCCGCCGCTCGACCGAATCGAGGAAGCGCGCGATCTCGCGCGGGGACGCGGAACCCCCGGGGAGTTCGGGACGGGACATGTCGTGCGCCCCGAGGAGGGTGCCATCGTATAACGCCGAGCAACCCCGGGGGAAGGGGGACGGGGATGGAGAGCGGCCCTCCGCGACCCGCGGCCGAGGCGCGGTACCCGGGAACGGGGAGGTCGAAGCGTCGGCCCGGCTCCGGTCGATTTCGCCTCGCCCGCCGGTGGATTGCCGCTCGCCGAGCGGAGGAGAGGCCGAAGGCGGGTTCGGACGGTCGCCCGCCTCGTAACCATATTATAGCGGTCCCAACTGGCGCGCGACGGCATGTATTACCTCGACAACCGGCGGGACGTGGTCCGCATCCCGCCCGAACGCCTCGGGCCCCAGCTCGACACCGTGCTGACCGAGCTCGCGCAGCAGCAGTTCGAGGGCAAGCTCGTGGATGCACAGAACCTGACGGTGATGATCAAGGACGTGACCCCGGTCGGCGAGGGACACATCATCCACGGCGACGGAGGAGTCTACCAGGAGGTCGAGTACCAGGCCCTTCTCTTCCGACCGGAGATCCAGGAGGTCGTGGAGGGATCGGTGGTCGAGATCCGCAAGTTCGGTGCCTTCGTGCGCTTCGGCCCCCTCGACGGTCTGCTCCACGTCTCGCAGATCATGGACGATCGGGTGAACATCGACGAACACAACCAGCGTCTGGTCGGGATCGAGTCGAAGAAGGACCTCAAGGTGGGCTACAAGGTCCGCGCGCGGGTCGTCTCCCTCTCCCTCTCCGAGATCTCGCCCCGGGACAGCCGCATCGGGCTCACGATGCGCCAGCCGGGACTCGGACGCCTCGAGTGGATCGTCGAGGCCCACAAGAAGGCCGAGGAGAAGGGCAGCAAGAAGGCCGGTAAGCCCGAGGGCGGAGGCGCACGGTCGTCCGGCAAGAACTACGTGCCGCCGGCGGCAAAGGCCCCCAAGCCCGCGAAGGAAGGCGCATGATCAACCTGAAGGCCTGCCGCAACTGCAAGGCGATCTCGGAGCTCGCGAAATGCCCCCGGTGCGGGAGCGAGACATCACGCGAGTGGCAGGGCTACCTCATCGTCCTCGATCCCGAGAAGTCGGAGATCGCGCGGAAGATGGGGATCCATGCCGGCGGCCGGTACGCGCTCCGTGTCAAGTGAGGAACGCGTCTGGGTCGTCCCGCAAGCGCTCCGAC
Organism: Thermoplasmata archaeon; assembly: GCA_050749685.1. GTDB lineage: Archaea > Thermoplasmatota > Thermoplasmata > Lutacidiplasmatales > UBA184 > Lutacidiplasma. The sequence continues at coordinate 27,859 of JBOGRS010000018.1, forward strand.
CGACGTTCGCGGAGCGCTACGGGCCCGTCTACTCCGGCGAGGAAGCGCGACGCCGAATCCGTGCCTTGGGCACGTTCGCCGCGTGCGGCGACCGCGTGACGGCCGATGCGGTGGCGCTCGGGAACCTCCCCCTGATCGGGATCGTCGATTTGAAGACCCAGCGCAGGGAACCGGTCGATCCGGCGGAGTTCGCCCCCTTGCGGCGGCGCGGGTACCGCAAGGTGCGTAACCCGCCGGGGATGCTGACCGAGCGATTGCGTCGGGCCGTACGCGAGATGGTGGGCCAGGGCGGCGGCCTCCTCGAAGTCGATGGCGAGGAGGACCTGGCGGCGCTCGCGCTCGTCGAAGCCCTTCCGTCCGGGGCCACCGTTATATACGGTATCCCGGGTGAGGGGGTCTCCTTCGTGGCGGTGGACGCCGTCAGCAAGGAGCACGTCCGGGCGCTCATCGCGCAAATGGAACTTCGCAAAGGAGTCGACCTTGGAGCTTAAGATCCTCGAGGAGCGGGCGAACCCTCTCCTGAAGCGCACCGAATACCGATTCGAGGTCGATCACGCGGCCGCCGCGACGCCGAACCGCGACGCCGTGCGCAGCGAGCTCGCGAAGGCCGTCAAGACCCCCAAGGACCGGGTCATCGTCGAGCGCATGAACGCCCGCTTCGGCACGTCGCGCAGCATCGGATTCGGCGCCGCCTACCAGAGTGCCGATGCTGTGAAGGCGGTCGTCCGCGAGCACATCCTCGTACGCAACGGGCTCAAGGAGAAGGCGGTCAAGGGCGCTGCCGGTGCTCCCGCGCCCGAGGCGGCGCCGACGCCCGCCCCCGCGACTCCGGCCAAGGAGGCGTGAACCCGTGGCGAAGGCCGCCCCGATCGCCAAGGCGCGCGTTGGTCTCTATCTGGCCAAGGGCACGGAGCTCACCCGTACCCACAAGTTCTGTCCCAAGTGCGGCTCGGGTACCTTCCTCGCCGAGCACGCGGACCGCCGCTCGTGCGGCCGGTGCGGCTACATGGAATCGAAGTCGGTGGCTCCCTCGCCGCCCGCCCCCACCGAAAGGCCAAAGGGCCGCACCCCGAAGGCCACGCCCGCGCCGGCGTAGCCGGCTTCCCGCGCTACTCCTGGAACGCGTCGAGGAAACCCCACCACGCGTCGCGCGACTGCCGCGCGGAGGCCATCGCCTCACGGCGTCCTTCGGGAGTGCGCATCTCCTCCGCCAAGAGCTTACGTTCGGCGGCGGAGTGCTCCTTGTCCGCGACGGTATGGACGCGGAAGAACTCGTGCGCGTCCTTCGAGCGGAGTCCGAAGTTCTCGCGAAGGCCCCGCGACTTCTCTCTGGCGACCTCGGGGAAGATCGACTCATAGGCGTAGAGTGCGCCGAGGCCGGACGCGGCGGTTCGGTTCAGCGCCGCTCGCTCGTAGACCATGAGAAGACGCTGGGTGGCCGGAGACGGCGGGGTGGCGAGGAGCTTCGGCGTGGAGACCCCCAGCGCCCGCCCGAAGCGCTGCCAGAGCTCCGGGTGCGTGGGCGAACGACCTGCTTCATCCACGAGGTTGTCCAAGAGAACGCGCCGTCGTCCGGGGTCCTGGATCCGGGCGTACGTCCCGGCGATGTACCGCGGAAAATTGACCTCGAAGTGGTGGTACTGCGCCGCGTACTCGCGCAACGTCGAGAGGGGCACTTCGCCCTTCGACCAGGCCTGGTAGAATGGGTGGGTCAAAAGGTGCCGGGAGCGGATCATCCGGTCGAGCGACGCCGTGGGGTCCATGACAGGGCAACTCGCGGCCGGCACCTATAGGTTTCGACCCAACCCAGACGCGGGCCGGCACCCCGCCCCATCGCCCTAGGTCGCGTCGAACGCTCGCTTGAGCCATGCGAGCAGCTCGGCGTCGATCTCGGACGGTGTGGTGACGCGTACACGGTGAGTGACCATGGCGTTCCAGGCTCCCGCGACCTCGAGCCGTGGGGTCGGAACGGTCCCCCTCAGTTTGATCCCGACGTCCAGTCGTTGCGCCGACGGTTGGACGATGGCGAACTTCTTGCCGTGGTGGAGGAGGCTGATGTAGGTCGAGGTGGGCGACGCCGGGGCCGAGCGCGGTGACCTTGCGGAAGAGCGCGCTATATGCGGCCTTCCCTATCGCGTGTCGGCCGTTGAAGAGAGCGTCGAGATTCTGCTCCGGCGTCGTCACGGGGTTCTCCGCGTGCAGGACCAGCCCGGCGATCAGGTTCGCGTGCCCGTAGCCCAGCCTAAATTCGCCCCGGAGCCATGTCATCAGTTGAGGCCGAGTCGCGAGCCCTTTGCGGCGGGCGTGGATCCTGAAGTCGTCCGGGGTCTTGCCGGTCTTGGCCCGGATGGTCTCGAGGTAGGCCTCAAACGTCATCGTCGCGCCCTCCTCGGCATCGAGGACGTCGGCGCGAACGGGTCGCGGGGTTCGTCCACGGATCCCTCCCGCGTCGGGCGGCCTCGTTCCATGGCCGGAGGGGCAGCCGGAGGGAGGGCCCCCTTCGAGTCGACGGGATAGATTGCGCACCTTAAGAAGCTCCCCGAAGTCTGAGCGCGGAGACTGACCGCGAAGTTCGTCGGATCCCCGAACGGTTCCCTCCCACGGCGGGTCATTCGAAGCGTTCGATGATCCCGACGGTCGTACGCAGACATCGCCACAGAGGCCACGGTCCGCAACGCTTACCTATCGGTCGACTACAGGGTCGTCGACCCCGCGGGATGGGCCCGTAGTATAGCTTGGACATCACAGAGGCCTCCGGAGCCTCGGACCCGGGTTCGAATCCCGGCGGGCCCGTAACCATTTCCTTGCAGAACCCACGCAGGTCCCCCGTCCCGGGCGAACCCGGTCGCCTCCTGGGGCGACCCAGTCCAGCCACGCATTCCCGACCCGGCTCGAGATGGATTGGGCGACGCCGTGACCCCCGGCGCGCCCGAACCTCGTATTCTCGTTGGCGAGGTGCGTGACTTCCTCCGTAACCTCCCGGAGGGGTTCGTCCTCTACGCGGTTCCATCTCCGCCGTACTGGGG
>JBOGRS010000019.1:0-30460 GCA_050749685.1 Thermoplasmata archaeon
CGTGCGAAGGTCGAAGTGATGGAGGTCCCCCCGATGCTCGCCGAGCGCCTGCGCCGCGAGCTCCTTAACCTTTTCTTCGAGCGCCGCGCCGCCCACCGTGCCCAGGGTCGACCCATCGCGTCGGACGATCATCGTCGCGCCCATCTTCCCCGGGACCGAACCGACCGCCTGCACGACCGTCGCGCGGACGAACGGCTGGTGGGCGCCCATCAACGCGAGCGCTTCGCGCGCCGTCCGACGGTCCATCTACCCCTCCCCGCGCCGGCGTCGCTCCGCGAGCGCCCGGCCGAGCGCCTCGGGGGTGTCGACGTTCGCGAGGACGCCGGGATCGTGGACGGTGACCCGACGGACTCCGACCCCGAGACCCGGGAGGAGCTGGTGGAGGGGAACGTCGGGCGGGAGCGATCGGATGAGGGGCCGGACCGACGGGCGCAGGAGGACCGGGTGGCCCCCGCGCCCGTCCTGGGTCGGGATGAACCACACCGCCATCTGGTCCTCGTGGGCGGCGATGACCAACGCGCGCAGGGTCATATCTTCCACAAGGGGATGGTCGACCGGCCAGAGGAGGACGTTCGCGTCCTCGGGGACCTCGGAGAGCCCCACCTGGATGGAGCCGGTGCGTCCGTAGGCCCACGCGGCGTTCTCGATCACGCGGACGCCCGGGCCGGCGAGCGCGGAGCGGATGGCCGGTCGATGGGGGCCGGTCACGACGACGAGCTCGCTCGGGTGGAGCCCGAGCCCCATGCGCACCACGCGCTCGACGGCCGTCTCCCCGTCGATCCGAACGAGCGCCTTCGGGAAACCTCCGAAACGCTCGGACGCCCCCGCCGCGAGGACCACGACCGCGAGCGGGGGGTCGCTGGTACCGGCCACGAACGTCGCATCACTCGCGCGCATCGTTTCTCACCACGCCATTCCCCGCACGTTTAAATACCGCCGCCGAGTGGGCGCGCCGCTCATGACCCATCCCACCGACGTACCCCCTTCCGTCCTCCTGCCCCGCATCGCCACCGAGCTGAAGACCCGCCAGGCGGTGCGGCCCCCGGACTGGGCCACCTTCGTCAAGACGGGCGTCCACAAGCAGCAGGCCCCGACGCAGCCGGACTGGTGGTATATGCGTAGCGCGTCGGTCCTCCGCAAGATCTACCTGCACGGGGTCACCGGGGTCGCGCGCCTCGCCTCCGACTACGGTGGGAAGCGCGACCGAGGGTCCGCGCCCTACCACGCCCGGACGGGGTCGCGGGCGGTGCTGCGCGAGATCGTCCACCAGCTCGAGAAATCCGGGCTGGTTCAGTCCCAGAAGAACCGCGGCCGCCGCGTGAGCGCGGAGGGCCAACGCCTCCTCGATTCCCTCGCGCGCGAGACCCTGAAGGGCATGGCCGATCGCCGGCCCGAGCTCGCGAAGTACCTTTAGCCCTCGATGGGCCCGGTGGACCGACATGGCGTACGACTCCGACTCGGAACTCGCGGAGCTGCGGAAACGCCGCCTGCGGGAGATCCAGGAGATGCAAGGCGGAGGGGCGACCCTCGACCCGTACGCCCAGGCCCAGCAGGCCGAGATGCAGCGGCGCGAGTCCGAGCGCGCCGAGGCGCTGCGCCGCATCATGACCCCCGAGGCCCGCGAACGACTGGGTCGGATCCGTCTCGCCAAGCCTCAGGTCGCCCAGTCCGTCGAGCAGCAGATCCTCGCCCTCGCCGCCTCCGGTCGGCTCCAGCGCCAGATCGACGACGCGACGCTCCGCGCGCTCCTCGAGCGCATCATGCCCGAGCGCCGGGAGATCAACATCACCCGGCGCTGAGCCCGTGGGAGAATCTGGGAGAACGTCACCATGGCGAATCGTCGTAAGAGCCTCGCGCGCAAGATCCGTCTGTTCAAGGCCGTCAAGGGCAACCGCCGCGTCCCGGCGTGGGTCATCCAACGGACGAACCGCTCCGTGACCCGCCACCCGAAGCGACGGTCCTGGAAGCGGGGTCATCTGCACAAGTAGACCGAAGGGAGAAGGACGATGGCACGCACCACCCCGAAGGGACGCATCGAAGAGCTCGAACGCGAGTACGTCATCCCGCTGCGGGCGAGCAAGCACCAACCGTCCCGGCGCCGCCGTGCCGGGCATGCGCTCGAGACCGTCCGGCGGTTCATCTGCCGCCACATGAAGGGCCGTTCCGAGGACGTCTGGATCGACCCCCACCTGAACGAGTTCATCTGGGAGCGCGGGATCCAGTACCTTCCCCGCCAAGTACGCGTCAAGGCGATCCGGTTCGAGGACGGCCTCATCGAGGTCGACCTGATGGAGCGGGCGTAGGCCCCGGTCCCGGGAGTCCGCTCTGCCCGTAAGCCGCACGCTGATCGGCGGAAGCCCCTACATCGGCGTCTATCTGCGCGTCGGCGAACGGATCGCGGTCGTCCCGCCGTCCGCACCTCCCGCGTTCGTGCGCGAGGTCGAGCGGGCGTTCGCGGTCCCGGCCGTCCGCACGACGGTCGCGGATTCCGAGATCGTGGGGGCGCTCGTCGCGCTCAACTCGAACGGGGCGATCGTGGGCGAGGACCTCGCGGCGGCCGAGGAACGCGCGCTCGTGGCGGCCGGGTCCGTCGCGACGGTGACGTCCCGCCAGAACGCGACGGGGAACAACGTCCTCGTGAACGATTTCGGCGCGATCGTCCACCCCGAGTTCTCCGATCCGGCGCTCCGCACGATCCACCGCGCGCTCAAGGTGCCCGTCGAACGTGGGACGATCGCCGGTCTCGGCACCGTCGGCATGGCCGGGCTCGCGACGAACCAGGGCGTCGTCGTCCATCCCAAGGCGACGACGTCCGAAGCGACCCAGTTGGAGCGCGTGCTCCGCGTGCCGGTCCACCGCTCGACGGCCAACTTCGGGGTGCCGATCGTGGGCGCGTGCGCCGTCGCGAACTCGCGCGCGATTCTGATGGGCCGGCCGACTACCGCGGTCGAGATCGCCCACCTGCAAGAGGGCCTGAAGGTCTTCGAATAGGACCCTACGTCCCGCGCTTCCGTTTCATGTAGCGCGTCGCGTAGCCTGCGATACGGTTCGCGAGCTTCTTGTAGATCAGGCGCGGCTCGCCGTCGACGGGCTGGACGAGGTCGGTCAGCTGGAGGACTTTCTGCTTGTTGTTCGAGAAATCGCCGGTGAAGTCGTCGGGGTGGTTGCGGATGAGCTCGATGGCGACACGCTTGATGTACGTCTGGCGGATGTTGCCCATGCGGACGGCGCCGACCCGGGCGCGGTTAATAACCGTTCCGCCCACCGAAAACTCGCGCGTGCGGCCGGTTTCCCCCTCGAAGATGGAGGCGGCCGAACGGTCCCGAGCGTGGGAAGACACAAATACCCTACCTCACCTGATTGTGACCGTGGGGAGTCCCGAGTCGGCCGCAGGCGCCGGGCTCCTCGGTGGAGTCTTGCGTAGCCCCTGCACGTGAGACGCTCTGGACACCATGACCGAGGTCGATCGAGGGGCGGCGCCGGCGCTGCTCCCCACACGTGAGCGCCACGTTCTCGTCCTCGACCTCTCGAAAAGCATGCTCGCGCCGCTCCCCGAGCCGGACGGCGTCGGTCCCGAAAAGCAGAAGATCGAGGTCGCGCGCACGGCGGTCTACCGCATCCTCGAGAACGCCGAGAGCTCCGGCGCGTCCTTCGGCCTGGTCACGTTCACCGAGACCGTCCGCGTCGCCGTTCCGCTCACCGACATCCGCCGGGAGAATCTCCCGTACGTCGAGAGTCTCATCTCGATGCTGGCGCCGAGCGGGAGGTCGGCGATCTGGGACGCCCTCGCGGTGGGGGCCGACCTCCTGCGCACCGGGGCCCACGGGGTGCGCGGGAACCTCGTCCTCGTCACCGATGGGTGGGACAACGCATCGCATCGGTTCGAAGTGAAGTCGCCGGACCAGCCCGGGACGACCGGGGCGAAGATGGACCTCGCCACGTACGTCCTTCCCCCGGAGTCGAACCTTACGCTACGCGTCATCGGGATCGGCAGCGGCGCCGAACGGGACAAGGGCGTCGACTCGACCCGCATCCAGAACTTCCTCGCGCAGCTCTCGGACCGCGCCCAGGGGCTCAACCTCGTCGCCCCGTTCACCTACCAGGAGGTCGTCACGGGGTCCCAGCTGTTCGCCCAGATGGTCAACGCGTTCCTCGACATCGACTACGAAGGCGACCGGGAGTACGACCAGCTCCATCCGGAAGAGCTGGCGCGCCATGCCGCCAACGCCGCGCGGGCCCTCAAGGAGCCCCAGCAGCACGCGACGGTGACCCGACTTTCCGGCCACCTCAGCTCCCCGGCGGCCCAGGAGGAGGTCTACTCCGAGGCCCCCTCGATGGAGATCGATGTCCTGAGTGCCCCCAACGGTGTCGTCCCTCCCTATCTCAAGGAGCGTTACGGCCCTTTGGGGGGGGTCATCGAGGCGTACCTCGCGCAGGACTACCCGACGGCGCTCGAACGCCTCGACCGGTCGAAGGCCCTCCTCCCGCCGATCACGCGGTCGTATTGGGAGGCCCGCATCCACTTCGCACGGGGCGAGGTCGTCGAAGCCGCCCGCGCCCTCTTGGAGGCGTGGGGCGACGCGGAGGAGCTGCCACCCACGTCCCGCGGGCGCATCCTGCGTCGCCTCGCGCTCCTGCAGGCGCGCATGCAGAACGACAAGGAGACCGAGACGCTCGTGGGTTTCATCGACCGGACCGAAGCCCAGCTCGCCCGCGGGGACGCGAAGCTTCGGGCCCGCCTCCAGGACCTGTTCACTCGCCTCATGGAGCTGCGAGGCACCTATCAGTTGACCCGCCTCGACGGCGGGAGTGCCGGGTCCGACCCGGCGCAGGCGGCGCGCCAGCACGAGGCCGCCGTCGAGCAGATCTTCGGCCTCCTCCAGGACGTCCGGCTCGAGAACACCGCCGGCGACGCGACGGTGGAGGGTGCCCTCGACTTCATCGAGATCTGCCTCGCCGAGATGCGCTAGGAGTTCGATCGGGGGAAACGAAACGTGGCGGAAACCAAGTCGGGAACGCGATCGAGGTCCAAGGGCGCCAAGAAGGAGCCGAAGGCGCCGCCCGTCGAGGCGGCGAAGATCGCCGTCGTGGGCATTCCCGCTTCGGGGAAGACGACGTACTTCCGCTTCCTGTCGGGCCATTTCGGGCTCAACCTTCCCATCGTCTACGTCCCGTCCCGGCCGAACGGGACCCCGATGCCCCTCTATGGCGACCTCGAGAATGAGGTCATCCTCGAGGAGACGACGTACGAAACGACCGACCCCACCGATCCCGAGGGGAGCCTCGAGACGACCACGCGCTACTACGTCAACCGACCGATGGGGGACCGCAAACGGCTCTGGGTCGAGCTCGCCGCCGGACGGGAGGAGCAGGGGGTGCTGACGAAGTACCCGCTCCCGACGAAGTACAATCAGTTCGTCGAGATGAAGATGCACTTCCGTTATGGCAGCCCGGACGGAAATTCCGGGGCGTCCCGACCGATGGAGCTCGAGACGATCGACGAGGCCGGCGGGATCATCTCCGACTACTTCACCTACGACCGCCTCTGGGTCGATAGCAAGGACGCCGAGGTCGACGAGCGGACGTGCCGGGTCATCCCCCACTTCGACACGTGGAGACCCGACCGGCGCGACCTGTGGCGCCGCGGTCTGACCCTGCTGGGACGGTTCGTCCACGAGGCCGAGGGGATCATCCTCCTGCTGTCCCCGTCCCTGCCGTCGCTCCGCGACCAGGCGCAGCAGGTCAACCTCGCACGGGGCGTGTTCCGCTACGTGAAGCAGCGGAACATTCCGCTCGTCATCGCCATCAGCAAATCGGACAAGTTGAGGGACTTCTACGGGGAGATCGAAAAGGCCGTCCGGGACCGCACCTTCACGAGTACCTTCGACACCGTCGACTATCTGCTGCGGCGCGACGGCGCCGGGATGGGGACGATCCTCGTCGCGCACGACGGCAACGGGATCTCCGCGAAGGAGGACGTCTTCCTCATCAGCTCGGCGGTCTCGACGGGTGAGGGCCATCCGCTCCTACTGTCCGACGCGGGGATCGAGGAGCCACCGACGGCCGGCGACACGCTCGGCGTCCCCGTGATGGTCAACACGACCCTCCCGCTGGCGCGCGTCTGCGAACGCGTCCTCGAGCGGCGCGCGACGCGTGGGGCCTAGATGAGCGCCCCGGTCGAGCCCGTTGCGGTGGCCACCACCGGCAACGGCTCGGCCGTGGGGCGCCCGGGGCCCCCCACCACGCCGATCGCCGTCGTGTGGTGCCGCCAGGTCGACAACGAGGCGGAGAGCCCCGGGTATACGACCGTCCCCGAGGAGTTCCCGGGCCACCGGGAGACGCTCGATGTCATCCGCATCGTCGGCAACCTCACCGTCAACGTCGCCGACACCCACGACTACTGGGATCCGGACCCCGCCCAACCGCTCTCGTACTATCCGAATCTCTTCCTCTACCCCGCGTTCGGCGGACGCTACACGTGCGTCGGTCGGATGTTCCTCTCGACGGAGGACCGACCGCGCCTCGGCATGAAGACCCTCGTCCTCGACACCGCCCAGCTCCTCGCGTCGGGCGAGTTCGGGACGAACGTCCTGCGATGGCACGCGTCCATGGGCGGCCCTCGACGCGACGGCTCCCGTCCGCCGCCGGTCCCGGACGCATCGCTCTACGCGATGGTCGGAGAAGGCTTCCTCTTCCACCGCGGGGCGACCGATCCGGTCCTCCTCGTCGTGAGCGACGAGTGGGAAGCGGCGATGCAGGCGATCCTCGACCTGGTCCGCGTTCTCCCGGCGTCGTTGGTCGGCCTGGGCGCGATCCTGGCGTTCCCCTACTTCCTTCCCCAGCCCAAGACCGACCTCCATGAGTTCACCGAGCAGATCCCGCTCTCCCTCGCGCTCATGCGCGTCGGGCACGGCGAGGCGGCCGGCGACCGCCACGCGCGACGTCTGGCCGCGTGGGAAGACTCGCACGTGACCGTCCGCGACCTCACCGGCGGGGTCCCGGCCGCGCCCGGACGTGGGAAGGAGACCGTACCGCTCGTCCTCCAGTACCTGCGCGACCACAACGAAGTGAAGCTCGGGCCGATCGTCCAGCGGGTGGACTTCGTCGAGCTCGGGCGCCTCAAGAAGCACCTCGCGGACCCCGACCGTCAGTCCGGGAAGGACCGCCGCAAGGAGATGTGGCGGATCGGCACCGCCATGGAGAGCGCCGCGCTCCTCCTGCAGCGCGCCCGCGGTCGTCACGTGCCCGTGAACGTGGAGACGGCGAAGCGCGCGCAGGAGTACCTCCAGGCGCGGGTCCCCGCCGCGGAGAGCGAGCTCGAGGGCGATGCGGCGGTCGTGGCGCCCTCCCCTCCCCCTCCCCTCGAGATCCCTCCTCCCGGCCAGCACCCGCCGTGGCTGCAACGCGCGGTCGAACCCGTCGTCTCGGTACCTCGTGCCGACCGCGTCGAGGTCGTGCCGGTCTCGGTGAGCGACGACCCGTCGCTCTACCGCTCCGATCCCCCCATCTCGTCCCTCGCCGCGCCCGATGCCGAGTCCGCGGACCCGGGTCCTTCCGCCCCCCCGGCGGTGCCCGTGCGACGGATCCCCGGGATGGATGCGGCGCAGCTCAAGCTCGATATCCAACGCGACCTCCTCCGCTTCGTGGACGAGCGTCTCGCCTCGCTCCAGGACCGATCCGTGGCATCGCTGAGCGCCAAGATCGGGGACGCGGTCGATGCGCGAACGACCCCGAAGCTCGTCGACCTCGAGCGCACGCAGCGCGAGGAGGTCGAACGCGCCCTCGCCGACCTCGAACACCGTCTCAACGAACGGATCGAGGTCCTGGCCGGATCGGCCGCGCTCGCGACGCTCGAATCCCGCCTGGTCGATCGCATGTCCGACGCGGCGAACGCGTCCGCGGCCGTGCAGACCGAGGGCGCCCAATCGCTGCGCTCCGCCCTCGACCGGCGCTTGAGCGACACGACCGAAGCGCAATCGAAGGCGCTCATGACCGCCGTCCAGCAGCTCCGGCAGAGGATCGCGGAGGCCGAGCAGCGGGTCGGCCAGCGGGCGAGCGAGCAGTCCGTTCAGTCCGAATCCCGCGCGAAGGACGCGATCGCGCCGATCGTCCAGGCCGAGGTCGAACGGAGGCTCCGCCAGCAGATCGACCCTCGCCTGGCCGAGGCACAGCAGCGATCGCAGGAGACGCTGACCCGATCCGCCGAGGCGATTCGCGTCCAGATCAAGGCCAACCTCGAGGCCGAGATGACGAAGCTCAAGGAACACGCCGCGATGGCCGAAGCGGACCTTCGCGCCGGGCTCGTCGCCCAGCTGGAGCTCCACCTCGCCGAGGCCGCCGACCGCGACGTGGCCACGCGGGACGCGACGGAGGCCCAGGTGACCGAGAAGGTCGCCCAACGGTTCGCGGAACAGGACGCGCGACGGGCGAAGGAGCTGCGCGACCTCGACTCCCGACTCCTCCTCCTCGTCGACGGGCGGAGCCGGGAGGCGCTCGACAAGGTCCAGTCGCTGGCGGCCGAGCAACACGCGAAGCTCACCGAGATCCTCACGGAGCGCCTCGAGGAGGCGGGCCGCCGGTCGAGCGACGCGCTCGACGCTCGGATGACCCAGGTCCAGGATGGCCAGCTGCACGGCATGGCCGACCTGCAGGTCCGGCTGCAGTCCTACTTCGAGCAGAAGCTCCGCGAGGCCCAGGATCGGGAGCGGGAGACCTACCTCGAGCTCCTCGCCCGGCTGAAGGGCGAGGTGGAGGCACAGATCCCCCGCCTCCTCGATTCTCCCAAGATGGATGCCCCCCTGCGCGAGCGCATCCAGCGCTCCCTCGAGACGCTGCGGGGCGAGACGCAGCGCGTGATCGACCAGAAGATCGCCCAGGCCGAGGACCGGCTCAAGACCGACCTCGACGAGGGGCTGCACCGGATCCAGGGTGTCGAAGCGCAGCTGGGCGACCGCGGGAAGGAGATGGTCCGCCTCGAGGAGTCGATCCGCTCGGACCTCGACGAGCTCGAACGACGCACCGCGGTCATCTCCGACCGTCTCGTGCCCGTCGTGCGTCGCACGTGGCAACGCATCGGCGAGCTCGAGAAGGCCCATCCGAAGGCCGCCGACTCCGATCTCAAGTTCAATCAGGTACGCCGCGAGTTCAACCGCGAGCTGCGCCGCGTCGAGGGCGAGCTCGCCGAACGGACGGCCGAGATCCGCGACCGCATGGAGACGGCCATCGGGAACCAGGGCAAGGTTTGGCTGACGCTCATCCGCCAACTCTCCCAGTTGACCGAGGACCGTCGAGCCCTCGAGGAGCGAAAGCTCCAGCCTCCCTCGCTCGCTCCGCGCGTCAACCCGATGGACCCCGAGGCCCCGGACGAGACGGCGACGTTCGACGAGATCGATTCCTACCTCGCCGCCGCCTCGAAGGGGAGGGAGACGGGCGGACGACGGCCGACGGGTGACGCGACGCCCCCCACGGACGATCCGACCGACGAGGGCGATCGCGCGGGTCGACGACGCCCGCGGCGCTCCCCCCGGTGACCCACCCCCGGAAAGCTCGCATCGCTCGGTCTCTCGCGTTCGCCTCGCGCGAGACCCTACGGGGCGGGGTGACTCCGTCGCCTCGAACGGGGACGGCGCCACGGGCTCGGTCCCCTCCTCGCGACCGCGACCGCCGCCGCCCCGCCTGTTCCCGGCGGCGGGAAGGCGTTCTTTCGGGTAAGTATTTATACGCATCCCCGACAGTTCTTCTTGCCGACCGTGCTCGCTTGTAGCGTACCTCGCGCGACCTCCGAGGATGAGATGAATCGTCGGGGTCGCCGGGTCGCGGACGAATCGTCCTACCGCGCACCGGGGGGGCTTCGTGAGGGGGCCGACCCACCGCACGGCCCCCCCCGCCACGCTCGCCGCGACGAGCGCCTCGACCGTACGGGGTGGGTCGCATGATGGCGAAGCATCGGACCCCCGCCGTCCACGCTCCGGAGTCCCCGACGGACCGCGCCGGCGCTGCGGCGGGCGAATCGCCCTCCCGATCTTCCGCACCCTTTGGACTCTCGGACGACTCCCCGCAGGACGTCCTTACGGGGGGTCTCGTCCACGTTGGGCTCACGGTCCACGAGGCCCAGATGTACCACACGCTCCTCCGACACGGACCGTCGACGGCCCGTTTCGCGATCCTGCATTCCCGCCTCGACCGCGCGACGGGCTACCGGATCCTTTCGCGCCTGCGGGCGCGCGGCCTCGTGACGGCGACCGGGTACCGTCCCCAGCGCTACGTGGCGCTCGACGCGGTACGTTTGCTCGACCGCGTCTCCACGCTCGTCCGCGACGAGCTGGAGCTCCACCGCATCGTGCGCGAGATCTACGCGTCCGGACTCCCTCCGTCGCGGGAGGTCGCCCCCTCCACGATACGCGGGAACGCACCCGTTCGCGACCCCCCGCGGCCCCTCGGGCTCTCGCTGGCCTCCCACTACCGCCTCATCCCGGGCCATGATATGGTGACACGGTTCGTTCGCGACGCGATCGCTTCGGCCCACGAGGAGATCGGTACGCTCGCCCGCCCCCAGCAGGTCCCGGAATCCGCGCGGGTCGCGCTCGCCCACACCTACGTGCTGGCCGTGCGCAAGGGGGTGCGGGTTCGGATCGTCCTCGATTACCATACGGCGGACCTCGAGTTCCTCACCGCGATCCTCCGCGAGATTCCCGAGCCGACGCCGCTGTTCGAGGTCCGGTTCTTCGCCCCGCAGCTCGCGCGCCTCTGGCTCGTGGACGGACGCGTCGCGCTGCGCTGCCTCGGGACCCCGGGTTGCCCGTTCCACGGGTCGGACCTCGGGATCGCGTCCGAGGAGCCCGAGTTCGTCCGGGTCCAGGCGGGGCGCTTCCAGACGACGTGGCGCGAGGCCGTACCGCTCGACCAGGCCCTGCGCTCGTCCCAGGGCTCCGTGCTGGCCCCGCCGAGCGCCTCGCACGAACTTCGCCGCTGGGTCGAACGGTTGGGCCGCCACGAGCCCCGCGGCTACCCCGTCGATGCGTTCGGGTTCGGCACCCACCGGCTCGTCCGCGCCTAGGTTTCGGCGCCTCCCCGTCCTGCGCCCGGAGGGTGGCGCTCCGGCTATTCGGAGAACTCCGGGAGTGCTCCGGGGAGCATCGTGCCGAACGATTCGATCGCGAAGTGCGCCTTGATGGCCGCCGCTCCCGGCCAGATGAGGAGCCACGGGAGCTCGCGGGCGCGGTGGGTGCGAACGAGATAGTACCCGATGACGAGCGCCCTCGGCACGAGCAGCAGCGCGGCGATGATCGCGAGATGCAGGACCGTGGGAAGGTAGAGGACGACCAGGACGGCGTAGAGGTAGATGAGGCTCCGCATCCCGCTGCGGATGAAGAGGAGGAACCAGAAGGCGATCGCGAGCCCGCCGTACTCGGGACGGCCCGAGAAGAGGGCGGGGATGTGGCGCTGGTGGGCGAACAGACCTCCCCGGTTCCATCGGATGCGCTGGCGCCGCAGGGCCTCCAAGTTCTCGGGAACGTCCTCGTACGCCGTCGCGTCCGGTTCGAAGCGCATGCGAAAGCCGGCGCGCTGCAGCCGAAGCGTGACCTCGGTATCCTCGCCGTTCCACGGGACCCAGCCACCGATCGCGAGGAGGTCGGCGCGGCGGAAGGCGCAGAAGGCTCCGTCCACGACCTGGGCGGTCCGCGTCGCCATGAGACCGCGGCGCAGGAAGAGATGCGCCCAGGCGATCTCCATCATCCGGAGGTGGCGGGTCCAGCCGGTGGTCTGCAGCGGGAGGATCATCCCCTGCACCCCGCCGACGCGCGGGTTGTTGAAATGGCCCACGATCGCGCCGAAGCCCGTGGTGGGGGAGAGGCGCGAGTCCGCGTCGAGGCGGACGACGATCTCCCCGCGGGCGACGCGCAGCGCTCCGTTGAGCGCGTTCGATTTGCCGCCGTGAGGGAGGTCGACCACGGCGCCGTGCATGTGGCGAAGGGCCGCGACCTCGGCGCGGGCGATCTCGCTCGTCCGGTCGCCCGACCCGTCGTTCCCGACGAGCAGCTCGACCTCGCCGGGGTAGTGAGCAGCGGCGGCATCGGCGCTGCGGATCGCCTCGGCGATCCCCGCCGCCTCGTTGTACGCCGGAATGATGATCGTGACCGGCGGAGCGTACACCGAGAGCGGGACCTTCGGGTGCCCGGCGAGCTCGAGGTCGTAGAGGGCGCGCCCGAGGAGGCCGAAGACGACGAGCGCGAGGAGCGGGAGGAGGAGGAGAACGGCGAACGGCACGAAGAAACGACCCAGGCCGAAGAAGACGAAGAGCACGAAGAGGACCCACGCGCCGACGAGGATCGAGAGTCCCCCGGCCGCGACGAAGGTGACGATGGAGCGACGATCGCGTCGCCGGGGCTGGCGGAGACGCAGCGGTGGAGGGAGAACGACCGTCCCAAAGAGGATCATCGTGAAGAACGTCCCGCCCACGAATCCGCGGACCAGGAAGAACGCCGACGCGCTGAACGGTGCCTGGATCGTGAAGTAGGTCACGTCGACCAGAGCCTCGGCCGGAAGGTAGAGGAGCAGGAGGGCGAGGAGGAGACCTCGTTGAGCGCCGGTGTAGCGGCGCGAGGAGAGCGCGCCGCTCGCGAGGAGGAAGGCGACGAGCAGCGCGACGTACATCAGAAAGATGTAGTCCGGCTGGACCATCGTGGGGGTCGGAGAGGGAATGGTCCCGGGCCAGGGAAGCGGCCAGTAGACCAACTCCCCGAGGCTCCGCACGAACAGGTCGTAGCCGAAGAAGAACTCGCCGCGGAGGTAGACCAACACGAGGACGAGGGCTGCGAAGGCGATCACCAGGTTCCGGGCGAACGGGATGCGCGCCGGCGGAGGGACCGCCGTGGTGATCGGAACCCACGACTCCTGGGAGGACCAGACTCCGTCCGGCCGCCAGACCGTGAGTCGTCGCGGCGCTCCCGTGCCCGCCTGCCGGAACGCCGCACTGTCGGCGCCTCGGTCGGAAGGTGGGGTCACCGACGGGGCCGGCGCACCGGGGGTCGCGCGGTTCTCGGGACCATCGGGGGGCGATTGGAGTGGCTCGAGGTCGAGCGGTCGCATCGGGCGCATCGGGACCCCGGCCCGCGCGCGCCGTCGCAGATAGCCCAGCGCGCGGACGGCGAGAAGCGCGACGACGGCGAGGCAAACGAAAACACCGAGGGGGATGGGCGACGACTCGAGCGCGTGGACGACGTCGGGAAGACCGAGGGTGAGGATCCCGGTGAGGGCCGGGAGCGCAAGGTCGCGTACCCGGGCGCGACGGCCCGTACCGTTGCCTTGACGACCGTCCACCGTGGCGCCTCGCCCGTCCCACCGCTCCCCGAAGCGGTGCCCGCGAGCGGGGCGCGAGCATCGTAGGGGGGTTAAGACGTAGTGCCCTGGGCGCGCCCGATTCCGTGGAGCGAGACCATCGTCCCCCGCGGTCGCGTACCGTCTCGGGGAGTCGGTCCATAAGGCCTATGCGCTCGCGGATGCTTCGCGCCCCGGATGACTCTCGAGGACGATCACCACCACTGCAAGGTGTGCGGGCGGGTATGCGAGTCCGACCGCGAGGTCTGCTCCAAGGCCTGCCGGGAGAAGCGCGAACGCGCGGTCCAGAACCGGAGGATGTACACGTACCTGCTCTACGGGTTCATCGTCCTCACGGTCGCGCTCTTGCTCCTGACGGGTCGCCTGTGACCCTCCGGGCCGACCCCGGGAGGCGACCCCGCGTGGCGGTCCTCGGAGGAACGTTCGACCGCCTGCACGTGGGCCATCACGCGCTCCTCGCCGCGGCGTTCGATGCGGCCTCCGAGGTCGGAATCGGCGTCACCACGGACGACTTTCTGGCGCACCACCCCAAACCCCAGCGAACGGCGATCCGGCCCTTCCGCACGCGCCTCCGCGCGCTTCGACGATATCTCGCGCGAACGTTCCCCCGCCGCACCTATTGGGTCGCCCCGCTCTCCGATCCTTTCGGCCGTTCCGTCGAACCGGGGGTCAATCTCCTCGTCGTCTCGTCCGAAACGGTGGGCGGGGGGCGTCGCGTGAACGCGGAGCGGCGTCGGCGCGGCCTCCCCCCGCTCCCACTCCGTCGCGTTCCCTTGGTCCGCGCCGAGGACGGGCAACCGGTGAGCTCGCGTCGGATTCGTTCGGGAGCGATCGACGCGTTCGGCCGCCGCCGCCGACCCCTGACGATCTCGGTACGGCTCGTCGGGCCGTCGATCGAACCCAATCGGGCACGTGCGTGGGCCCGAACGCTCTTCCCGTGCCTCCCCATGCGCGTCCGCGTCGTCGCGATCCCGTCCCGTCCCCCCGGAGTCCGCCTGACGACCGTCGTCCGCGCGCTCCCGCCGAAGGAGGACGAGGTGGTCCTCGCCCTGGCGGCCGCCGGGCCGGGCGTCTGGGAGATCGCGGTTCGGACCGTGGGCGCCTCACGCGTGCGAGCCGTTCGACGGCCCACGCGGCACGACGGCCGCCTCCCCTCGGTTCGCGACCTCGTGCGGTGACCGCGACGCCGGGGTCCGACGCGGCTCGAGAGGGAAGCCTTTTGGCCGTCGCGCCGGTGGCGTGCGCGATGGAGACCTACCTGCGGGTGACCTTCGATAGCGAGGGCGCCAAGCCATCGGAGATCGCGGACCGACTTCGCGGGTTCGGATTCGCGCCCACGCAGGGGAACTACGACTTCGTGTACGACTGGAGGAGCAGCCCGTCCTCGCAACAGCTCCAGGATCTCTACGATGAGGTGACGCGCCTTATGCGGGGCTACCGGCTCCTGTTCGAGATCGAGACCGTCTAAGCGAACGGCGCACCGGCGCAGCCCCTCTAGCTTAAATTTCACCCCCCGGTGGTCGACCCGTCGTGCAGAAGTACCCCGTTCGTCCGAGCCATCGGGCGAACCTTGCGCCGGAGGCGTTGGAGCCGGTCGCGCGCGGGTTCTTCGACGCGGTGCGGCGCGAGGGCGAGGGGATCGTCGGGCAGTTCGGCGCGATCTCCCGGATCGCCGTACGGTCCGCGGGCCGGGAACTCGCGGTCGACGTGACGATGAACCCCCAGGTGCCTCCCGAAGTTCAGGCGGAGACGATCCGGCGCTACAACCGCTTCTTGGAGGACGCGACGGGCTACTCGTCCAAGGAGCGTGCCAAGCGCCTTCGCAAGTCGGGGACCGCAGGGACCTCGAAGGAGTGACCTCGTGGCGCCGGCAGGCTATGGGCCGCTCCCGCCGAATTCGGGTCCGGCCACGGAGATCGAGCGAATCCGCTCGATGGTCGCGCAGCACTTCCCCGTCGTTGATACCCGTGTCACGTCCCAGTCGATCATCCTCGCGGTCCATGCCGACGCGACGACCTTGGCGACGCGCTTTGACCAGCTGCGCCAGGAACTCTGGCCCAAGTACTATGTCCCGCAGATCCGTCCGGAAGGCGACCACCACGTCATCGAGATCGTCCGGCGGCCGCGACGCACGACCTGGACGAATCTCACGAACGCGATCCTGCTCGTCCTCACGGTCGTTACGACGATCGCCGCCGGAGCGTTCCTCTGGCTCGCCTACGTGGGCGGTTCCCAGCTCTCGGCGTCGGATTTCCTGTGGGGCGGGATCACGTTCGCGCTGCCCCTCATGGCGATCCTCGGGCTTCACGAGCTCGCCCACTTCGTGATGGCCCGCCACCACCACGTCGAGGCATCCCTGCCCTACTTCGTGCCGGTCCCTCCGCCGTTCCTCCTCTTCGGAACCTTCGGTGCGTTCATCAGCCTGCGCGAGCCGATCCCGGACAAGAAGGCGCTCCTCGATATCGGCGCGGCCGGCCCGCTCGCCGGATTCGTAGTGTCCATCCCGGTGACGCTCCTCGGCATGTTCCTCTCGGCCCACGCCCCCGTGCTCTCCGTCGCGAACTGCGGGCCGAGCGTCTTCGGGGTGAGCTACGGGAACCTCCTCTTCGGGACCTCGCTCTTCTGGGCCGGCCTCGGTCTCTTCGTTCCGGTCACGTTCGCGAACCTTCATCCGGTCGCGCTGGCGGGGTGGGTGGGCCTCCTCGTCACCGCGATCAATCTCCTTCCCGCCGGCCAGCTCGATGGCGGACACGTGTTCCGCGCACTCCTGGGAGAACGCGCGCGCTTCGTCAGCTACGCGGCGGTCGCGGTCCTCTTCGCGCTCGGATTCCTCTACCCCGGCTGGTTCATCTTCGCCCTCCTCATCTTCGTGCTCGGCGTACGCCACCCTCCGCCGCTCAACGACATCACGCCGCTCGACGCCAAGCGATGGGCCGTGGGACTCCTCGCGGTCGCGATCCTCGTCACCGGGTTCGTGATCGTGCCGATCGCGAGCCCGAGCGGCGCGTTCTCCGTCAACGACCGCTCGACGACCTCGATCGCTCCCTCCTCGGGCTACGCCATGGCCGACAATCTCTCCATGAGCATCGCGAACGGCGATGTCGTGTCGCACGGCTACCTCGTCAGCGCGACGATCGGCAGCGTGTACGCGAACGTCAACGGCGCTCCGAAACCTCTCGAAGGGGCGAATCTTACGAGCTTCGAGGCGAACTCGACCTGGCGGATCGTTCTGCCGAACGGCAACGTCACGTCGATGAACGGCAGCGGGGTCCTCACGCTACCGACGGAAGACTACGCGACCCTCCCGGCCGGAGGGAGTGCGCCGGTCACGATCACCTACATGAACACGCGTTCCGCGGTGGTGGACGTCACGGTCACCGTGGAGCCGCTCTGCAATTCCGGCGGCCCGGGGGCGGAGTCGTTCGGCTTCACGCTGAGCTAATCGGATCCCACCGACGCCCGGCGGTAGACGCGAAACTCGCGCGAGAGGCTGCGGTGGACGCGGTCGATGACGCTCGTCTCGCGGATCCACGGCGGTGGAAGGGGATCCGGACCTCCCGGGACGACCACCACGACCCGACCGCCCGGCCGCACGAGCTCGGCCCATCGCGGGAGCGTCCGGGCGACGAGGGCTACCGGATCCTCCCCGCCGGTGGTCGAGGCCCGGCCGTAGGGCGGGTCGGTGAGAATCGCATCCCACTGCCCGCCCGGCGTGGGCAAGGTTGCGTCGGAGGCGTCGGCGACGCGAAGCGTGCTCGGTTCGACACCGACAAAGGCAAAGTTCCGGAGCGCGCCACGAACCATTTCGGGGTCTCGGTCGACGCCCGACACGCTCGCTCCGAGGAGCGCGGCCTCGATGAGGAGGGCCCCGGTGCCGAGGAAGGGATCGATCACGCGGTCCCCCGGGCCGATCCGTCCCAGGTTGGCGGCGGCCCGGCCCAGACGGGGGGGAAGGCTCACCGGACGCTGGAACGGAAGTTCGGGCATGCGACGCCGGCGGTAGGTGCCCCGGTCCACCACCGAGACCTCCTCCGCGACGCGCGGGTCGCCCTGAGGGCCGGCGATGACGCGGAATCGACGCGCGGGCGCCGTAAGGTCGATCGCGCCCCCCGCGTCCACGTAGACCTGGGCGAGTTCGCGCCACGGCGCGCCGAGCTTCGAGGCGCCGCGAGCTCCCACGTCCCTCAATGAGGCGCTCGACCCGCGGGCGCCTTCCCGGTTCATGGCCGCTCGAACGTCGGCCCAACCGCGCTCGCGCCAGGGGATCGCCACCCGTCGCGCGAGCGCGAGACATCGTGCGAGCTCCCCGGCCGCCCGGAGGTCGGGAATCTCCCGTTCCTCCCACGGGGGCGGCAGCCATGCGTCCGTCGGGGCCGGTTGCCCCTCCAAGCGGCCGACCACCGCATCCAACTCGGCACGTGCGAGCGCCGGATTCTCGCCGGAGAGCTCGATCCAGACGCGAAGGGTCACGGTGCCATGGGACCCACCCACTGCTCGACCTGACGACGGATGCGTCGTGTGTGGCTCCCTTCCCAATACCGCTGACCGCACGCGGGACACTGGAATATCTCGAGCCCTCGCTGGACGAGATCGCGCGGCACTTCGTCCGGCCACGCGTCGGGAGGCGGAGCGGCCCAGGGGACGAGCCGGGCGTTGCACAGCGAACATCGTACGAACGCGACCGACCACCCGGCCTGAGGATAGGCGCGGTGAACCTCTCGCAACTGGTCGGAAAGGTCCGGGCTTTCGAGGAGGAGCGAACCATCGACCGACTTCGCGAGGGCCCGGTCCCGCGTGAGGAGGGTGCGCCCCTCCTCGCGGGCCCGACGTGCGACCGACGCATCGTCCTCCCCCCGGACGTACGCGGTGTCGTGACCGAGGAACCTCAGGTAGCGCGCGAGACGCCCGAGCATCGCGTCGGCGAGCCATCGGGGCGCCGTCGGGAGGGGCGCGGGGGCGTCGGAGTCCGTCACGCCCTCGGATGACGTCCCCAAGTCCTTAAGAGCCCGGGAGCCCCCCATCGGGTCCGTGCGGCTCTTCGGAACGAACGGGATCCGCGAGGTGGTCGGCGAACGGCTGACCGCACCCTTCGTGACGGACGTCGCCGGCGCGATCGGACGCTCGTTCGACCCGGGCCGGCCCATCGTGGTCGGATGGGACGGCCGCACGTCGAGCGTCGCGTTCGCCCGTATCGTGAGCGCGACCTTGGCCCTGGCGGGCCACTCCGTCATCGAGGTGGGTCTGCTCCCGACCCCCGCCATCCAGTTCAACGTGGTCCGCCTCGGGGCGCAGCTCGGCGTCATCGTGACCGCGTCGCACAACCCCCCGGAGTACAACGGCATCAAATGCATCGCGTCGGACGGCCTCGAGGTCACGCGGGAGGTCGAGGAGGCGATCGAGCAGAAGGTCGAGGCCCGAGGCGGGCGCGCGGTCCCCTTTGACCAGGTGGGCAACGTCCGCCCGGACCTGGATGGCGCCCGCTCCTACGTGGAGGGCATCGTCGCGCGCGTCGACGCCCAGGCGATCCGTCGCAGAGCGTTTCGGGTCGTCCTCGACTGCGGGAACGGGGCGTCGGTGCCGACGAGCCCGATGCTCCTCCGCCGCCTCGGCTGCCAGCTCGTGACGCTCAATGCCCAAGTCGATGGGACCTTCCCGGGCCATCTCTCCGAGCCCACCGAGGCGAACCTGCAGGACCTGTGCCGGGTCGTCCCCGCGGTCGGCGCCGACCTCGGGATCGCCCACGATGGCGACGCCGACCGGGCGGTCTTCGTCGATGCCACGGGGCGCTACCTGCCGGGGGAGAAGATCCTCACCCTCCTCGCGCGCGACGCGGTCCGGCGGAATCCGAAAGGGATCGTCGTGACCCCGGTCTCCGCCTCGCAGAGCGTCGAAGACGTGGTCCGCCCGCTCGGCGGAGAGGTCGTCTACACGCGCGTCGGTTCGCCGGTCGTCACCCGGGAGATGCTCGCCCGCCGGGCGGTCTTCGGGGGGGAGGAGAACGGGGGACTGATCTTCCCGACGTTCCAGCTCGCGCGGGACGGCGCGATGACGGCCGTGACCGTCCTCGACCTCCTCGCCCGCGAGGGAGCCGACCTCGCCGCCGCCGTCGCCGATCTTCCGGCCTATACGCTCGTCAAGCAGAAGATCGCCTGCCCCGTCGAACTGCGGTCCGCCGTCCTCGATCGCCTGCTTGCCCAGGTCCGCCAAGAGGGGGCCAACGTCGTCACGATCGATGGGCTCAAGATCCTCTACCCGGACGGCTGGGTCCTCCTCCGCCCGTCCGGTACCGAGGCCCTGATGCGCGTGTTCGCGGAGGCCAAGGATCCCGCGATCGCGGAACGATTGGCGCACGAGGGCCTCGAACGGGTCCGGACGGCGCTGCACGAATTGACCGCCTCGCCCGCGCCACGGTGACGGGACGCGACAGCTCGGTCCCGTCGGCCACGTCATTCCGCGGGTGCAGGCGTGAGGTGACCTGGCCGCTAGGGTGGGACCCGCGGGCGCCAAGCCGACCTGCGGAAATCTGGAGCGAGCACGTATGTACCTCTGGACCTCTCAACGATCGTGGCGCGCATCCTCGTAGCGCCCCGCTCCCGCGGGAGCCGGCGCGTGCGCACCCCCGCTCGTTCCTCGGTGTGGATCCTCGCCCCCACCTTGACCGTCCTCGTCGTGATCTCCGGACTCCTAGGGACCCCGGCCTCCCCGCCGGTGGCATCACCGGTCGCGGGCGCTCCCGCCACCCCGGCACAGGTCCCCCACGCGATGGCGACACCTGAAAATATCCCGTGGGGCTCGTACATGTTCAACGCGGGGCGCACGGGGGACAACTCGAACGAGACCACGCTGAACACCTCGAACGTCCCTGCCCTTCACCTGCTATGGGAAGCGACGCTTGGGGGGGCAGTCGAGGATCAACCGCTCGTGGCGTACGGTCGCGTCTACGTCGCGAGTTGGGACGGCTACGAGTACGCCTACTACGCCTCCAACGGCTCCCTCGACTGGCGGACCTACATCGGGCAGACCCAATTCTCGAACTGCTACGCGTCACACCCGCGCGGCACCACCGCGACGCCGACGATCGTCAACGGGACGCTCTATACGCTCGGGGGCGACCCGTACTTCTACGCGCTCAACGCGACCACGGGTCAGGAGCTGTGGAACGTCTCGGAGAAGGTCAACAATCCCTCGAGCGGCGACTACAACTGGGGCAGCCCGGTCGTCGCCGGATCGACGGGCTACGTCGGCCTCGCGAGCGCGTGCAACAACCCGGGATCCCAAGGGATGATCCTCTCGATCAACCTCAACGGAACGACCCACGCGGTCCAGCATAGCTTCGCCATCGTCCCGTCGACCCAGAGCGGGGGTGGAGTGTGGTCCACCGGCGCCGTGGATGGGGGCGCCAACCTCCTGTGGATGACGATCGGTGACGAGGTCTCGGCATCGAGCGGGTACTACCGGTCCGTCCTCGCGCTCAATGCGACGACCCTCGCGAAGGTGGGATACTGGCAGCAGCCCACGAGCGGCACCGATTTCGACTTCGGGGCCGGACCGACGCTCTTCCACGACGTCAACGGGCGCGCCCTGGTAGCCGCGACCAACAAGAACGGCCAGGTCTACGCCTTCAACCGATCCAACGTCAGCTCGAGCGGATGGAGCCCGATTTGGACGGCCAACGTCTCCTGGTACGACAACGCGTCCCCCCAGCAGGCCTGCGGGTGCGCCCTCGCGCCGGCCGCCTTCGATGGCCGCACGCTCTATCTCGGGGGCGGGTACGCCCGGCTCTCCAACGGCACGAACGTCGCCGGGAGCGTCCGGGCGGTGGTTCCGTCGGACGGGACGTTCCGGTGGTCCCACGCGTCTCCCGGGATTGTTCGTGCCGGGGTGACGGTCGCCAATGGACTCGTCTACGACGCGGCCGATCCGAACAACAACACGAGCGGGATCCTCGAGGTCCTGGACGCGTCCACCGGCCAGCGGCTGTTCGGGTACGTGGTGAATCAAACGGTCAACGCGCCGGTCACCGTCGCCGAGGGCCGGGTCTATTTCGTCTCGGCGAACTGGAACAACAGCGGGGTGGGCCACCTCTACGCATTGGGGCTCACGCTCGCCACGCAGCACACCGCGCCGGCGGGCGCAGTCCCGGTGGGCACCCTCGAAAGCTACGCGGCGAGCTCCGCCGGGGGGACTCCGCCGTATCGGTACACCTGGGACTTCGGGGAGGGTAGCGCGAACGCGACGGGCGCTAACGTCCAACACGCGTTCGATCGCGTGGGCAACTTCACGACACGCCTCGCCACCGTCGATTCCGTCGGAGCACAGGTCACGTCGAACTGGACGACCGACGTCGTCCCGGTTCCGCTCTCGATCGCCCAGTTCCTCGCGTACCCCGATCCCGTCGTGGTCAACTCGACGGTCGACTGGACGGTCAACGTGGTGGGCGGGTACGGCGCGTTGGCTTACTCCTACACGTCCCTCCCGCCCGGTTGTGTAGGCGTCAGCCTACCCTCGTTCAATTGCACCCCGAGCTCAACCGGGACCTATCCGGTCGAGGTCACCGTCCGGGACGCGGTCGGGACCGCCGCGCACGCCGTCCGCAACCTGACGGTAAGCGGGGTCCCGCCTCCGGGCCCGAGCGTGGCGAGCTTCACGGTCTCGCCCGCCGTCGTGGACGTCGGCGGGTGGATCTGGATCAACGTATCGGTGTCGGGAGGAGCGAGTCCGCTTTCGTTCGCCTACACCGGACTGCCGATGGGGTGTCCGGACCAGAACCGGCCGATGATCCACTGCCAACCGACCGTGGTTGGGACGTCCACTCTCCAGGTCCAGGTGACGGACCTGCGAGGGTTGAAAGCCGCGGCAACCGCGTACCTTAGCGTCCTCCCGGCGGCCGTGGTCGTCCCGCAGATCGCCTCCTTTTCCGTGTCGCCGGCGTCGGCGGTGGTGAACGCGACGGTCCAGTTTTCCCTCCGGATCTCGGGCGATGCCCAACGCGACGCCGTGGCGTACCAAGACCTTCCGAGCCCGTGCGTTTCGAAGAACGTGACCAATCTCACTTGCGTTCCGGGCTCCGTGGGAACTTTCCACGTCCGGGTCATTGTAACCGACCCGAGCGGCGGGGTGGCGGACGCCAACGTAACCCTGGCCGTCGTGGCGATGAACTCGTCCTCCCCGTCGCCTTCAGGCGGAGCCGGCCTCCTCGGCTTCGTCTGGTGGGCCGTGGGGGTCGCGGCGGTGGTGCTCGTGGTGGGCGTGATCCTCTCGCGTCGAGCGTCGCGCTAGCGGGAGGCGCTTTGGGGCCGACGATAGCCCTCGGCTCGATCCCGGCGCGGGAGCTATCGACCGGGGACCCACGATGGCCCGAGCCGACTCGCCGGATGGCCTTCCCGGGCAAGACCTTCGGATTCCGTGGCGGCCGAAGGGGTGCGACACCCGGGAGAGCGAATTCGGAGCGGCCGTCGTCTTCGTTCGTCTCGTGAACCGGGGTGCCTGAGGGTTCATCCGCGGTTCCACCCGAAGCCGATCTGCGAGAGACGTACCGCCGTCTACGGGAGGATCGTCGACGTCGCGAGCGTCCCGGGGGTGCCGGTAGCGCGTCACCGAGCACCCCGTCGTCGTCACCCGGCCCCGGCTCAAGCCGTCGAGATCCTTCCCGAGACCTGGTGCGGGTCGCCCTGCCGGGTATCACGGCGGCGATGTCGGTTGGCCCCGATTCCGCCACGCGACCAGGGCCAGTAGCCCGACCAGCGATCTTGTAGCTCCCAGCACCACGACCGATTGTTCGCTCCACTGCCAGGCCGGGAGAGAAAGTGTCGGGCGGAAGGCGACGAGGTTCAGCTGTACCGTCGGGTCGTAGGAGAGCTCATAGTATCCTCCGCTGACCGACCCGAAATCGAGGCGGATCGTGGAGTTGAGGCCGAGGTACCCGAGCGTGGGGTACGAGCGGACGGTGCTCGTGTTTCCGATCCCCCCGGTGTAACGGACGACCGCCTCCGGGTCCCACGTGAGGGTGGCCACGGTCGCGGTCGTCGCGTTGCGAACCTCGATAACCTGGTTCGCAAAGGCGCCGGGGGCCAGGGCCGTCGAGTTCGCCGCGAAGCTCGTCATCTCGAGCCCAAGCGTGTCGGTGAGATTCGCCCACGGCCAGTGCGTCACGTTGACGGTGAAGCGGACGGAGTTTGCATCTTCCGACCCCGAGCCGTTGAGGAAGAAGATGATCGAAACATGCGCCGAGCCGAACCCGTCCTCGGTCTCGTTGAGCCCCCCCTCAGACTCCCACGCGCCGTTCGCACCGAGCACGGGCAGGCTCGCATTCGACCAGATCTCCGTCACCGAGGGGCCGATCACTGCGGCGAAACGCCAGGCGACGCTCGAACCCTGGAAGCGTGCCAACGTGATGATCTGGCCGGAGGGTCGGACCTCGGTGACGTCGCTGACGAGGGGGCAGCCCTCATTATCGGACCCGTCTTCGAACCATGGTGCCGCGTCGGAAGGGATTCCGGATCGTTCTCCGAAAGCTCGTGCCGGGGGATGAGACCCGCCTCGAGGAAGCCGACGCCATGTTCGACCAACCGGTCGACCGGAAGGCGGCTACCTCGTACCTGATCGATTCCCGTCATCACATTTGGCTTGCCTACCGAGGCTCTCGCGGTGTAGGTTTCCTGAGGGCCGTGGAGCTCCTCCAGCTTCACACGACTCGTCGGCAGATGTTCCTCTACGAGGTTGCGGTTCGACCGTCCGCCCAACGGCACGGGGTGGGCCGAGCACTCGTCAGCGCCCTGTTGCGATTCTGCCGGGAGAAGGATTTCGAAGAGGTCTTCGTGTTCACGGACGACCCGTCGAATGCGGAGGCCCATGCGCTCTACCGCGCGACCGGGGCGGTTACGGAAACCCCCGGGGATCGGATGTACGTCTACCGGTTATCGCCGTCCCCGCACGGCAAGTGACCCGACTCGACCCTCGAGTCTCGTGGGGACGACGTCGCCCCATCGAAGATTGGTTACGATCGAGCGACTCGCCGGCGGTCCAATTCCGAGACGGGCGTGGGGGGATTTGAACCCCCGGCCACCGGGTTAGGAACCCGATGCAATATCCAGGCTATGCTACACGCCCGTGCCGCCGTCCCATTGCTCGACCATATTTCTTTCCCCGTCCGCCCCGCCCTTCACGCGGCCGGGGTCGCCGGGAAGAGACGGTCGTAGCGGTGATCCGCCACGACCCTCACGCGGGTCACGAGGTCCTGAACGAGTTCGATGCCTCGCAGGGCGGCACTCAACGTCGCCATGACCGAGCGGCGTGGTTCCTCAGGAGCGGCCTCACTCGAGGCCCCGCCGGCCCCTCGACCCAGGGCACCGATCAGCAACTTGCGCTCCTCGGCCACATAGAGGAAGGGGAACACGCGACATTCGCGCGTCAGCGAGGCGAAGAGCGCCTCGGGACGAACCTCCTCGATCAGCTCTCCCGTGATGAACGTCACCTGCTCGATCGAGCGACCGCGATACGGTGGGGTGCGGGACGGGTCGAGCAGCACTCGATGCCGCACCGCGCCGGTGCGGACGAGCTTTTGCTGGGACCAGGGAAGGCCGAAGGGCCCGACCAGGTGGCCCGCCCGCCCTTGCTCCTGGGCGACGAACGGCCGGCGGACCAGCTCCTGAGCGGCCCACTCGCGACGCGGAAGCCCGGAGGTGGCCGCCCCTCCGTTCCCCGTCACGACGGGAGTCCCTCCGAGCCCATGCGGATATCCGAGCGCCCCCGCAAAACCCCCGAGGTGGACCCACAGACCCTCGAAGTCGAAGTAGACCGGGATGCTCGGAGCATCGGCCCGGGCGTCGAGCGTGAAGCTCCAGCTCACGAGCGGAGGTGCGACGCTTCGAAGGAGCTTCGCCGACGCCGCCTCCGAAGGGTGGTAGAATACGCCGAGCGTCAATTGGGCGGACCCCCACGCGAGCACATTGCCCGGGGCGCGGTCCCACTTCTCCACCAGCTCCGCCGCGCGATCCGCGAATGGCCGCGCGAGCACGAACGTGACCCGGCCGAAACCGAATCGACCGGGATCCGGGATGTACCGATCCCTCAGCCACCCTTCCTCGTACGCGCGGCGTCGGGCGGCGTGGTAGGTCGAGCGGGGCAGCTCCAGCTGGCGCAAACGGTCCTTCTCCTGGCCCGGCGCCGCGGCGAGCAGGACCGAGATGACGCGCGCCTCGGCGTCGGTCAACGACCGCATGACGTCACCCCTCCAGAGTTGATACGACGTAGCACGGCGTCCAACGCCCCTTCGGACCTCATGCACATGGCCTTATGACCCGTATTTGGCCTCTCCCTTCCAAGAAGGGCGCCCGTCCGAGACACCGCCCGGGGGAAGATCATGCACATTCGCCGACCCGCGTCGCCCCGGGCGATCGGTCTCGTAATCTCGATGGCGATCTTGCTCGCGGTTCCGAGCGTGGCGGCGGTGGAGGGGGCCGGAGCGACCCCCGCCGCATCCCCCGCCCTGCAGGAATGGGCGTACGGTGCGGCCCGAACGGTGAACGGTTCCGGCGCGACGCCCAACGGCTCCTACGTGGCCCACGCCTTCTTCGGCTACCACGTTATCCTCACCCAGACCAACACTTCGTCGTCCACCTATTTGCTCGAACTCAAGAGGACGATGGCGAGCAACATCACGGTGACCTACTGCGACCCGGACTGCGCGGCGCCGCTCGCGACCTCGACGCTCAGCCTACGCGCCATGGAAGTCGACACGGGCTTCGCGAACGTCACGACGCAGGCGAGCGTCACGGTCAACGGCACCTCCGTTCCCGCCACCGGGATCATCGATTCGTCGGCGACGGTGACGGGGTTCGTCGACGACTCCTACTCCGCCGTCCTTCACGGCGTCCTCGTGAACCATGTGGGCTCCGGAGCCCTCGAGATCAACGAGTCGGCCCACCTCGCGATCGCTTTCCAACCGGCCCTAGGCCTCGTTCCGGACCACCTCTACTCCGGTGAGGCCTGGAACTCGACCAGCCAGTATACGGCCGTGGGAGGCTGGGCCGCGAACTACTCCCACCTGCGCGATCTGGTCAACGGCACGGGCCTTCAGGGGTCCTCGACCTACGCGGAAAGCGCGAACGGCTCGGGGCATGTCCTGCTCGCCGCCGTCGACCTGGGGCACGTCACGCTCGTCGACGGCGCGCAGCTCCCTACGCTCGCGCTCACCCTGGCGGGGCCCTTCCACCTCCGCGAGGGATTCTTCTTCCTACCGGGGGACTCGGACCTCTTCGCGACCGGCCCGACCCCGTGGGCGGCGAGCTCCTTCGGAGGTCCGCAGGCTCAACTGGCCCAGCTCGACCTCGCCCCGGATTCGGGCGCGCACCTCGGGCTTCTCGCGTCCTCCACGAGCTTCGCTTCGAGCTCGATGAGCCCGGCGACGAGCGTTGGCATGATGAGCCCGGCGACTTCGGGCTCGGGCGGCACCGCACCGATCCTGGTCCAGGGACAGCCGGAGACGGTGCCGGCGGCGCAACAGGGCAGCCAGTGCCTTACGGTCGGAAGCTGCACCTCCACCACCCCGCAGGGCGGGTCGCCGTCGCCTTCCAACCGGCTCAACAGCATCGCCGCCCTGGTGATCGTGATCGCCGCTGTCGCCGTCGTTTCCGCGGTGATGGTGTCCCGGCGCCGGACGATCGTACCCCCTCCTCCGGCGACCGCTACCCTCTACCCACCGGGAGCGGACCTACCTCCCTCTCCCCACGGAGGTCGGACTCCTTCCGGCCCGGCCGCTCGCGCCGGCCCGACGGCCGCGGCGGACGACCCGCTCGACCACCTCTGGTAGGACGGGTACGGCGGGGGTTCAGGCCTCCCGACGCGCGGCCGCATAGGCTCGCTCGAGGGCGGCCAGATAGAGGGCGAACGCCTCCTCCCGCTGGCGTCGCAACCGGCCGGCTCCCGTCCCGAAGGCGAAGCGCGGCAGCGCGCCTACCGGTGTGACGAAGTACGTGCAGGTCAAGCGCGCCCCGTCGCGTTCGGTGCGAACCTCCGAGTTCGCCTGCT
The DNA here is from genome assembly GCA_050749685.1 of Thermoplasmata archaeon. GTDB lineage: Archaea > Thermoplasmatota > Thermoplasmata > Lutacidiplasmatales > UBA184 > Lutacidiplasma. The sequence continues at coordinate 27,367 of JBOGRS010000019.1, forward strand.
CGCGCACGATCAAGCGCCCGTTCGACCAGACTTCGGTGCGGTACGACCAACGTCCCGGGGTTTCGCGGGTGAGCACCCCGTCGTGGCGCACCCGGCGCGATCCCACCGTACCCTCGAGCACGATCTGGAGCTGACCGGTGGGGAGGGTACGCGAAGTTCGGGTCAGATCCGGCGAGTTTTCGTCCCGCCCGGGGCCATGGGCGAGCCACCATTCCACCACGAAGTCGGGCGGTGCCGCCACGTGGCGGCTGATCGTGAACTCCACCAACCTCCCCGACCCCCCACCGCCGAGGTTCCATTAATCCCCGCCCCCGACCCGACGGGGGCGGAGGAAGGACGGGCGGCGACTACAGGTACTGCTGGCAGGTGTAGCAGTACCAGCGGTTGTACTGGGCGATCCAGGTGGCAGTCCCACCGCACCGCGGGCAGGGCGCCGTCGGAGGGGCGGTCGCGACCGCGGGAGCGGCGGCCATCGGAGCGGGGCTCGGGGCCGTCGCGACGGGCGCGGCGAACGTGCCCGCAGGGGCGTATGGCTGCGCCGCGTAGGCCGGCGGCGCGCCCCACGCGGCCGGGGCCATCCCGGCCGCCATCGAGGGCTGCCAGCGCATCATGCTATCGAACTTGCTCCACGCGACCAAAAGGAGGATACCGACCACGAGGCCCCCGATGATCTCGAGGATGCCCCAGAGGAGGGACTTGTCCCGCGCGGCATTGTACTGCCCGGCCGTGACATGGTTCTCGATCGAGGGGATCTGCATCCACGCGATCAGGTTGAGGACGGTGAAGATGACCGGATAGAAGATGCTCCCCACGACGAAGAATCCGGCACCGAACGCCGCTGCGGCGGCGATGCCCACCACGACGGCCAGGACCCAGAGTATCCCGAGGATCCAGAAGATGAGGGCGATGATCTTGCTCGCGTTGAGGAGCGAACGGATCGAGGCGAGCTCCGGGTTCTGGACCATGCCGACCGGCGGATAGATGGGAGCGGACACGTCGGTCTCCTTGACGGGGGAGGGCCGGCCCTCCGTAATTAAACCTGCGCCGTCGCGCGGAGGGACCTACCGACGGGCTCCGGGTCCCTCGATCGCGCCCGCGGGGTCGATCGTCGCTCAGAGGACCGAGGCGGAGGAGGGGCGAAGGTCGGCCGCCCGCCGGGCGAGCGGGTAGCGGAGGATCGCGGCGACCCCGCCGAACGCCTTGGCGAGCATCTCGCCCTCCTCGCTCTCGGTGGAGATGAGGCGGACGCCCGCACCCGACGCCGACGCCCGTTGGAAGAGCCCCTCCACGTAATCCTCGCTGGCGGCGATCGAGAGGTGGGAGCCCCCGCAGGCGGGGCACGGTGCGGCCAGAACCTTATCGACGTCGGCATCCGGCAGCGTGCGCGTGAACTCGCGCGAGCACTGACCGCAGCGGTACGTCACCCGACGACGACGTAACCCCTCGGACACGAGGAGCGTCTCCACCGCGCCGGCATCGAGCGCGAACTGCACGTCGGACTCGCCGTACGCCGCGACGCCCCCTTCGGCCTTGCGGATCTCGTTGAGCAGTCGTTGGATGATCCGCTTCTCCTCGGTGATCTCGAGGCCGTGGAGCGTTTGGGTCGCCTTCTCCACCAGTTCGCGCAACCCGTACTCGTCGGTGTAGCCGACGTCGAAGAGCGGCTGGACGACCTTCTGTTGGAGCTCGTAGTGGAGAAAGTTCTCCTTGTAGAAGAACTCCTTCGTCGCGCCGGGTCCGCCCAGGAGGATCCCCTTGAGGTTCTCCTTCTTCGGGAGGAAGAGCTCCGTCGCGATCTCCCCACAGCGCACGAAGAACTCGTGGGCGGCGTGCTCGATCATCCGCTCGAAACGGTGGGCCGACTGTCCTCCTCGGCCGTGCTTGCTCGGCACCTGCGACTGGCGATTGCGGAGCACCTCGATCCGCTTGCCGCGCAAGAGCCCCATCGTGACCTCGGCGCGGTCCATCACGATGAGCCCCCACATCTCGGGTTCGTGGACCATCGCGAGGAGGGGGTCGAGGAAGAACGTCGAGTCGCAGCGGTAGAGGTAGGTGTTGAGCGGCTCGGGCGGCTCGACGATGAACGTCACGGGCTCCGACTTGTCCGCTCCGACGGCCTTGCTGCCGACGAAGAACGCGACGCCGTTCGCGGGGGGTTCGCGGAACTGACGCACCCGGCCCATGAGGGATTCGATCGCCCACATGACGTTCTTGCGCGTCGTCCGGCTCTTGATGTTCGAGCTCTGCGCGTACTCGTTCCGGAGGTAGCTCATCACGTCGGAGATCTGCTTGCCGGGCGACACATAGAGCGAGATGAGCTCGGTCGCCCGTCCGCGGGCGGCCGCGATCTCGTCGAGCTTGCGCTGGAACGAGTAGCGCATCAGCTGAGTGTCGGCGGAATCCGCGCTCATGCTCCCCCCACCAAAGGGGCGCCGCACGCCCTCCGACGTCTACCGGCATCGGGCGCGCGCGCGCTCGCGCGCGACGGCCCGTTCCCCGGGCGGGAGAGTCAGAGGAGGCGCCGGATGTGCTCGTCGATGACTTCTTCGGGGTAGGCCCCGACGATTCGGTCGACGAGCTTGCCTTCCTTGAAGAAGAGGAGCGTCGGGATGCTCATGATCCCGAGCTGGCCCGCCTTCTCGCCGTGGTCGTCCGAGTTGAGCTTGCCGAACCCGACCTTGCCGGTGTAGCGTTCGCTCAGACGATCGACGATCGGCGAGACCATCCGGCACGGTCCGCACCAGGGCGCCCAGATGTCGATGACCGCGACCGGCGTCTGCGTCGTGAACTTGTCGAAACCGGTCCCGTCCAGTTCCTGCACCGTCATTGGGATCTCCCCAGGCTCTTCGAGCCGCGCGGCCTATTAAACCGTTCCGTGGCGGTGGCGCCACCGGCCGGTCCCGGAGCGACCGGAAGGACGCCCGACCCCCGTGCGACGTATCGCACTCGGCCCCGCGACCCCGGTTCACTCGAAGTGGCCCAGCCCGGGGCTTTGGTCCTTCGCGCTCGCCCGGTCGAACCGTGAGCCCGCCGACGACTTCCCGGACATCGACGCCATCTTCATTCCGATCGGGCGGTTCTTCATGCCCACCCG
>JBOGRS010000020.1:0-28701 GCA_050749685.1 Thermoplasmata archaeon
CACGATACCGGGTCGACGGCGGACAAACTAGCGACGGGGTCCAAGCCCCATAGTGTCGACGTCCGCCACCCACGCGCCCCACCCTTCATCCCCCGTGAGGGGCGGGTCCTCTTTCTGGGTAACTAGCCGAGAAATTGGAAGGGCCGACGGCTCGGACGCAATCGGGAATCAGAGCCAGTCGTAGCCTTCGCTGCGATGGAGGATCCTGGTAACCCGGACCTCCGTGTTGGTCAACGCGAGGACTACGCGGTAGTCCCCGACGCGCAATCGTAGGAGGTCGTCACGACCCTTCGTGCCGTGGAGGCGCTTTAGGTCGCCGTGGCCGGAACTCGCGAACTCGAAAAGCGCGTCGTGCACACGGCGTTGGATCGCTTTGGGGAGGGTTCGATAAGTCCTATCCGCAGGTCCCGACAGCAGGACAATCCGGGTCACGGAGTGGCCCGAAGACGCACCCAGTGCTTCTCGCTTCGGAGGATATGGTACTGGTCGTCCATGAAGTCAGCGTACTCCGCCGACTTCAGAAGGCGGAGAACGATTTCGTCGTAGGTCTCCCCCTTTCGTCCAACGGCCCTGAGGTGCTCCCGCGTTGATTGAGATAGCTGAATCGTGGTGATGGCCATGAGAGGACGAAGGGAGTTGAACTATATGGCCCTATGTGTCACCATGTGCAGCGCTCAAGCAGCGGTGAATTCCCCCGTCGTCCGTGGGACGACCCGGGCAGAGCGAAGGCTGCGGGGAGAGGGCATTACCAAAGTGTTCGAATCCGAACCCGACCACCCGATGTGGCGTGCTCCGAATGGCGACGTGATGACCGCGCCCGCGGGATTGCATCCGCTACGAGATCAACTCGAGGGTCCTCCACAGACGCTGATGAGCCTTGAGGACCGCTAGGACTTCCTCCATTCCTGGAGTGCCCTCCAAATCGCGGACGAAGCTCAGAAACGAAAGAGTCTCCCCCTCCTTCCACGCGTAGATGGCGTTCTCAGCCGTGAAGTAGTTCCGTATGGCGGCAGCTACCGTGGGGTTTTTCCGAAGTAGACCCCGGGCCTCCGACCGCAATCCTTCGAGACGGCCACGGTTCATGAAGAACCAATACGTCCTTCGGAGCTCTTCCAAGGATCGGAAGCCGTGTCCATGAGCCGTCCCATCGAATCCGTCGCCGGTTTCGGCGAAGTAACGAATCTCGGTGCGGAAGGCGTCTCTCCGGACCGCCCTCCGATGGATCTTCACTTTGCTCCCAAACAGGGGGGGAATCTCGTATCAAGACGGCTCCCGCGGTGAACGGTGGGGGCTGCCACTCGGCACAGGGGTGGTCGGAGCGGCCGTTCTGCGACTCGCCCAGCCTGTTGGGGGTCCGTCCATCGAGTTCGTGGCCCGGGGGGCATTCACGACTGATTCCGTTACGATCCATCCCCGACCGTCCGGCCGACCCCTGTCGCTCCCGAGGTCCAGGGAATCATGGTTTGCCCGCTCGGAGGGTCAGCGATAGATTCGGCGGCGATGATCCACTCGCTCGACCAGGATCGTCCGTGTCGCCGGGTCCAGCAAGGCGAGCAGTCGAAAGTCTCCAATCCTGAGCTTGCGGTCCTCCGAGGACGCCAGCCTGCCGAAGAAACGATCGGGGTCGGCGACGGTCTGCTCCAGCTTACGGATCACTCGGCGCGCGACCGGCGGATCGAGGCGTCCGAGATCCCGCGCCGCAGCCTCAGTCCAGCGGATCGTCCATGCTTTCAGAGGCTCAACCGCCGCTTGAGCTGATCGTGACCGATTGTTCGACCGGCCCGAACCTCCAGGCGAGCGTTGAGAAGGCCCACTCGAAACGCCTGGGTGTACTCGCCTTCGTCGTCCCCAGTGGGAACCAAGGTGAGCAGTTTGTTCAGGACCTCGTCATACGTCTCGCGGGGGCTCTGCTTCAGCTCAGAAAGGCGGGAGCGGGTCTCCGGGGAGAGCTGGATCGTCGTAATCATGGTAGAGGGATGGCTTATAGCCTCCATATAGCTTGCTATACGTACAGGGAAGAGGGTTCAGGTGCGGGGAGAGGGATTTGAACCCACGAACTCCTACGAGACCAGACCCTGAATCTGGCGCCTTTGGCCAAGCTTGGCAATCCCCGCGCGAGGGAGTTCGTAGAACGCCCGACATATGAAACCTGCGCGGCCGGCACGACGGGCGACCGGGCGTCGACCGCTTCGGTGGCGAACGCGACCCTAGCTGGTGGCCCGAGCGGACGCGAGAACGTCCATCGCCTCGTTCACGGTGGCCTTATCGTGGACGATCGCGCGCAGCGCCTTCAGCATCGGGACGGGGTGATCCGATTGCCAGATATTCCGACCCATGTCGATGCCGCGCGCGCCCAGCCGGATCGCATGGTACGCGAGCTCGAGGGCCGCCTTGTCCGAGTCCAGCCGTGGGCCGCCGGCGACCACGAGGGGGACCGGACACCCTTCGACCACCTTGTCGAAGTTCTCGCAGTAGTACGTCTTCACCAAGTGGGCGCCGACCTCCGCCGCGATGCGGCAGGCGAGCGAGAGGTAGCGGGCGTCCCGCTTCTCGAGCTCCTTCCCCACCGCGGTGATGGCCATCACCGGCATCCCGGCGTCCTCGCCTTCGCTCACGAGGTCCGCGAGGCCCACCAGCGTCTCGTGTTCGTGCGGGGCCCCGACGAAGACGGACATCGCGACGGCGCTCGCATTGAGACGTACGGCCTCCTCCATCGGGGTCGTGACCTCCTCATCGGAAAGATCCTCGTGGAGGACCGTCACTCCGCCCGAGACCCGGAGAATGATGGGGGTGGACAGCTCGGACGCGACGCTCGTCCGAAGGATCCCCCGGGTGAGCGCGAGGGCGTCGGCGTGCGGCGCGAGCGGCGCGATCGTCGATCGAGGGTTCTCGAGGCGTCGGGTCGGTCCCATGAAGTACCCGTGATCGACGGCGAGCATCACGGTGTTCCCCGAGCTCGTCGGGAACATCCGAGCGAGCCGGTTGCGCATCCCCCAGTCCATCGTTTCGCCTCGCGGCGGTGAGGCCGGGTCCCTCCTTATGGATTTGCCACCGGACGGTCGACCGAGCGCCCGATGACCGGAACGCGTCGGTCCTCCTTGACCCGGTTGAGGACGACCTGGGTGTTGGTTCGCTCCACGTGGGGGTCCTGGAGGGCATGCTTGACGAACCGATCGAGGTCGCGTCGATCGCGGAAGCGTCCGATGAGCAGCGCGTCGAAGTCGCCCGTGACATCGTAGATCGCGTAGGCCCGAGGATCTCGGGCGAGGCGCTCCTCGACCTCGCGGAGGCGACCTTTCGAGATGCGGATGCCGATCGTCGCCGTCAGGTCCCATCCGAGCATCTCGTCGTCCAGGAGCGGGACGTACCCGTGGATGATCCCGTCCCGCTCCAGGCGGCCGACGCGGTTGCTCACCGTCGTCGGGGAGACCTTGAGCCGCTGGGCGATCTCGCGGTGGCTCCGTCGCGCATCGATGTTGAGCTCCTGAAGGATGGAACGGTCGAGCCCGTCGAGCGTGGACATTTGCGCCATGGATTATACATGTGGAGGACGACTATATCGATTTTCCGATGGAACATGGACGTTTGTCCAAACCGGGCCGACGAGGGTTGATGTAGCCGGGCTCGCTCCTCCGGCCGGGGGAACCGACGACGATGTCCGAGGAATCAGCGGGCGGGATGACGGACGACGAGAGATTGGCGCGCGGCACCCAGGTGCTGGAGCAGATCCGTGCGCAGAAGATCCGATGGATCGAGATGTTTTACACCGACCTCCTCGGAGGGTTCAACCACATCCACCTCCCGTCGGAGACGATCGAGCCCGAGGCGTTCGTCTCCGGGCTGCCCAAGCTCGACGGCTCGTCGGTACGCGGCTTTCGCGAGATCTACGAGTCGGACATGATTCTCCTCCCGGACGCGTCGACGTTGGGGACCGTGCCGTGGGGCGCCGAGTACGGCGGGACCGCGCGCTTCATCTGCGACGTGCTCGTCGGCGCGAGCAAGGACCGCTACTCCCATGACCCGCGGGGGATCGCCCGCCGGACCGTCGAGCATCTCCATCAGAGCGGTTACGATCGGTCGTACTGGGGGCCGGAGATCGAGTTCTTCGTCTTCGACAGCGTGAAGCTGATCCCGTCGGCCGACGCGGTGCGCGACGCATGGGGGGGATCCGGTTACCTCATCGAGAGCGCCGAAGCGCCCTGGCAGGCCGCCGACGGTCACTCCGCGATCCGCTTCAAGGAAGGGTACCATCGCGCCGCGCCCCACGACATGTTGGAGGGGCTCCGGAGCGAGGTCTGCAACATCCTCTCCGACAGTTTCCACATCCAGATGGACGCCCACCACCATGAGGTGGCGACGGCCGGGCAGGGGGAGATCAACATTCGCTTCGACGAGCTCATTCCCGCCGCGGACCACGTCCAGGACGTCCGCTACGTGATCAAGAACGTCGCCCACCACCGCGGCAAGGTCGCCTCGTTCATGCCGAAGCCGGTCTTCGGCGACAACGGCATCGGCATGCACATGAACCAGTCGCTCTGGACGGCGGGTCACAACGCGTTCTATGACGCGAACGACTCCTATGCGGAGGTCAGCCAGACCTGCCGCTACTATGTCGGAGGGCTCCTCGAGCACTCGCGGGCGCTGTGCGCGATCACCAACCCGACGACGAACTCGTACCGCCGCCTCGTACCGGGGTACGAGGCCCCCGTGTTCATCGCCTGGAGCCGGTCCAACCGATCGGCGAACGTTCGCATCCCGTTCTACCACCGCGGTCGACCGGCGGCGAAGCGGATCGAGTACCGGACCCCCGATACCTCGGCGAACATCTACCTCACCGAGGCCGCCCTCGCGCTCGCGGGGCTCGACGGGATCCGCCGCAAGCTCGAGCCCCCCGCGCCCGTCGACACGGACATCTACAAGCTCTCCCCGGCCAAGCGGAAGGAGTACGGCGTCCGCGAACTTCCCGGTTCGCTCGGGGAATCGCTCGAGTGCCTCAGCTCGGATGACGCCTTCCTGAAGCCGATTTTCGGCTCGACGGTGCTGGACGTCTGGCACGAGATGAAGCGCGAGGAGCAGCTGCAGCTCAACCTGCGGCCCCACCCGTACGAGTTCTACCGGTACCTCGACGTCTAGAAGGCGGTCATCGTCCGGGTAGGTCCGTTCGGTCCCGGCGTCACCTTAAGGGGCGCCCTTCGCTCCGCCGGCGACGATGGACGGCGCGGTCACGTTCGTGGGGGGCCGGATCTTCACCGGCGAGCGGTATGTCGAGTCGCTCCTCGTCGAGGATGGTCGGGTCCTGGCCGCCGGTGACCGGGCGGCGGTCCGACGCGTCCGCCCGACGGGCGCCGAGACCGTCGACCTGCACGGGGGGCTCGCTCTCCCCGGGCTGATCGACGCCCACTACCACGTTCGGGACAGCGCGCTCCGCGACCGATCGGTCGACCTCCGCGGGGCACGCAACCTCGACGAACTGCTCGTCCGGCTCCGGGACGCCGCGCGCCTCGGCGTCGGACCGCTCCTGGGGTATGGCTGGGACGTTGAGGCGTGGCCGACCCATGCCTACCCGACGCGGGACGACCTCGATCGGGCGGTCGATGGCCGGCCCGTGGCAATCTTTCGGGCGTGCGGCCACGTCGCCGCGGTCAATTCGGCCGCCGTCGATCGTCTCCACCTCGAACCGCCGGTCGACGGGCGAACGGACGAGCGGTGGGGTCGCGATCCGCGCGGGCGATTCAACGGGATTCTCGAGGAGGACGCCCTTCGCCATCTTCGTCCCCTCCTCCACGAGGTCATCGACCGGGCCCCGGACGCGATCGTCGAGAACCTCGCGAGGATGGCCGCCTACGGTGTCACGACGGTCGCCGCGATGAGCGCCGACGCCGCCGAGGTCGAGACGGTCCTCGCGCTCGAGGCTCGCCGGACGCTCCCCACCCGCCTGCGCTTCTACGTTCGACCCGAGGAGCTTGCGGGGATCGATCGGCTGCGTTCCGGCCTCGCGCCCACCCCCCACACCGTGGCGGGGCTAAAGATCGTCACCGACGGGTCGCTCGGCGCACGGACCGCGTGGCTCTCGGAGCCCTACGACGATGCGCCGGGGGAGCACGGAACGCCCGTTCGTCGCGCGGACGATATCGCGGACCTCCTGGTCGAGGCGTCGCGCCTCGGTCTTCAGCCGGCCCTCCACGCCATCGGCGATCGAGCCGTCCACCGCGTGCTCCGCCTCCTCGGCGCCCATTCGAGCGCGGCCTCCGTCCCTCGGATCGAGCACGCCTCGCTGGTGCCTCCTCCCCTCTTTCGGTTGCTCGAGCACGTTCGACCCGTACTCGTCGTCCAGCCCGGGTTCGTCGCATCCGACGTCTGGATCCCGCAGCGCCTCGGCGCCTCGCGGGCCCGCTGGGCCTACGCGTGGCGTACGCTGAGCGAGCGGGGCCTGATCCTCGCGGGGTCCAGCGATGCCCCGTACGACGCTCCCGACCCCTGGAAGGCGATGGCGATCGCGAACGCGCCACGTGCTTCCTCGGGGCGGGGACTTCCTCGGCCGAACGAATCCCTCAGCGTGGCGTCGGTCGTGGAGATGTACACGAAGGGGGGTGCGCGCGCGCTCGATGAGCCGACCCTCGGGACCCTCGAACCCGGAGCGTGGGGTGACGTCACCGTCCTCGCGACCTCTCACCTCGAGGATGCCCTCGCGGTGGGGGCCGATAGCGTCCGTTCCACCTGGCGGGAGGGACGCAACGTCTACGAGGCGGGCTCGGGTCCGGGAAGGCGATAAGAGCGGGGTACGCTGCTGTTCGCCCGTGACCGAGCCGCCGGGTCCCCCGACCTTCCGCGAGATGTCGGCGACGATGCGGGTCGACGCCCTGCTCTCCGACTGGCGGGCCGAGCTCCTCCCCGAGCTCGCGCCCGAGGAGCGGGAGCGTCGTCTCTACGACCGCGCCTGGTCCGCGTATCTGGAGGGCGATTTCGGGTTCGGCCTGTGGTGCTGGTTCGAGTGCGACCGCCTCACGAACGCGCTGCGGGGCGGCGTACGGGACGTGACCCGCGTCCTCGGTTCCGGTCGCTACCTTGGCTTCTCCCATCGTCGGGCCATCGCCGAGCGTGTCCCGCTCGATCGCGTCTACCGGCCCCGCAAGGGGGACATGAGCACGCCGCGCACGGACGCCTTCGTCCTCCCCGCGTACCAGGTCCTGTGCGTGTACGCGGTCCGGGCGAAGGCGGGGGATGCGAAATCCCGCGCGCTGCTCGATATCGCCCTGGGGGAGCTCGAAGAGCGTCGACGCGCGGACCCCTTCACCCCCCACTTCGAAACGTTCCGACGCCTCCTAGATCGCCCGGAGGCGACCGGAACGAGCCCTCCGTACCCACCCACCCCGGCGCCGGGGGCGGTCCCCGCCGGCCGGGAGTCCGCGGCCGTCAGGTCGCGACGCGCCCCGGCGGCGCGGACCAAGGGCTCTTAGTACGGCGGGACGTGGTCACCGCCACGACGCGTTGGCTGATCCAGTTCGGGTACGACGGGGCGGGGTTCTCGGGCTGGGCCCGCCAGCCCGGCGCCCGAACCGTCGAAGGGGAGATTCGTCGCGGGGTCGTCAAGCTCGGGCTCGTCCGGTCCCTCGGCACGGCGGCGATCTCGGTCGCGAGCCGTACCGACCGTGGCGTGAGCGCCCGCGCGAACGCCCTCACCCTGAATTCTCCGCTCGGGGGTCCCGCGCTGCTGCGAGCCCTCAATGGGATCGCTCCCGACATCGTCTTTCGAGCGGCGGCTCCGATCGCGAGCGCGTTCGATCCTCGCCACGCGACCTCACGAACCTACCGGTACTTCGCGCCGGCTCGGGGACACTCTCTGTCGGCGTGGAAGAGCAACGTGGCGCTTCTCACCGGTCGACTCGACGTCCGTTCGTTCGGACGGGAGGTGCCGGCGGACCGGCCGCTCTGGCGGGACGTCGACCACGTGAGCGTGCGGAGGAAGGGCCGCTGGATGGTCCTCGAGATCCGCGCCCGGTCGTTCGTCTGGGGGATGGTGCGGAAGATCGTGGCGACCCTTCGTCTCCTGGAGGAGGGTGACCTAACGCCGGCCGAGGTCACCGCGGCGGTACGGGGGGAGCGGCGCCTGACGCTCCCGCTCGCCCCCCCCGAGCCGCTCGTCCTATGGAAGGTGGACTACCCCATCGTCTGGACCTACCGTTCGCGGTCCTGGGCGCGTCGCCAGGTCGCCTACCTCCAACGTGAGGGGGAGCGCGCCCAGGTCCGCTCGTTCCTGATGCGCGAGCTCTTCCGGTAGGGAGGCGGCCCGGCGTCGTTCGCCCCCGGTGGGGGGTCAAGGCGACGTCGCGGCCGGAGCGCCTCCCCTCAGCGTCCCAGCGGCGAGCGGACCTCGGGATCGGAGGACGGGGTCGACGTGGGGTCCGTCGTTGCGCGCGCCGCCAAGCCGTTCGATCGAGCCCATCGACCGAACCACGGGCGGCTCCATAAGGCCACGTAGACGAGGGCGAGGAGGACGGGAACTTCGACGAGGGGGCCGATGACCGAGGCGAACGCCTCCTGGGAGGCCACCCCGAAGACGACCACGGCGACCGCGATCGCGAGCTCGAAGTCGTTGCTCGCGGCGGTGAAGGCGACGGTCACCGACCTCGCGTAGGCGAACCCGAGCGCCCGACTCCCGAGGTAGCCGACGGTCCACATGCCGAGGAAGTAGGCGAGGAGCGGAACGACGACCCGTACGACGGTCCATGGGAGGGTCGTGATGGAGAGTCCCTGGATCGCGAACATCACGATGACGGTGAAGAGAAGACCGTAGAGGGTGAGGCGGGCGATGCGCGGAGCGAAGCGTTCGTCGTACCAGGCTCGCCCCTTCACTCGGGCGAGACCGACCCGGCTCGCCAGGGCGGCGGCGAGCGGGACGCCCAGGAAGACGAGCACGCTCAACGCCACGGTCGAGCTGTTCACCGCGACGGCCTGGTAGGGGAGGTGGAGCCAGGCCGGCAGGACCTCGAGGTAGAACACCGCAAGTCCGGCGTAGGCGACGATCTGGAAGATCGCATTGAGGGCGACAAGGACCGTAGCATACTCGGGGTCTCCTTCGGCGAGCTGGTTCCAGACGAGCACCATCGCGATGCACCGGGCGAGCCCGACGAGGATGACCCCCGTGCGCAAGGCCGGCGCGTCCGGAAGCAGGGTCCACGCGAGGGCGAACATGAACGCGGGCCCCACCACCCAGTTGAGGATCAGGGGGTAGGCGGTCGCTCGCCACCCGCGCGTCGCTTCCCGGACGCGACCGTAGCGGACGCGCGCCAGGATGGGATACATCATGAGGAGGAGTCCCACCGCGATCGGGACCGAGACGGACTGGATCTGCCAGAGCCCTAGGGCCGAGCCGATCCCCGGCCATACCCTTCCGATCCCCAGGCCCACCCCCATCGCCGAGAGCACCCAGACCGGGAGGAAGCGGTCGACGACATCGAGATGGGGCGCGGCCGCTTCCCTCGAGGTTCGCGGGGCGGCGACCGTCGACGCGCTCATGGATGCGGCGCGGTCTCCGACGTTCCCGCCCCCGTCGTGCCGTCGGTGGAGGAGGGTCGGGGAGGGACGGAACGTCGGCGTGTCGCCACCGCAAGCTCGAGCCGAAGCCGCGCCACCCGGTCGGCGATGTCGTCCCGGACGCGCCGGAACCCCGCATCATCCAACGACGCGGGGTCGGGGAGCGCCCAGTCGACGACCTCGAGCGTCTTGAGGCGCGCGGGGCAGCTCGCCGAATCGAGGCACCCCATCGTGATGCGGATCGAGGCGGCGGTCATCATCTCGTCCGTCAGCCGCTGCGGAGGGTGGGTCGGGAGGGCGAGGCCGATCTCGCGGAGCATCTCCCCCGTTCGCGGGGGGACGTGGGCCGCCGGCTCCGTCCCCGCCGAGGCGGCAGTCCAGCCTGGAGGAGGTCGAGCGTTGAACATCGCCTCGGCCATCAGAGAGCGACCGGCGTTCTCGACGCAGATGAACAGGATCGTGCGTTCGGCCACGAGGGCACCTCACGTCGCGGGGCGGGGCGTCCGAGGGGATGACGCGTTCCGGTCCGATGCGCGCGCTCTCCGTTCGGAAGAGCAGGAGGCGCGTGGCGGAGGTCGTGCCGGCGACGCGCGCGATCCTACCGCGACGCGCTCGCCACCGCCCCGGTCGATCGACGGACGCCTCGGGATCACGGTCGGACCCGCCTCCCGTCGTCCGTGAGGGAGTAGTACGACCACTTTCCCTTTCGCCGGGTCGTGACGAGACGTGCTGCCGTAAGGCGCCGCATGTGGTGACTCACGGTCGCGTGCGTGAGCCCGAGCCCGGCCTGGATCTCGCAGGCGCACAGCTCCCCGGCCTCGCGCAGCATCTCGATCGCGAGGAGACGATTCTCGTCCGCGAGCACGCGCGCTCGCTGGACGGCCGAACGAAAGGCGAACGATTGTCGGATCTCGCGGGCCCGATTCCGATAGACCGGGGCGCACTCGGAGGCCTCGTCCCCGGTGAGGCGTTCGAGGCGGGGGAGGAGACCGGCCTCGACGCGCACCGCCGTCATCATGTCGATACATTTCAACATGATATATGTAGATGGCGGTCAACATGGGATCGACGGCCCGACGCGGGGTCCGCCGCCGCGCTCCGTCCGCGCCCGCGATCCCCCCGGCGCTTCGGGAGCGCGCCCCCGACTACGGCGTGCGGCCGAGGGCGAGGCCCGATGTAGGGCGCTTGATCCGGGTGAGACGGCGGGCGGTCACCATGTAGACGACGTGGTCGCCGATGTTGACCGCGTGGTCCGCGAGGCGCTCGAAGTAGCGATTGATGAGGATCATCTCGGCGCCGATCTCGGGGGACAGGGTGCGGTCGGCCATGCGGGTGACGATGTCACGGAAGACCTCATCGTAGAGGTCGTCAACGGCGTCGTCCTCCTCGATGATGTTCTTCACCGGCTCGGCGTCCCGGTGGAGGAAGGCGTCCACCGCGACATCGATCATGCGGATCGTGAGCTCGCCCATCCGGTTGAGCTTGGGAAGCTGCTTTAACCCCGCCTTGCCGGCAGGGCTCATCGAACGCGTAAGCTCGACGATGTCGCGGGAGTAGCGCCCGATCCGATCGAGGTCCGTGGTGATCTCGAGGGAGGCGGTGACCGCACGGAGGTCGCGCGCCACCGGCTGGTGAAGGGCGATGAGGTCGACGCACCGCTTCACGATGGCCTGCTTGAGCCCGAAGACCTCGCGGTCGATCGCGATGACGTCCTCGGTCCCATCGGCCGTCGACCCGAGGCTTTCGACGGCCTTGCGAATCGCCACCTGGGCGAGTTCCGCCAGGGTGACCATGTTCTCTCCGAGTTGGGCGAGTCCTTCCTCGAGGGCCTTGCGTTCGATCGTGGTCGTCATTAGCCAAACCTTCCAGTGATGTACTCTTCCGTGAGCTTCTCGCGCGGGGCCTCGAACATCTGCGCCGTCGGTCCCACTTCGATGAGGCGGCCCTGATGGAGGTAGACCGTCAGATCGGAGGCGCGCGCCGCCTGCGCGATGTTGTGCGTCACGATGACGATGCTGACGTCCCCCTTGAGCTCGCGGACCATCTCCTCGATCTTCTGGGTCGCGATCGGATCAAGGCTGGCCGTCGCCTCGTCGAGGAGGAGGACCCGAGGGTTGATCGCGAGGGCCCGCGCGATGCACAGGCGCTGCTGCTGACCTCCCGAGAGCGAGAGCGCGGGTCGGCGGAGGTCGTCCTTCACCTCGTCCCAGAGCCCGGCGCGATGCAGCGATCGGAGGACCGTCCGGTCGGTCTCCTCCCGGTCCGCCCCCTCGAGGCGGAGCCCGAAGGCGACGTTATCGTAGATCGACATCGGAAAGACGGTGGGGCGCTGGAAGACCATCCCGATGCGCCGACGGACCATCACCGGGGTGACGTCGGTCGCGTAGATGTCCCGGCCCTGGTAGCGGACGGTTCCCTCGACGCGGAGGCCGGGGGTGAGCTCGACCATCCGATTGAGCGTGCGAATGAAGGTCGTCTTCCCGCATCCCGACGGACCGATGATCGCGGTCACCCGGCCCGTCGGGATCCGCACGGTAATATCCCGAAGTATCGGCTTGTCGCGGGCAAAGACGCTGAGGTGCTCGGTGGTGATGACCGAGGGGCCGACCTCGGGGACCTCGAGCTCGTTCATCGGAACAGGCCCCGGAGGCGGCGGCGGTAACGTTCGGCCACGATCTGGACCACGATGTTGAGGACAATGACGATGACGATGAGCAGGAAGGCCGCTTGGAAGGCGAGGGCGAGCTCCGTCCCGAAGTCGGTGGGCGCGCTGTAGTAGAGCCAGATGAGGCCGGTGAGGTAGCTGGTCGGGTCGGAGAGTCCCTGGGCGGGATGCGTGTTCCAACCGGCCGTGAAGAGGAGCGGCGCGGTCTCCCCCAGCCCGATCGCCATCGCGATGAAGACGCCGGTGAGGATCCGGGGGAAGGCGATCGGCCACCCGACCCGACGCAGGTACTGGGCGGGGGTCGCCCCCATCCCGAGCGCCGCGGACCGCTGGTCGGACGGAACGGCCTGGAACGCGAGGTCGGTCGTCCGGTAGACGTACGGGAGCATGAAGATCGAGAGCGTGACGGCCCCGGTGAGGAGCGTCACCCCCCAGTGGGCGTAGAGGACGAGGGCGAAGTAGCCGAAGTAGCCGATCACGATCGCCGGGACCCCCGCGAGAAGGCTCCCGCCCATCCGGCCGATCGCGGCGATCCGTCGAGGGGCGAACTCGGCGGTGTACATCCCCGCGAGGATTCCAAGCGTGCCGGCGATCAGCGTCGCGATGAGGATGATCTCGAACGTGCCGACGATCGGGGCGAAGAGACCCCCGCTCAGTCCCTCCGGGTTGGTCGTGATCGTGGCCAGGGTCATCGTCGGGAGTGCTCTGGAGGCGATCCAGTAGATGAGGTCGAGGAGCGGGAGGACGACGATGAGGAAGAGCAAGGGGAGGAGGAGGTTGATCCAACGATCGGCGATCAGGCGGCGTCGTACCCGTGGGGTGAGCTCTCCCCACACGGAGTCGGACGCCGTGCTCATGATCCCTCCGAACTCGTCGTGCCGGCTCCGGTCACGCCGGTGATCCCGCCCTCGGCGAAGGCGCGACGACCGATCAGGTTCACCGCGAGCGTGATGAGGAAGAGGACGAGCGCGATCTCGATGAGCGCGTGCAGGAGGTCCGGATACGCGAACGAGGCGTCGAACTGACCCACGAGGAGCGTCGCGATCGTGCTTGCCCCGGAGTAGATGGTCGGAGGGAGACGGACCTCGTTGCCGATGACCATGAAGACCGCGACGGTCTCGCCCAAGGCGCGTCCCAGGCCCAGCAGGACCGCGCTATAGATCCCGCGGCGCGCGTGGGGCAAGTAGACCCGACGGACGACCTCCCATCGGGTGCCGCCGAGGGCGAGCCCGCTCTCCTCGAGGTCCTTCGGAACACTCCGAAGGCTGTCGCGGACGAGCGCGGTGGTGAGGGGGACCACCATGAGCGTGAGGATGATGATGGCGAGGAGGATCCCGGTGCCCCCCGCGATCTCGGCGTTGTTCGCCGAGAAGCCCGGGATCCAACCCAGGTACTGGACCATCCCGGGATAGACCGATCGGGTGAAGTAGGGCGCCAGGACGACGTACCCCCAGATCCCGTAGACGACGCTCGGGATGCCGGCGAGCAGGTCGACGAAGAGGGTGAGGACCCGGGCGACGGGTCCCGGGAGGTAGAAGACGAGCGAGATGGCGAGCCCGAGGCTCAAGAGCATCGCGAAGAACACGGCGAACGCCGACGTGATCGCGGTCCCGGCCGCGAAGTAGAGCACGCCGTACGACGCCTGGGACGGGTTGAGCTCGTTGGGGTTCCAGTTGGGGCCCCAGAACGAGAGGCCGAAGTACTGGAGGTGGGAGGCGTACAGGAGGACGGCGACCACCGCGGTCAGGAAGACGAGCGGGACGAGCGCGGCGGGGGAAGCTAGCCACCGCGTCCAGCCGGCCCCGCGATGGGAAGAAGTTCCCGCCGGAACGGTCGGGTCGGCCGAGCTCTCGCTCACCGACGGCGTCGTCCCGCCCGTCCCGGAGGGCGCGCCCGCGTCTGGGCGCGTCAAAAGGGTTCGCGCTCCGTGGTGGTCCTCCCCCCGCGACCTACGACGAGATCGACACTCCCTGCAGCGCCAGCATGTCGTAGCCGATCACGGCCGGGGTGAGCGGCAGGAAGTTCACGGGGGTCATGAACACCGACGCGCTCTGGCCGTAGGACAACGCCCAGCCCAGGAACTGAACCACTTCCTTCACGTGGGAGGGATTCGACGAGCTCACCGGGATGAGGAGGTTCTCCAGGTTGACGATCGGGTACGGCGTGGGGTACCCCGACGTGGGCAAGGTCCCTCCCGCGCCCAGCTTCAACGTGATCGCTCCCGGTACCCCACCCAGGATGAGGCTGATCGCGAGGCTGGGGGGCTGAAGGTACTGGAGCCCCAAGTTCGCGTCCTGGCTGATCGTGTCCGGCGTCGGGAGGACGTAGTTCGCCGAGCTCGTCCCGTTGACGTTCGCGGCCTGGTCCCCGAGCGCGGCGTACTGCAACCCCGCGGAAACCGCCTGCGTCTTGTAGCTGATCCCGATGTAGGCGATCCCGTACTTGGTGTTCTGCAGCGTCGTCACCATCCCACTGTTGCCGGCGCCACCTGGCGAGGACTTGATCCACGGCACGGTCGTCCCGTACCCGTTGGGCCAACCCTTCCACGAGAGGTAGCAGAACTGCGTGAACATGTACGTGTCGCCGCTGCCGTCCGAACGGTGGATCGGAACGATCGTCTGGGCGGGGAGCGAGACTCCCGGGTTCGCCGCCTGGATCAAGGGGTCGTTCCACATGGTGATCGCGCCGTCGTAGATCATGGCGATCACCGTACCGTTGAGGTTGATGTGGCTCGAGACCCCCGGTAGGTTGTAGAAGACCAACAGCGCCGAGATCGCGGTGGCGATGTCGAGCAAGTGGTATTGGCTCGATGTGCTCCCGTTGATGTACGCATCCGTCCCGCCGATGTCGACCGTGCCCGCTTCCGCCGAACTGATCCCCGTTCCGCTCCCGCTGGAGACCGGGGCGACGTTCACGTTGGGGTAGAGTTTCTCGTAGGCGGGCCCCCATAGCTGGAAGAGCGGGAAGATCAGGCTCGACCCGGTCTCGCTGATCGTGACCGAGCTTGACCCTCCGCCTCCGCTCGTGAGGACGTACCGCTGCAGCGTGATCCCGGCCCCGAGGCCGATCACCAACAGCAGCACCGCCACCACCGCCAGGACGGCGGCCGAGTATCCCTGGCCGCGACGTCCGGACCGGACCGTCGAAAGGTCGTCGTTCGTCGGATTGCTGGCGCCTGTGCTTCCGCTCATCTCTTTCTGGTGCCTCCTCTCTCAACGATAGCTGAGGAGCGGGAGGGAATCGTGTCCGCGGCGCGGTGCTGCGCGCGGACGCCAGTATCGAGGCCGGCCTCGGCGATGTCCTGGGCGTACGCCACGGTCCGGTCGATCGAGGGGAGGAGGAGCGCGAGTTCGACTCGTCCGGCCTCCGGCGGCGTGCGGCGCCTCAGGGTCGACTCGACCAGCGTCCGGTACTCCGCGTGGAGCGCTTCTCCCGCATCGATGAGATCGTTCGTCCTCGCGGAATCTCCCTCGAGGGCCGCCGGGAAGGCCTCGGCGAGCAGGTCCTTCGCATGATCGTGGAATCCCGTCACGGCGCCGGCGAGACGCGCGGGGGGAGCCGTCTCGATCCAGCGCGCCCCGTGCTGGGCGAGGAGGACGGCGTGGTCCGCGGCGCGCTCCAGCGAGCGCACCAGGACGATGGCTCGAGGGATCGATCCTAACGGTCCCTTCGCGCGGGATCCCCGCGAAGTGGGGCGCATCGTCAGGACGCGCTCGACGAGCCAGGCGTGGCGGTCGACGTCATCGTCCCGTCCTCCCCAGTCGACGGTCGAGGGCGGCGTGTCGCCGCGGAGCGTCACGCCGGCCTCCTCGTGGAGATGCAGGACCACCTGGTGCATGCGGCGGAGCATCGGGCCCAGGTCGAGGTCGCCTCCTCGCGACACGTCGCGCAGGACGATCTGGCTCCCTTCGTCCGAGACGATCTCAGGGTGGACCGTGCGGCGGGAGAAGAGCGCCGCGATGCTCCGCGTTTCCGCGGAGATGCCGTCGCGCTCGACGATCCGGAATTCCTGGGCGCCGTCCAGGTACGCCGAGATAAGCTCTCGGAAGAGGTGCTCCGGGGGGCTTCCGCGGCGACGCTCGACCTGAACGACCCACCGTTCGTCCTCGAACGCGTGCCCGCGTACGACGAGCGAACCGTCCTCGAGGGGCTCCAAGTAGACCGAGCTCCCCACGCTGAGGCGGTTGCGACCGACCCAGTCCCGGGGGAGCGATACTCCCGTCGTCACCGCCCCCATCCGCTGGAGTCGGCGCGTTCCATCGGAGCGCCGTCCGCCCGGGTCGGCGGACGACGACGGTCGCAGTAGGGAGCCCTGATTCGACGTGAGGACCACGGAGGACGGACCCCGGGTTGTCAATATATAGAATGTGTCTTTAGACTATAGTTGTCTATATATCCAATGGTTGTCACATAAGCGCACGCGGTATCTCGATAGGCATGGCGGATGAGGCGGACCGACGCCGGAGGTCAGGGGAGCGATAGGTCGGTGAAGACGAACCCGTCCCGTTCCACGGTCGGCCCGATCTGCACCGGGATCCGGAGCCCCAAGGGGGGCGCCGCGCTCACGAACGTGTGGAATTCCCCGTTCTCCCCGCAAGGATCGACGTTCGGTGGGAGCTCGTCGAGGAGGGCCGCGTCGAACGATCGCCCCGCGAAGCGCCTCGGGACGCTCTTCGGGTCGATGCACACGATGCGGGCCTCGAAGCCGTCCCGGATCATCTCGCGGGCCAGGTGCGAGGTGTCGCGGCCCCACAACGGGAAGACGGGGGAGAGTCCGGTTCCGGCCAGCCTGGATTCACGGTAGGCGCGAACATCCTCGAGGAAAAGGTCGCCGAAAACGACCTGAGTGACCCCCTCGGACGCAAGGGCGGAGACCGCCCGGCCCATCCGCGTGTCATACACGTGGTTGGGACACGGAAAGGGAAGGTGGACCTTGCGCACGGGTAGGCCGACGGACCGGGCTTGGGCGTCGAGGAGGCTCTCCCGCACGCCATGGATCGAGACGCGCTCAACGTCATCGGTCACCGCCGTCAGCAGTCCCACCACGTCCATCCGACCCTGCCGTAGAATCTCCCAGAGAGCGTAGGCCGAGTCCTTCCCGCTGCTCCAGGACACGACGGCCCGGGGTCGGGAGGAGGCAGTCGGTTCCGGCACCCGTCGAGGAGTCGACGCGGGCCCCGACCCCTTTGGCCTCTGCGATGCGCGTCCGGGATGGCCACGGCCCGAGCGTCCGGGTGGCGGAGTCGGCCTCACGCGAGCCCGAGTCGATAGAGTCTCCACGGGGCGAGCACGCGCCCTCCCAGGTCTCCGGTCACGGGACCGTACCATGTCGTGCCCCATGATGACCTCGTACTCAAGCCCCTCTCGGGAGCGACGGCGAGAGAGAAGTATCCATCCCCGTCTTCACGTCAGCATAGGAGGATCTTCCAACGGAAGGAACAGATAGGGTGGGTCGAGGCGTAAAAGGTCCCGGGTGATTACTAACTTGCTGAGCGACTCAGAGTACCATTATGACGACGGTCCGGCGCCGGCTCGGTACAACGGTGAACCACATTTCCGGCATTGTATCGCACCATGGCGAGGTTGGATTTCCCCGCATCGGGAGCATCCGACCTTCTGAGTCGGCGGCATGCCTGCGGGGGGACCGACTCCCCGCGATTCGGGAATGCGAGAGGACGTAGAAGGGATCATGGGGCCGAGCGCTGGGGGAAGGTCGAACGGCTCCTCGTCAGTTTCGAAAATGATCGCCGTGATCCCACCGAGGACCCCAAGGATCGTCCCAAGGTAGAAACCTCCACCGGTGAATAGAGCGATGAGGGACAGGACGAGCACGCTGATCCCCACGCCGGTGTGGGACTCCGGTCGGGCGAAGAGATAGATCGCGAGAATAACCACGACAAACCCGAAGAAGAGGGCGAGCCCGCCGAGGTCGGAGAGTACGCTCGAAGCGGCATTGGCGGCCGGGCCACTCGCGAGCGACGGAACGAGGTTTGCAGCCCAAAGGTAGACGA
This sequence comes from Thermoplasmata archaeon, assembly GCA_050749685.1. Classification (GTDB taxonomy): domain Archaea; phylum Thermoplasmatota; class Thermoplasmata; order Lutacidiplasmatales; family UBA184; genus Lutacidiplasma. Next base: position 18,211 of record JBOGRS010000020.1, read on the forward strand.
GGCCCTCGATGCCCATCAAGAATCCCGAGGCCAAGGAGAGGCCGAACGCGAGGTTCGGACGGGCCTCTTGAACGTCCTGTCCCAGTGAGGGCGAGTACCCGATCTTGCCCACCTCTCACCACTTGGCTGGGTGGCTTTCACAATCCCTCACAGGTACTTCAACATCGCTTTGCGGGCGGAAGGGCGCCTTATTCTCCGTAGGGACCCGGCCTGCCCGAAACGTGACTGCCCGATCCTTTCGGGCCGGCGAGCAACGCGTTCATTAACCTCTAAGACCGATTGGTGCCCGCATGGAGTCGCCGGCGCCGGCCCCGGAGGTCCAGACGGAACTCAGCCAGATCGAGAAGTATGAATTCTCCATCCGGTATCCGGGTCATCGTTACGGATCATGGGTAGTCGACGAGCCCCCTCCGGTGGGAGGCGACCAGGGACCCAACCCGGTGCAAGCCCTTGCAGCTGCCGTCGGCCACTGCATGAGCTCCACGCTCTACAATATCCTCGAACGGGCTCACGTCGCTTCGCATCCCATCCGGACCACCGTGAGAGCGGAAGTCGGGCCGAACGCGAAGGGGCGCAGGAGGGTACTGCGCATCGACCTCAGCATCGAGACTTCACCTGTTGACGAGAAGGACCGAGAACGCTTCGACCATTGCGTTGCCATCTTTGAGGACTTTTGCACGGTCTCGGGAGCTGTTCGGGAGGGGATCAAGATCAAGTCGGACGTCCATCCGCCGTCCCCCCCGTAGGGTGAAGAGCACATGGGTTCCACTCATAGCTCACGCATCCTCCGGGCCGGTTCGTCGGAGATGCAGCTCGAACAGTTGACTGGCCGTGTCCTCTTTCCTACGATGCAGCAGGGCCCGTGGCTTCCCTACGAGCGGTTCGCCGAGGTGATCGCATCGCGACCGAACGAGGCCGTGCTGCATTCGCACCGGCTCGAAGAGGTCGTGAACTACGTGATCTCCGGCACGGTGATCCACCAGGACGACCGGGGCGAACGAGCGGAGGTCGAAGCGGAGTCGGTCATCGTGCTGTCCACCGGCCCGGAGCGCTCTCACGACGTCTATCCTGCTGAGGGACGGGCGGCTCACTGGATTGCTATCGGCGTCGAACTTCTGGGTCGGGCGGACGAAACCGAGTCGGTCCTCCAGATCGTCCACCTACCGGAGGCGCAATCCCTTCAGAAGGGAGTTCTCGTTCGCCAGGTGGTGGGATCCCGCTCTCCCGCTCGATCGATCCGGGGCCTTGAGGTCGTAGATCTGGAGTTCAAGGACACCGAAGAAGTAGCGCTGCGGCGCCCCTGTGGTCTGGGTCACCGTGAGGTCGCCTATGTCCTCTACGGAAGTGGGAGCGTCGACGGACTGACCGTCGCTCCGGGCGCCGCCGTCCTCACGGAGGACGTTCCGTCGGTCGAAGTGCGAGGCTCCCCAGGATTCCGGGTGCTGATCGCGACCGCCCCAAGTCGGCCGGGCTGATTCTGAACCCCTAGGCTGTGCGGAGGCGTAGAGCATCGAGCATCGGACGAAACTCGTACGATCCCTCGTGCATCCGGCCGTTGACGAAGAACGCGGGAGTGTCTCCCACCCCATTCTCCTCGGCGCTCTCGACATCTTCATCGACGTGACGGGTCGGAGCGCCGGAGGCGAGGTCCCGATCGAATGCCGGCATGTCGAGAGGAAGTTCCTGGGCGAGGCGTTGGTAGAGCTTCTCGGAGAACTCACCCTGGTGCTGAAAGAGCCGGTCGTGCATCAACCAGAACTTCGCCTGCTGGTCGGCGGCCTCGGCGATCTCAGCGGCACGGACCGAGTTGGGATGGATCTTCGGTTGAGGGTAGTGACGGAAGGCGAACCAGAGATCGTCCCCAAATTCTCGCAGCAGTTCGTGCACTATGGGCTGGACGTGCCGGCAATGGGGGCACTCGTAGTCCCCGTACTCGACCAGCTGGTAGCGGGCACCGGCTCTGCCGAGGCAGTGATCGCGGCCCTCGATCGGCAGGATCAATTCCGGCAACTGCTCATCGACCATGGGTCAAGCTCCGGGCCACGAGCCCTTCGCCCCTCATCTGTCTATTGACCCAAGGGAGATGACCGGGCGGCTTCAAGAGGCGGGGGGCCTTCGGAGAGGGTGATGCCCGAGGGGGAGAAGAAGATCGTCGTCAGCGAGAACGGGCCCTACATCGTAACGGGGAGCGTACCGCTCGCCATCCAGACCATCACTGCGAACAAAGCGGGAGAGTCGTGGGACTGGACCGAGGGCCGGTCGTTCAAGACCGAGGTTGAGTATCGGCTATGCCGGTGCGGACAGTCGAAGACCAAGCCGTACTGTGACGGCTCCCACCTCCGCGTCCACTTCCAGGGAAAGGAGACCGCGTCCCGGCGCCCGGTGGCGCGCCAGTCCGAGGTCTTTGCTGGGCCATCGTTGAGTCTTGACGACGCCGAGATCCTCTGCGCGTTCGCTCGATTCTGCGATCCCGGCGGTAAGATCTGGTCGCTCGTCGAGCGAACGGACAATCAGGAGACGCGAGACCTCGTCATCCGTGAAGCGGCGCACTGCCCATCAGGACGGCTGGTCCTTCACGACCGAGGCACGGGGAAGGACATCGAGCCGAGGCTTCCCCCTTCCATCGGCATCGTCGAGGACCCCGCGCTCGGGTGCAGTGGTCCACTTTGGGTGCGAGGGGACATCCGCGTCGAGTCGGCGTATGGCAAGCCGTACGAGCGACGGAACCGCGTGACCCTGTGCCGCTGCGGTGCCTCCTCGAACATGCCCTTCTGCAACGGGAGCCATGCATCCGTCAAGTTCAACGATGGCATGGTCCCACAACTCCCACCGTAGAGTTCCTCAGGCCAGTCAGGCGGAGGGAGCCTTTTGCCGAAAGGGGTTACCGGCCTGGAGACGTACTTACAAAAGAGTTCAGATCCCATCGGGCGTCCGAAATTCGAACCGATAGGACGGATTTCTGGCGGGGCTTGCAGGTTTGCTCTTATCCTGTAGGTTGACCCCAGAAGGCATGAGTTGTTCCCGCAACCGTAGGGGGCCGCCACAGGCGCTGACGCACCACTCTCGTGGGGCTGCTCCTCACCTATCCTGACTCGGATGCATGCGTTTTCGGTTAACGCCTACTTCCACTGCAACCGGGTAGGCTCATGAGCGACGTCCCACGTCAGGGGATGTCGCATCCGTCGAAGACGACCCGGGCCGGACACCGCTACCCCACCCGCCTCATCACCGCCGCCCCCGACGACTACCTCGGTGCCTTTGTCTCCCTCTTCCCTCCTCGGGTGATCCAACGGATCGCCCGAGAGTTCGGTTTGGTTCGCCGCTATCGCAAACTCGACCCGGTCGCCTTCCTCTACACTCTCGCCTTCGAGACCGGCCCGCAGCTTCAGCGGACGGTGGAAGCCCTCCGCCACGCCGACAATCGAAGAGCCCCGGCCCCCATTCTCAGCATGGGAGGGTTTCACGAGCGGTTCACCCCCGAGCTGGTCGAGTTTCTCCGCCAGTGCGTCGCCTACGGTCTCACCCAGCTCCGCACCTCTCCCGGTAATCGCCTCGCGCCCAAGCTCGCCCGTTTCACGGACCTCCCTTCCAGGATTCCACCATCATCCGACTCTTCGCCGCGCTCGCCAAGTTCTACCCACCGGCACGTCTGTCGAAGAACACCAAGTCGAAGCGGGCGGCCGGCGTCAAGGTCGCCGCCCTATTCAGCGCTCGTGCCAACGGCCCCGCGCGGCTCGAGCTGACCGGGGAGCGCACGCCCGAGGTCGACACGCTGAAGATCGGTCCCTGGGTCAAGGACGCGGCCCTCCTCGTCGACCTCGGTTTCTACCAGCACCAAGGGTTCGCCCGTATCGAGGAGAACGGAGGGTTCTACCTCTCCCGTGTCAAGAAGGACCCCAACCCGCCCCTGATCGGTTCCCACCTCGTCCACCGAGGTCGCGCCATCGACCTCGAAGGAAAGCGATGGTCCGAGCTTGTGCCTCGCCTCCACCGCGAAGTGCTCGATGCCGAGGTCGAGCTGTCGTTCCAGCGACGGGCCTACCGAGGGAAACGTCACGGCGACACGCTCCGATCTCGGCTGGTGGCGGTGTGGGACGAGGAGCACCGCGAGTACCACGCCTACGTGACCAACATTCCGATCGAGGTGTTGAGTGCGGAGGAGGTCCTGAACTGTACCGAGTCCGCTGGTCGGTAGAACTCCTATTCAAGGAACTGAAGAGTCGGTATGCGCTCGATCGAGTGAACACCACCAATCGCTCGGTGGCGGAGGCGCTGATCTGGGCCTCGCTACTGACGCTGGTGGTCAGCCGAAGGCTGTACAGCGAGATCCGGTCGCGGCTGAGGGAGGAGGTGAGAGCCTGATATCCCCCGGGACGATGGAGGATTGCCTTCCGGGAGAAGTCGGGGAAGATCTTCGAGCCGCTAACGAAACAGCTGCGGAACAAGCGGGTCGAACCGGAGCCTATACTGGAGCCCGCGCGGACTCTGATGGCCCGAGCGCTCGACCCTAACGTCGGTCGAGAAAGACTCAGGGCGAACTGTTGGGGCTATGCGATAACACATGGAACCTCGCAGCTCCCTTCGCCCACTTCGCCCGAGGAGGTCTACCCCGAGCTCGGGCCCTTGGACGATTCCGGGATCGTCCCGATGGGCCCGGGGGTCCTCCACCGGGGCGACCGGAGTGTCGACGGGAATGCCCCGCCAGGTCAGGTCCTGGTAAGTCGCACCGGAGGGCCACGATCGGTCGGGGGGTCCCGGCCGATCTCGAGGAGGTCGAGGTCACCGTCCTCCACCATCTCGCCCTCACCCGCCGAGCGTGGTTGCGGCGGATGGAAGGCCGTGCCGTAATCTATCGCCAGCGCCCCGGGATCGTGGGGCGCACCCACGACGAATCCTGGTTCGAGCCGGAGGTCGGATCGACGGGAACGATCAGGGGGGCGACCGAGGGATCCCCGCGGGATCACCAGGACCCCTCCCCGCGCCACCGGAATCCGGAGGCGGTCTCCGGCGCAACGCTAGGAGGGTCGCCAGGCCCAGGCCGAGCGCGGTAGCCGCCACCGCGATCGCGATCGTGAAGCCTTCCGAATAGCCCACGACCGAGACCTGGCTCGACCCGGTGGCGGTCCCGGTCGAGATGGGGCTGAACTCAACAGCGATGAGGTACCCTCCGGCGATCGACGCCGTCCCGCTCTGCGGAGAGGCGGTGAATCCGGCGACGGGGAGGATCTGGTACGCGTACGTCCCTGCGGGTACGCTGAACACGATGGAGCTCGTGGAGCTCGACTCTTCGATCCCGCCAAGGATAGCGGACCAGCGGATGCCGGAGGGGAGACCTGTCTGGTTGATGGCGATCGAGTACGTCGCGGGGATCGTGGTGTAGGTCGCGCCGATCGAGACAGCGGCGCCCGTGACCACGAAGCTCCCGGTCCCCCCTGTCAAGGTGTAGCCGGTCACCGACGAGAAGTCGTAGGAATACGTTCCGTTCGGGAGCTCGAGGGTCAAGCTCGAGGTGGTCGCCGAGTGGAGGACTCCCTGGATGGTGGCGTCCCAGACCGTGCCGAGTGGAAGGCCGCCCACATTCACGCTGACGGGATAGGTCGTCTGGGTGAACGCGACGGGGACGCTATACGAGCGGGACCCTACCGTCGCGGTGCCGCTCGAAGGCGCCACAGAATAGCCGGCAAGCGGTGCAATCTGGTACGAGTAGGCTCCGGGGAGCACGTCGAGGCTCAACGTGGTCGCCGTCGACGAGAACGGCTGGCCAGCGAACGTCCCGCCCCAGCCGCTTCCTGGCGCGAGGCCGGTCTCGGAGAAAGTGACCTTGGAACCGCCCGCGATCACGTCCACGATCCCATCCCGGAAGCTGGGCGCATAGACGAGCCCGTTGTCGGGGTCGAAGAACGGGGTGGTTGGACCGAGGCCCACCGGGATGTTCCTCAGGACCGTGTTGGTGGCCCCGGAGACCACGCTGAGGTTGGAAGTGCCGGCATTCGGCACATAGAGCTCGCCGTTGGCGCTGTCCCACGCGGGCGTCTGCGGGTTCGCGCCGACCGGGATCGTCGCGACCACGCTGTTGCTGGATCCCGAGATCACGGTGACATTGGAAGCGTAGTAGTTCGGGACGTAGACGTTCCCGGTTTCGGCGACGAAGAGCGGAACATGGGGGCCCGGACCGACGCGCACCGTGGCCACGACCTGGTTCGAGCTGCCCGAGATCACGCTGACGGTATTGTCGCTCTGATTCGGCACGAAGACGTCGCCGTTCAGTGTATCGACCACCGGGGCATTCGGTGCGCCGCCGACGGGAACCGTCGCGATCACTCGGTTCGTGGAAACTGAGAGAACGCTCACGTTGTTGGAGACGAAGTTCGCGACATAGAGCTCCCCGTTCGCGGGATCGTAGGTCGGGGTTTCCGGATAGGTTCCGACGGGCACGGTTGCCACCACGCTGCCCGAGTCCCCCGCCACCACACTGACGGTGTTGGAGTTCTGGTTCGAAACGTACACGCTGCCCGTCGCGGAGACGTACGTCGCGGGAGCTGGGTTAGTGCCGACGCCCACGCTGAGGACCGACTGGAGGGAGGCCGTCGAAATGACCGTCAGGTTGTTGGAAGAATCTGTCACCCAGACGAGGCCGTGGTCGCCGTCGTACACCGCCCCCAGAGGTACCCCCGTCCCAGTAGGCAGTGTCGCGACCACGGAGTTCGTCCCGGCTGAGACGATGCTCACATTGTAGCTGTAGTAGTTCGCGAAGTACAATCGCCCGGACCCCTTGTCATACGCAGGGGTCCAGGTCCCACCCCCCACGTGGATGGTCGTGATGATGGAATCGGTGGGCGCGAGTTCGCGAATCATCGGCGTCAAGGGGGACCGGGAGGTGATGGGGCTCGAAGGTGGGAGGGAAAGGGAGCGTCCCGGGGGCGCACCCGTGAGCGACAGCCCCAACGGAATCAGCAGGCCAAGCACAACGGCAACGCTGGCGGTCGAGGCACCAATCAATCCGATCCGCCACCGGGCCCGTCGCCTCGGTGCATCGAGCGGTCGGTCCAAGGGATGATGGGCCCGCGCTGAGCGTCGCATGTCAGTCGTATCGCTCCGAGAATTGATATTCCCTGTGTAAGCACTCTGGACCCGGAAGGCTGGGAGTGGTGTGCAGAAATCGATAGACGACGCCCCTGACGGGAACGATCATGCGAAGGGCCTCGCACTCAAGTACCTGCGGACGGCCAGGTGGTAGGTCCCTCGGCGAATCTTCCGAGCCGAGAGCATGATGAGCTGGTCCCGTAGACCACTGCCCCACCTCGCCCATTTGCGCTTGCACCGGTCCGCGATCATCTCCCTTGTCCGTTGCACGCCGTTGGAGGTGGCCGGCAAGTCGATACCATGAGCCGCCACCTCGGCGAAGACGACCAGCGCCTTCGCCGCTCGACGAATCGATCGAGCGGCCTGGGGACAGACCCCTCGGTCGTGTCAACGGCGCCGGCGTATTGGCCAGTTTCGGCGCCGAAGAATTGGCCACTTCCTCATAAACCATAGCCCTCACTCCTCCGTCGCTTGCGCCCCTCGTACCTTGACGGGCCGACTGACCCGGAGGCCGTTGAACGTGGGCCACGACTTGACCGCCTTGAGGTGGGTAGCGGTCGAGCTGCCGGCCTGTCCGCGCTTCTCCTCCCGAGTAACGAAGTCGAGGAGGAGAGCGTGGAGCTGGGCCTCCTTGAAGCGCAGGAGACCGTCCTGGGTAGTCTTCGTGAGGTGGCAAAGGAGGCGGGCGGACCGGGCGTAGATGTCGGCAGTGATGCGAGAGCCGCGGCCGACGTTGTCGTACCAGGCCCGGATCTTCGGAGGGGCCAGGAACTCTTGGATAGGAGTACCCATCAGGGAGGGGCGGCCGCGAGGTATGGTCAAGGGAAGGCGGCAATGGAACCAAACGATAAGTGGAGTGCTCCCGGCGGGGACTGTATCAATTAACTACAGGTTTTAACCGTATATCGACCCCGCATTCTGGGCTGGTGACCCGCCACTCCCGGGCGCCCAAAACCTGACGGGTGGACATAAGGCGAAAGAGGGGCGGCGCATCGGACGACACGGTCCCGGAGATCTCCCCCTACAAGTTGCCCCTATTGTTTAGTGGCTCAGGGCGGAATGTCGGTGAGAGGCTTGATGGGCTGCTGGAACTACCTCCCGCCGGCGCACCCTGCGACTTCGTGCGCGGGCTTCCCCGTCGTGCCGTCATCACGGGCTGGCGATTTGCCTTGAGGCCCTCGTCCAGCGGCTGCAGCTCGCGGAGCGAGCTCGGTCAGGACCCGGACCGCGATGCATGCGGTTGTCAAGCGGATTCTCCAGCGACTGCGCTCAGAGCGGTCAGGAAGCGTTCGAGGCCCAAGTCGGCGGCGGGCTCGGAGTACCGCCCTGTTTCGCCCCTTGGCGAGAGCACTACCGCCGCGCACGAGTAAAGGCCCGTAGATTGTAGCCGCCTACAGAAGTGAACGTACCTGGTCATGTATGATGCCTTCACGAGTTCAGGCTCAACCGGATAATGTGGGGTTTGAACCCTGACCGGCGTTCGGACGCGCGGATCATCTTGCAGCAGCATCAGGTAGCCCAGCCAGGCTCGCTGGCTCCGGCCCAGTGACCCGGCTTTGATCGCGTTACGAAGATCGGTGGCGCTACCGACAGCTTCCTCGACGCGATTGTTGAAGTTGTTCCCGAACGAGCCGACCTGTGATTTTAGTTCGAGCGCGGCAACGAGCTTGCCATCCCGGACCACGAGAAGGTCCCAATCCTTCTCCGCTCGAAAGTACCCCGGAACCTCAGTCCGCGATCCGACATAGATCGTGTCCCTTGTAAGACCCGCACCGAGGAGGACCCTGACGACCAATCGTGCAAAGCCATGGAGCGCCTTGCCCGAGGTAACTTCTGACCTGGTCCCCCTATCGAGGCCACGACCCGCCGCCTCTTGGGCGTCCCTAGCGAGCTTCCGCGACGTCCAGAAGTCGCGGACGGCGATCGTCGCGGCGTCAGCGATGGACCGCGGGTCGATTGCTAGAGGGATTATTGAAGGATCGTCGGCAAAGCGTCGCGGCGTACTCTTCGTCTGCCGCGGGCCCATGTGCGCATATGCCCTGACCTGAGCCTTAACTATTGCCTGCAGTCCGCGTACGCATTCGTGCCTCCCGACGTGACCTCAAGGATTCCAGGCCCTCCTTCAGTAGACGGACCCCCCTAGCTGTCAGCCCCAGCTGGCCCTCCAGTAGAATCTCATCCACCACTTCCGCCGCTTTCGTCGTGTGATGTTCGCGGAGCAACGAGTGGATCCGAGCCTCGATCTTGCTGAGCTCCCGCTTCGATCCCTCGTTCGGAACGACTATCAGGAGGTTCTCCGCCTCCTTGGTTTCGAGCTTAGCGACGCCTCCGCCGTAACTGCGGCCCTCCACCTCAGCGGATAGGCGTGTAAGCGTTGAGTAGCATGAGAGCACCGATGTGCTCGTTTCGGTGTCGCTTTCGGGAACCCTTCTCATTCGATGAATGGTGTTCGTAGAAGTGGCTCCCACGTCATTCGTGGTGAAGCGGGGCGCTTCCGAAATGAAGTACGACATGAACGCATCCGGGGCATAGACTGAGGGCACTTCGTACCACCTGCGTCGCGAGTGGGTCTTGTACCCTTCCGTCGCACCCGCACGGTCTCCTTTCGATAAGTACGCCTTCGTGGCCGCGGAGAGTCTTGGCTTGCCCGCGAGATTGAGCAACCAGGATCGCTGGCCGCTCTGCTGAATCTCAGCTAGCTCTCGCTCCCCTATGCGCGTTCCCAGCAGGTGGCGGCTGCTCGAAAGGCAAGGTGTGACATCCGTCCTCGGGATGTCACTCTGCTTGAGTTGGTCTTGGGTAAGTAGGAAGAAGTCGTTGTTCCCGGACACCACCCCGATGTCGACGCAGAAGTGCTTGCCTAGACGACTCACGCCTTCCAGTCCGGTGAGGCTGTGATAGGCTAATCGTGCATCCGACGGCAGCATAAGGTGCGACCACTTTGCGTCATCCTTGTTGAACGGGACTCTTGCAGTCAGGCCAAGGGGGGTTCCTTCCTCCGGCAATTCGGCCAAGTTGCGAAGACGAACCACGGAGAGTCCGCTCATCGGTCCCTGCTTCTCGGCAAGAACGAGCAGGGTGTCGGCAAGAACTCCGGGAAAGACCCTCTCGTTGAAGGCGATGATCGACACCGAGCTGTACGCCACCGACAGGAAGTCACGAACCGCCTTTGCATAGTCAACATAGAGCAACTCCCCCGGCAAGACGAACGCGAGCCTTCCCCGGGGCCGTAGGAACGAAGTCGCGTGGACTACGAACGGAGCCCACGAGCTCGTCAAATCGGTCAACCGGATTCCATGATGCGCTACGGCGACTGCGGCAGAGGCTCTCGCATCCCCCTGGAATCCATGGTAACGAATGTACGGGGGATTCCCAACTACTGAGTCCACTGGAGGCAGGGTGTTGGCG
>JBOGRS010000021.1:0-28602 GCA_050749685.1 Thermoplasmata archaeon
GGGGGACGGGGGCCTATCGCCCTTCCCCGACGAGGCCCCGGCCTCTTCGGGTGCATGGATCGCGCGGCACGCTTGCGCAGGTCGCGCGGGCGTGTGGGACCCTCAGCCGATATTTAACCCCTGCGCGCGAGCGGCGCATCGGAACCTACGGTATGCAATAACCGTCTTGACTCGGGGGCTCCAAACGGCGTGCGCCGACCGAAGCCGCCCACGCCGTAAGCCCGGGCCCGCTCGGCCCTTCGCTTGTCAAGAGCCTCACGAGCGCCTCCAGCCGCTCCTCCGCCTTCCCCCGCGGCACCTCCACTCTCGGCCGTCGTCCTTCCGTTGGCCGCGCGAGCAGCCGCAGTCGCACCTCTTCGGGATCCTGCCGGGCGAACTCCTCCCACAGATTCACTCCGGCGAGAACTCGCTCCGCGAACCACGGACATCGGGCGTTCGACCGAAAGGCGGGCAGCGACCCCAGGCGGCCCATCTCCTCCCCTGTCGCCTCTTGCCCCCGTCGGTGCCGCACCCCTCAGCGATCCGCCCCGTGCGCCCGCTCCAACGCCACCGAACTGCGGATCACCGTCGGAAACCCGGGCACCTCCACCCACAGATTCGCCGCGTGCGCCTCGAACCGCCGCTTCACCTTCTCCCAGATCGCCTCCGCCCACTCCCCGAGGCCGACGAACCGAGTCCCTCCCTCCTCGATCCGACGGTTCGCCTCCGCCACATCGGTCGGGGTCATCGGCGCGCGGTCCTCCCGACTCCGTCGGCTCCGCCCGGCCCGCAGCACCGAACGGATCTTCTCCCCCAGCACGACCTCCGAGCGCAGGCGTCCGAGCGGCACCCGCACGCCCTCTCGATCGAGCAACTGTTCGACCCGGACCCTCAACTCCCCGACCTCTGGCACCCTCTCGCTCCACCGAAAGTTCGGCCCGCACCAACGCCCTCGCCCACTCCCCGATCTTCGCCAGACGTCGCGCCACCTCCAAGTAGGCGAGGCGGAACGGGAACCCTCCCGGGCGGTTCCGCCCCTCCTCGACCCACTCGAGGGCCAGCCAGACCCAGATCCGCTCCAACTCCGCCAGCGAGGCCCCCTCCGTCGGGAGCTTGCGGGACCACCGCGCGAGGCGGGCGAGCGCCTCGTCCCCTACGAGGCCGTGGCGGAGCGGCTCGTAGTAGGGGATCACCGCGGGGCCGAGATCGTCGAGGAAGTGTCATCGGTCCTCCTGCTGGGGGACCCCCGGGAACTCCTCGTTCAGCGCCTCCCGGAACGTCGCGGACTGGTCGCGGATCCGCAGCACCGGGGCGCCGGGGACTTGCCGAAAGGTCCGCAGGAACCGGAGGACCTCCGGCTTGTTCTCGGCCTCGAGTTGTTCGGCCCACAGCGTCACGCCGGTGAGGGCGTGGCGGGCGCGGCAGGTGGCCGCTGCGCCCGGGGTCACGGTGCAGTCGATCGGCACCACGAGCGGAGCGAGCTCGGCGACATCCTCTGCAAGGCGCTTCTCGCAGAGCATCCGCCATCGGACGAGGAACTCGGTGACGAGGCGGGAGAACGAGCGCTGGGTGAGGGCGAGATCGCCGCCATCGCCTAGGAGGGCGAGGCCCCTCACCTCCCGAAGGTCGAGGCCGAAGCGTAGGAGGCCGACGGCCATCATCAGTCGTAGCCGAGGACATGGTAGGGTCGCGCGAGGGTGTCACGGAAGGCCGAGGTTCAGCGGCCCTCGGGGTGCCCGTTCGGGCACCCCCAGGCCGTGGCGCTCAGCCCGACGGTCCCTTGGAGCGTGAGGAGCGTCGAGGCGTGGCTCCCTTGGACCTCGACGGGAGCTTTGCAGACGGGGCAGAGCGAGGGTGGAGCGAGGGCGGATCGAGCCAGAGGAGGAGCTCGAGCGTTTTTTCCCCCGGATCGAAGCGGATGCCGGCGGCGCGCAACGTGCCGGGAGGCATCTCCTCGCCCATCTCCTGGACGGTCTGGACGACGTGCAAGGGAGTGAGGGTGCCGGTCATCATGCGGGCGGCGAGGAGGGCGAAGTGGACAGGCGGCAGCGGAAGGGCAGGAGGCTCAGGGGCCCGAGGGAACATCGGACGCAGCGGGCCCAGGTTCTCGAGGATCCGGGTTCGGGTCCGCCTGGCCCTCGGATCCCAGAAGTGCTCGACCCTCTGGCGGTATTGGTGCCCCCGCGACTTCACGACCCGAAAGGTCTGGACGGTCATGCGCTTACATACATCCGTAAGTGTTTGTAAGCGTTGCGCTCGATTCCTCCCTTCAGGGAGCTGGCCGGCGAACAGCGTTCCCGGTGACGGTTATTGGATACCGTAGATCGGAACGGCAGCGTCGCACGGCGGAGAAACCTGACTATTTCGCCTGGCCGACCAGCTCGTGCCGGAGAATGGGCGAGGAGGCGCCCGTACCTACCATCAGAGAACGCGACGGATTCCCGCGAACCGTGCAGCTGCGAACCGGCAGAGCCCGTCCCGGTTCGGTTCGCAACTTCCGCAGTTACGCTCGGAGGTAACCGGTGCCCGGACCCGGTCGGCACGGATCTGCTTGAGCGAGGCCCTCAACCAGTTCTCCTCGGCAGAAGTGTAGGGGACCTGGACCCAGCCCTCGCGCTGACCGTTGCCCGCGCGGTCGCCGTACCAGACGACCCCGAACTCGGGGCGCGCCCCGAGGGCGGCATGGACGAGACGGCACTCGGCGATGGCCTGGAGGAGGTCGAAAGTGCGCCCGTGGTTCTCGAAGTGCGCATCGTGGTAGCCGAGGAAGACATGGGTCTCCTTGTACTCCACCGGGAAGACCGAGCCGTTCCCGCGGCGCACGACCAGGTCGGGCCTCCCGCTCAGGCCGAGCTCATCGTCGATCAGGTTCACGCCATGCCGGCGGAGCTGCGGGTCCGGAGCGACCTGCTCCGGGGGGAACAGTACGGGCAGGTTCTTCTCGCCATCGTCGACGTAGATGAGGCGATCGCCCGCGAAGATATCGAGGGGACCGTCGTTCACCACGAGGTGCCCGGCGGGGGGCGCGAACAGTGGCGAATGCCGCTCGGGCACCACATCGAGCGGGGTGCAGGCAACACACGGCGCCGGCGAATGGGTGGAGGCGCGCCGAACTCGCATGAGCTCCATTTCATGCGGGCACCGGGAGTACGTGACAAGGTCGTGGGGGGTGAGATGCTCGGGCTGCAGAACGAGTGAGCTTGCCGACATTGCGCTGACGTCGGATCGGCATGGGCTATGAACCTGCGCCTCGACTGGTTTCTTCCGATCACGGGCCCATCCTCGCGCGGCAGGCCCAAATCCTTCCGTTCACCTTGCAACGGCCCCCCTGAGTCGGCTCCGGCCCGGAGCGTCGAGGGGACTGTCCACAACGAGATCATCGAGTCGATCCAAGTTCCACGCCGATCGATCGGTCCCGGCGATCAGGTTTGCTACGCGCTCCCACTCGCCCTGTTCCGCAAATCGGAGCAGCGCGAACTCGAGCGGAGAAACGGGAATGGCGCGTCCGTTCCACACGACGCGTTCCACCGACCCCGGAGGCGGAGATTCCGACCACTCGCGCTCGCTCCCATGCGCCGCGTGAGGACCGGCCGCTCCGGCCCACTCGACCCGCATCCCCTCCTTGAGGGTTCCGAGGAACGCTCGTGCCGCCCACCGTTCCCCCACCCGGGGCCATTCGGTGCGGGCGAACGGTTCGATCAAGAAGGTTTCGAGGACTTGGGCGATGCGGACGGCGCCCGAACGGTCGCACCCCACGTCGATGTCGCGGGGAGCGATGTCGACCCCGCGGACGAACGCCGCGGTCGATCCCCCCACATACCATCGTAGACCTTCGAGGTCGAGCACGGGGCCGATCCGATCGACGAGGTCCGCCAGCGCGGTCGCGACCGGGCGGGCGGCCCCCCCGTACTCCTGGGCGAGCATCGCGGACGCCACGAAGCGCCAACGGTTGTAGGCGGCACGCGCGAGGTTCGTCTGCGACGCGGGCACGCGATAGTCCCGGTGCCAGCACCGACGCCCTCCGAATGGGCACATCTCCACCGCGCGCTCGAACCCGAACGGGACGGGGTCGCCCGGCGGTGGGCCACTTGCGTCCGCTCCGCCCTCCTGGATGTGGTGGGTGAACCGAACGGGATCGGGCCCGCGCTCGATCGTGAGCTGGTGAAGGTATCCGCCTCCGAGGTCCGGCCCCGAGATCATCTCGACGGACATCGCGGCCGCTCTCGGTCGTTGGCCCGCGGGACGACCCGGATGCGTCGCCTACCCCGGGGGGGACGCCGCGTTCACCGAGTGGATCGCCGGGAAGTTGCGGGGCATGAGGTCCCAGCTCGTTCCCCCGCTCCTCGAGTAGAAGACCTGCCCCGTCGTCGTGCCCACGTAGATGCCCGCCGGGTCGAGCCGGTCCGTGGACATCCCTTCGCGGTGGGTCCCGTACTCGCCGACCCACTTTCCCTGGGGCATCATCGCCTTCCAGCTGCGGGTCCGCTCGGTCCACCGGTAGACCTGCATCCCCCCGTCGAAGGTCGTGCGGGCCATGGGATTGAGGGGGACGAAGAACGCCTCCCCGGGGAGGGCGGGTGCGCTCGCCGCGACGAACCCGAAGTCATGGCGCAGGGGTCGGCCGACCCGCTTCCAGCTCTCCATCCCGTCGCGGGAGACGTAGATCCCGTCGTGGTCCTGGCGGTAGAGCACATTGGAATTCTCCGGATCGAGGACGATGTGGTGGACGCACTGGCCGAATTCGGGGCGCTTCTCGGGCATGAAGCTCACCGAGACGCCCTGGTTGACGGGGCGGAAATGCTCCCCCCCATCGTCGGAGCGGAACGTGCCGGCGGCGGAGATCCCGACGTACATCCGCTTCGGGTTCGTCGGATCGAGGAGGATCGTGTGCAGGCACATCCCCCCGGCCCCAGGGTTCCACTTCGCGCGGGTCGGGTGTTCGTTGATCCCGCTGACGGGACTCCAGGACGCCCCCCGGTCATCCGAGCGGAACAGGGACGCGGGGTCGATCCCGAGGAAGATCGTGTTGGGCTCGTCGACGGGCCCCGGTTCGATCCGCCACACGTTGGTGACGGGGCGCACGAGTTCGCGGGGGTCCCCTTCGGGCGGGGGGCGGTCGGCGCGCTTCGGCATGAGCGGGGGCGCGAGCTCGGTCCACGACTTCCCCCAGTTCGAGGAGCGGAACATCATCGGTCCCCAGAACGCATTGTTGACGGCCGCGTAGACATCCCCCGGGCGGCGGGGGTCCGCGGCCATGTGGAAGACCTCGTGGCCCTCGTGCATGGGTCCGCGAACGCTCCAGCGGCGCCGGGATGTGTCGCTTTCGGCGATGTAGCCGCCCTTGCGGGTGCCGATGAGCACCCGTACCTTTCGGTCGCTCGCCATCGTTTAGCCCCCCTGAATCGAATGGAGGATCTCGATATGGTCGTCCTCGCGTACCTTCGTCTCGAGCCCCCGGAGTGCGGAGATGTCCTCCCCGTTCACGTAGACCCGCACGAACTTGCGCAACGCGCCGGCCTCGTCCCTCAGCCTCAGACGGAGACGCGGGAACTGTGCCTCGAGATCGGCGAGCACACCGCGGATGGTCCCCATGTCGCTCGCGAGAGAAAGGCGGGGAACGTAGTCCCTCAGCATCGTGTCGAGGCGGACGGACGCCATCGTATCCGCGGCTAAGGCCGACCCGAGATAAACCCCTACTGCGCGTCCGGGCGGCTCCGAGCGGGTGGGCTACGGCACCGGAACCGCGGCCGTGGGTTCGACGGGAAGCGGGATCGACCCGGTTTTGAGCGCGACGAGCCCGTGGGCCGCGTGCGCGTAGAGGTAGGTACCATTCGGGATCGGCCTCCAGGCCTCCGAGTTCGCATCGAACGGTTCGCTCCCGATCACGACCCGCTTCGCGTCGGCGGAGTAGGTCATCTCGTAATAGGGCCGCGTCGCGTCGAGGAAGCGGGTGCCGTGCTCCCCGCGCCAGTGGCAGAACGCCCAGATCTCGTTCGGCCCGCGGGAGAAGACGATGTTCAGTCCGGTGTACGGGGTTACGTCCGCGCCGCCGCGCTGCCGCGCCACGGCGAGGAGGTCCACGACCGTCCGCGCGTAGGCGTGCAATGGGTCGCCCTCCTGCTCCAGGTGGCGCGTGAACAGCCAGAAGAGGACCTCGCTGTCGTTCACCCCGTGGACGTGCGACTCGAACTTCTCGAGGAGCGGGCGGGTCTCGCGCGGGAAGGAGATGCTGCCGTTGTGGGCAAAGAGGTAGCTCCCGAACGTGAACGGCTGGCTGTTCTCGAGCGCGATGAGCCTCTCGTGGGGGAGGTTCATGGGATTGCTGGCGTGTCGAAGGTGACCCACGACGACGGGTCCGTGGGCGCGTCGGCTGGCCGCAACGAAGTGCTCCTTCTCCTCCGGAGCATACGCCCCTCCGATCCCCTTATCGACCCGGGGCGTGCGGGTCGTCTCGTACCACGCGATCCCCCACCCGTCCCGCTGGGCGTTCTTCTCCGAGGTGTTCGCCTGGACGAGGAGCGAGCGCTCGGTGGAGACCAGCCAGGGTTCCGCCGGGACCTTCGCGCCGCCCAGGACACCAAAGAGACGGCACATGACCTTGCGCGACCGTCGGCGGGAGTATAAACCTCTCCGACGCGACCGATTCGTCGCGCCCCCGTGGACACAACCCTTTTACGCGGCCGACGGGTCGTACCGTCGAAGGAGGCGCGACACATGGTGCAGGTCGAGGTCACGACGGCGGCCCGCGAGCAGGTCCTCAAGATCATGGAGAAGCAGGGCAAGCCCGGCTCCGCGCTGCGCCTTTTCGTCCAGGGCGGCGGATGCTCGGGCCTCACCTACGGCATGACGTTCGACCACAAGGAGTCCGGGGACGAGGTCGCGTTCGAACAGGGCGGCCTCGAGGTCGTCGTCGACCGGGCGAGTGCCCCCCTCCTCGAGGGCCTCAAAGTCGATTACCTGCTCGGGCTCGAATCCTCGGGATTCAAGATCATCAATCCGAACGCGAAGCAGACCTGCTCGTGTGGGAAGTCGTTCTCCGCGTAGGTCGCGGTGGTGCCGCCGTCGCCGCGAGGTTAAATAACGCTCACACCCTAGTGGGAGCGGGGATGTCCAAGGAGGGGCCCCAGAAATGACGGTGAAATTGGAAGTCACGAAGGAAGCGAAAGACCAGGTTCGGGCGCTGATCCAGGGTCAGAAGCCCGGCACCGGGGTTCGGATCTTCGTCCAGGCCGGCGGCTCGGGCGGAGGCTGCGGCTCGGGCGGCTGCGGATGCGGGAGCGAGGGGGGTGGAACGAGCTTCGGGCTCGCCTTCGACCGACCTCGCAACGGCGACGAGGTCGTCCAGGTCGACGGCTTCTCCGTCATCGTTGACTCGACCAGCACGGACGCGGTCAACGGCGCGAAGATCGACTTCGTACAGTCGCTCGACGCGACCGGGTTTACGGTCACCTCCCCGAACCTTCCCGAGGCCGCGAAGGCCCCGGGCGGGGGCGGATGCGGCTGTGGCTCCGGTGGCAGTGGCTCGGGTGGCTGCGGCTCGGGCAGCGGCGGCGGCTGCTGCTAGTCGGCGCGACCGGCAGACCCGGACCAACCTTTTCCACCCTCGTCCCTTCGGGTAGCCCTATTTCTACCGGCTCGAGGCTCCGGGGGGTCCGGGGACGATGTCGAGCGACCGGGCGGCGGGGGACTTCGCACCCCTTCCGCTCTCCGTCCTCGTTTGCGCCCACAACGAGGAGCTCAATCTGGGAGTGCTCCTGGAGAGCGCCCTGGGGCAGGCCGGCCCGTCCTTCGAGCTCAAGGAGATCGTCGTGGTCGCGAGCGGGTGCACGGACCGGACCGCCGAGCTTCTTCGGGCGGCCCACGAACGTGACCCGCGTGTCCGCCCGATCGTCCAGGAGACCCGGGGTGGGAAGGTCGCCGCCCTCACGCTAGCCCATGCGACGGCGGCTTTCGAACTCCTCCTGTTCGAGAACGCGGATACGCGCCCGGCACCCGGGGCGTACGAGGCCGTGGCGTCTCGGTTCCTCGACCCCTCGGTGGAGCTGGTCGCGACGCATCCGGTGCCGACCAACCGCGAGAAGGGGTTCACCGTACGGATGGGGCGGGTCATGTGGGAGATCCACGATGCGGTCTCCCGGATCTCGCCCAAGGTGGGCGAAGCCTACGCGATCCGTCGCGCCGCATTCGTGCCGCCTGTCGACCTCGAGGATGACGATACCTTCCTCTCCGCGGAGCGCGCGCTCTCCGGAGGGCGCGCCTACGCCGACGATGCCGTCATCCTGAACCGGGTCCCGACGTCGCTCGGCGACCTCTTTCTCCAACGCCGGAGGATCGGGCGCCTCGTCCTGGGGTTGCGTCGTCGGTCGGGGCTCACGTCGGTCACGTGGGACCCGCCGGTCTTCCTCCGGGCGATCGGGAACTACATCCGCCGGCGTCCGCTCCGCTGGCCCGAGCTCGTCGGCCTCGCCGCTCTTGAGGTGGCAGCACGGGTGTCGGCCATCTTCTCGGTCCTCACCACGCCGTCTGCGGTCGTGCTCCTGCGCCCGATCGAATCGACCAAGCGGCCGATCGATCCGCCGATCCTTTGACGGGAAGGAGGGGGGAACCCTTTCGGCGTCCGGTCGGAAGGGTGGGCGACCTCACGCGCCCGAACCGCCGGGGTTCGAGCGGCGGCGATGGGCCCGGACGGATTTGAACCGTCGATCGACCGGTTATGAGCCGGACGCTCTTGGCCGGACTAAGCTACGGGCCCGTTCCCGTCCCGCGAGGGGGAGGCCGCGGAGGCGCCGCCGAGCGGAATTCCGGGGTCGGGACCGCCTGGGAACGTCCCGACCCGTTCGAACCGCTGACCTTTCGGTTAACAGCCGATCGCTCTGCCGCTGAGCTACGGCGGCACCGGCGCCGCCGAGCATGACCTCTCCTAATAGCCTTTCCGACCCGAAGAACGGCCCCTGTACTCGGCCGCGCGCTCCTTGAGGTGCTGGATGAGTCCGTTCATCCGGTCAAGCGACTGGTCGAGCGACGCCCAGAACTCGCGGGCCCGGTCGGTCACGACGGCGCCGTCCGCCGAGGGCTGGATCACCCCCTCCCGTTCCAGGAGATGCAACGAGTAGCGCACCTTGTGGATCGGGAGTCGGAGGGCCTCGCTGAGGCGGATGATCCCCCTCGGAGGCTTGCCGCTCAATTGCTCCAGCACGTCGACGTTGCGGGCCAGGAGGTCGAGCTCGCTCGCGATCCGGTCCACGAGCGGCGCGCTCTCGGCGGCGCCCGGAAGCTCGGATTCCGCGCCCCGGTTCGGTGGTCGACCCGCCGGCATTTGGTCCACGTCTTGGAGAGCGGCGTCGGTTACATGAACCTTGTTGGGCGAACCCCCGAAAGGGTCCGCGGGAGGTGGAGCACGTTGCCCCCGCCGTCCGGGCGGCGGACTCGCCTTTGGCGACCGGACCCGGGGAATCCCCGGGCCGTTCCGGTCGAATCGTCGCACGGGGGCACGATCCCGAGCGAAGGTCGTCCATTCGGTCGTGGAGGATCGAGCGCCGCGGTTTCCCGTCCGCCGCAGGATCGGCCTAGGGGGCGCCGAAGGTGAAGGTGATCGAGAGTTCCGGGGGCGTGCTGGCGAACGTGATGCTGGTCGAGGTAACGCCGAGGTGGCGCGCAAACTCTCGGATGCGCGCCAGGGCATTGTGGACGAGCTCGCTCGCAAGATCGAGGACGCGCCGCACCGACCTCGCCGCCGCGTCGACCGGATCGAGCGCCCTCAGGACATCGTTGAGCGCGCGGGCGGCCGAGTGGGCCCAACGTGCCACCTGCTCCCCGATCGTCAGGCCATGGACCGGTTCGGCCGTGCGATCGAGTTGCTCGCTCCACGCGAGCAGGTCATCCAGTACGCGAACGGCGGGATGGGTGACCCGGACCGGTGAGGTGCGGCTCTCGGGGGGGAGGGCTCCCGTCGACGGCGGTCGAAGGAGGACGAGCGCCCGGTCGAGGTCGTGACCCGAGAGAAGTGTCCGCAGGCGTGTCTCCGCCCGTTCCACGAGCGCCTTCCACGCCTCGAGCGCCGCGTCGGTCGGAGGACCGAACGTCGCCCGCTCGTCCCGCAGTCGTTGGGTGAGCGTTCCGTCATACGCGGCCCCTTCGATCATGCGCTCGGGAGGGCGGATGGCTACATCCGTGTGGCGACCGATGCTCCGGCGAATCCATCAACTAGATGGGGAGCCGGGCCCCTCGCTCCGGCGCCATGCCGGCGCGACGGACGCCCTCCTCCGATTCGAAGGCCGCGCCGATCGATCGCATCGTCGTGGTCCTCCAGGAGAACCACACGTTCGACAACTACTTCGGAACCTACCCGGGCGGGGACGGGACCGCGGGACGACCGATCCTGCTGCCGCGAGTCGTAGGTGGGCTGCCGAGCGTGGGACCGTCCCACAGCCCGACCCTCACTCCCACCGACCTCAACCACAACTGGAGGTCCGCGCACGACGACTTCGACCAGGGAGCGATGGACGGTTTCGTCTACTCCGAGGGCAGCCCGACGACGATGGACTACTTCGACCGAAGCGACCTTCCGCATTATTGGGCGGCCGCGGACCATTACGTGCTCTGCGACCGCTACTTCACGTCCGCGATGACCGAGAGCGCCCCGAATCACCTTTTCCTCGTGGCCGGCACCGCGGGAGGCCTGCGCGACGACCGGGTGCCGGCAACGTTGACGTTTCCCCCGGTCTTCGCGAGCCTGGACGCGGCCGGGATCTCCTGGAAGGTGTACGGGTTCACCTCGTGGTACAAGCGGTTCGACTACGTGCAACGGACTCCGGCGGCCCAGGCGAACTTTGCCCCCACGGGACAGTTCGCGCGGGACCTCGCGGCGGGCCGGCTCGCCCAAGTCTCGTGGATGATTGGGGCGCCCGGAGGGGACGAGCATCCGCCGAAGAACGTCGGCGTCGGTCAGGATTCCGTCGCCCGGGACATCGTGAACGCCCTCGGCGCGAGTTCCTTCTGGCCATCGATCGCGATCTTTGTCACGTGGGACGACTTTGGGGGATTCTACGATCACGTCGCACCTCCCGCCGTGGACACCGAGGGATATGGCTTCAGGGTCCCGTGTCTCATCATCTCCCCCTACGCCCGAAACGGCTTCATCGATCACGCCGTGAACGACCACGCCTCGATCCTGAAGTTCGTCGAGCAACGATTCGGACTCTCCCCGCTCTCCACGCGCGACGCGTCGGCCAACGACCTTACGGAGGCGTTCGACTTCTCGCACCCCGGTCGTCCCTTCACCCCGGTTTGATGACGCCCCGCCCCCTGCTCGGAACGGAAGACGCATATGCGGGGCGTGCCGTAGGGAATCCGGAGCGACGGCGAGAATGCCTCGTCGCGCGAGGATTTGAGCGAACGCGTTTGCGTCACCATGTCGCTCGCTCGCCAGCGCGCCGCGGCGGGCCCAGCCCTCCCGGTCGGGCGGGCCGCCGGCACGCTGCTGCAGGGAGCCATCTACCTGGCCGATCTCGACTTCGCCACCGTCCAAGGTCCCGTCTCGGTCGCGCCGCGGGACCTCGCGAAGGTCCGGGAGTACCTCGCCCTCGCGATCCCCCGCATCGCGGACTACTGTCGCCAGTATGGCGCCACCGCGCTGGCGCTGGGACCGACGCTGGCCCGACGGTCGGTCACCGTGCCGTCGGACGGGTACACCGACGCCGACCTGCAGGGATGGGTCGGGGCCATGGCGGGAGCCGTCTCCCTGCCGATCGGGTCGTCGATCCTCGTGCTGAACCCTCCCGGCGTGGTCAATCAAGATGCCAAGGAGAGCGGCGGAGTGGGCGTGCTCGGATACCACGGGAGCGCGTCGATCCCCTACAGCTTCGTCAATCTGCTGGGAACCGGATTCACGGTGGACGACCGGGCCGACCTCTTCGCCGAGGCCGTGAGCCACGAGATCGCCGAGATGACCGTCGACCCTCGGGCCGATGGCTCCAATCCGGAGGTCTGCGACGGATGCGGGACGAACTGCCAGGGACGTTCGGCGTATCGTTCGTACTTCGACGCCCGGGGAAGCTATCTCGGTAGCTCGACCGCCTTCCCTCCGTCGTTCGCCTTCGCGTTCTTCCTGAGCGCCATCGCGCAACCCGGAGTCGCCTCCGACTGTCCGGCACCGGCGAACGGCTGCGCCTACGCCCCTCCGCCGGTGTGAATCGCGACGCCATCCGCCGCCGGTCCGTCGCGTTTCGGCCCGCGGTCAACACTCTCGTCCTGGACATTGCCGGCCCTCGTCGGGTCGCGAAAGATCGAGCCGGGGACGTTATATGGAAGGCGAAAGCTTGACTTTCCGAACTAATGTTGAATACGACGGCCTCGGCACCGCTGCCCCAACGCGGCGGTGAAGTACGGTTCCCGCGCTCCCTCCCCTCAGGTTCACCGAGAGGCGGACGCCCTGACCCGGTGGGCTCGCTTGGACGCCCCCGGTCGATCGGTGCGCCCCCGTTCGGGAGGCGGGGTGCGTGACGGGACCATCGATCGAGATCTCGGGGCTCACGAAACGATTCGGGTCGTTCGTCGCCCTCGATGGGCTCCAGCTCAAGCTCGAGGGCGCGAAGTGCGTGGGGTTCCTCGGTCCGAACGGAGCCGGTAAGACCACGGCCCTGAAACTCCTCACCGATATGATCTTCCCGACCGCCGGGGAGTGCTTCATCAACGGCATCTCCGTCCAGCAACGGCGCAAGGTCGCCCTGGCGGACGCCGGAACGCTCATCGAGAGCCCCGAGATCTATCCGTCCCTCACCCCGGTCCAGGCACTCGAGATGGTCGCCGACCTACGCGGGGTGCCGGTCCGGGAGCGGGACTCGCGCATCCACGAGGTGCTCGCCGAAGTGAAGATGTCCGACTGGGCCGACAAGCGCTTCGGAAAGTTCTCGAAGGGGATGAAGCAGCGGATCAACATCGCCGCCGCCCTCGTCCACGATCCCGAGGTCGTCATTCTTGACGAGCCGGCGACCGGGCTCGACCCCCGCGGGATGGCCGAGGTCCGCGAGATCGTTCGCGGGCTCAAGAAGCGAAATCGTCTCATCTTCATGAGCAGCCACATCCTTCAGGAGGTCACCGACGTCTGCGATGAGGTCGCGCTCATCGATCACGGCAAGCTCCTGTTCTACGACACCCTGTCGAACGTCACGTCGCGCTTCGGGGGCGGCCACGCCCCGCTCGACGTCGGTTTCGCCGCCCCGGCGGACATGGACGCGGTCACCAAGAAGATCGGCACGCTTCCGGGCATCGAGTCGTGCACCGTCCTCGATCCACGCCGCGTTCGGGTCAAGTTCTCGGGCGATCTGGCCGCTCGCGAGGAGCTCCTTCGGTCGCTGGCGGGTCTCCGTATCGGGATCATCAGCCTCTCCGAGGCCGAGGGCCTCCTCGAGGAGATCTATCTCAAGGAGATCTCGCGGGGGGATTCCTAAGAATGGACGCGACCGCCCCCGCGGCGATCGGTGTCCCCCATCCCGTCACACGCTTGGAGGTCCCCCCCTCCCTCCGGCAGATCGTCAAGCTCACCCGCTACCAGCTGCGCGAGTACTTCTTCTCGCGGCGCTTCGTCATCCTGCTCGCGCTCGTCGCGACGATCGGTGTGATCGTCTCCGCCGTCGTCGGGTACTACCGGGGCTCCCTCGTCTCGGACAACCTCGCCTTCTACGCCTCCTTCTGGGCTTCCGGAGCGAACTTTGTGATCATCCTCGCCGCCGTCTTCTTTGGCGGCGACGCGATCGCCGGAGAGTTCCAGAACAAGACGGGATACTTCCTGATGGGGCTCCCCATCCGTCGGTCGACGGTCTACGTCGGTAAGTACGTCGCGGCTTTCCTCTCGTCGGTCGCGGTCCTGCTCCTCTACCTCGTCATCCTAGTCGTCAACGGTGCCTATTATTTCGGCGGCGGAGCGGTGCCCTGGCAGCTCGGCCTCTCGTTCGCCCTCGCGATCGTCTACCTGCTGGCGGTCCTCGGCGCCACGTTCCTCTTCAGCTCGCTGTTCAAGACGAGCGCGTACGGCTTCGTCCTCACCGCGCTCCTCTTCCTGATCGGGTTCACCCTGATCCAGGACCTCGTGGCCGGTCTCGTCAAGATGGAGCCGTGGATGGTGATCTCCTACGCGAACGGGATCGTCGGCAACGTCTTCGCCTCGCCGATCCCGTGGGGAATTGCGGGCCACTCCGTCACGAACACCTTCTCCACGCCGGGAGGGTCGGTCTCGACGACCACATACACCCCCGGTGTAGCCGAGGGGGTCGTCATCATGATCGCCTACTTCCTCCTCACGACGGCCGCCGGGCTCTTGCTCTTCGAGAACGAAGAGTTCGCGTAGACCGCGAGGGGGGAGGGCGCGCCCCTCCACGCACCGCGGGACCCGGCCGGGCGGTGCTCGCTCCGTGGTAGAGGACGGCGACGGGCCATCGATCGAAGAGCTCCGCGAGCGGTAGCGTGCGCCCAGGCCCCCGGCGGTGGGCGTGGATCGTCCGCGACCCGAGGACGTCCTGCCATCGCGTCGGGGCGTAGGGGGGCAGCCGGATCGCACGCGCCTTCCACGGGCGGCCGGTCGGGGGCCGGAGGCGGTGGCCGCTCACCTGAGCGAGCCCGCGTCCGAACGCAACGACGACCCACTCGTCGCGCCAGCGCCGGGCAAAGGCCAGCGTGGCGGTCGCGGCGGGTAGGACGACCTCGTGAAGCGGGTGATAGCCTCCGGAGTCGAAGATCCTAGGGTGGTCCCGACGGAAGCGTAGGACGCTCGCCGTCACGCTCACCTTGTCGACCTCGTCGGGAGGTCGATGGTCCGATACGGTGAGGAACGGCGAACGTCTCCGTCGCTCGGAACGCCGTAGAAGGCTCGCCAATCGCCCGAAGTCGACCGGTCGTCGGTTGTCAGGGTCCACGAGGGAGAAATTCCAACCCTCGGACCCCTGGTAGAGGTCCGGGACGCCCGGCACGGTCGCGCGAAGGACCACCTGGGCGAGGGAGTAGTACGCACCGAAGAACGCGACGCGGTCCACCCACGTCACGAACTCGCGCCGGAAGCGCCCGGCGCGGGGGTCCGTGCGAAGCGCGCGGGAGAACGCCCTCAGACGCCGCTCGCGTGACGGGCACGGGTGGGTCCAGGAGGTCCCTTCCTTCCGCTCTCGGGCCGCCTTCACGAGATGGCGGTCGACCCGTCGCCCGAGATCCCCGGTGAGACTCCGGGACGCGGCGGCGACGGCGACGAGCGTCTGGTAGAGTCGGTACTCCTCGCTCTCGAACGGCACCCGTGTCGCTCCTCGCCCGGGGACGAGGGAGCGGTGCGAGGTCACCCATTGGCGGACGTTCGCGCCCCATGGCCCCGCCCACTCCGCCAGGGCGATGAGCCGCGCGCGGGCGTCCTCCCCCCACTTCGTGTCGTGGGTCGACGTCGGCGTGAGGGCGTGCGGCCACCGGCGCGACCGATCGCGCATGAACGCGTGAAACTCCTCGAGCGAGGTGCTCGGATGTCCGGGGTCCCCCCCGACCTCATTCGCCGCGAGGAAGGCGGCATAGCGGTAGAAGGCGGTGTCCTCGATGCCCTTCGCCGCCACAGCACCGGTCCACTGCTCCCAGCGAACGAGGGCGTCCCGTGGCGAGCGCTCCCCGGTGGCCGGACCGCCTCGGAGCCACCTGCGTTGAAGTTCCCGTAGCGCCGCGCGCTCCGCGCGTCCGCTCGCGCGGCGGACGGCCGCATCGAAGGCGGTGCGGATCCGCCGACGGCCGGTCCGCGACATCGCGCGCCATGTTCCATAGGTCCGATAGACCGGGAGCGCGGCCGTGAGGGCGGTGAGAGCCCGCCCGGTCGTCGGTGGGGCGCCCGACGAACGTGACGGGGCCGACGTCCCCCGAAGGCGATCGACGAGCCCAGCGAGTTCACCGGGGAAGAGCGCGTCGACCACCTCGCGCTTCGACCGCTCGGCGATGTCGGCGAACGACGTCTCCGTATGGGAAAGAGCCGCCCGATAGGTCGCCGTGAGGCGTCGGAGGCTCGGCGGGTCCACGATCGCACCGGTCATCCGCTGGAGGGCGTCGTAGCCCGTCGTCCCGGCCACCGGCCAATCCCCAGGAAGCGTTTCGTCGCGCGCGAGGATCTTCTCCACGACGATGTACGGCGCGGGCGCGCCCTTCCGAGGACCGCGGAGCGCTTCGGCGAGTCGACGGAGGTAGCCGGACGGATCGGCGAGACCGTCGACGTGATCGACGCGCACGCCGGAGATCCAGCCGGCACGAGCGGCGCGGACGAGCCAGCGGTGCATGAACGTGAAGCCCTTCGCCTCGTCCGAGCGCACCCCGATCAGGTCCGAGATATCGAAGAACCTGCGGTAGTTGATCGACGCGAACTCCCACCACGGGACGAGGCGGAAGTGGAAATCTTCGAGCAGGATCCTCCGTCGATCCCGCGCCTCCGGGGTCGCTCCCTCGTTCACCTTCGCGAGGATCGTACGAGACCGAACGCCCGACGAGCCGTCCGCGGGGCCCGTGACGGAACGCGCCGCCGTACGGGCCCACGCGAGCAGGCGGCGACGCGCCCTCGGAGATGCAGGGAGGTCGTTCCCGCGGAGACGAAGCCGGACGCTTTCGGCCCCCCCCACGAACCGCAGCATGCCGGCATCGAACGCCGCCTCGACGTCACGGTCGAGCCACGGCAGGACGACCGCGGCGCGACCGTCGACACCTCGGGACCAGTCGATGTCGAAGATCCGAGCGTACCGGGACCGTGGGCCGCGTTCGAGGACCTCGACGAAGGCGGGATTCTCCAGTGTCGCCGCAAGGTGGTTCGGGACGATGTCCACAAGCAAACCCATCCCGTGCCGCTTCAGGGCCGCACGAAGTCGCGCGAATCCTGCGTTGCCCCCCCGGGCCGTGTCGAGCCGCCGCGGGTCGATCCCGTCGTAGCCGTGCGTGCTTCCGCGTCGGGACGCCAGGATCGGGGAGACGTAGAGGGTATCGACGCCGAGTCGCGCGAGATACGGAACGATACTCGCAGCGGCATCGAACCCCCACGACGGGGTCAGCTGGACACGGTAGGTGGCCGACGGGATCCGGCGCTCCATCTACGGCACGCGGATCCGCAGCTGCTCACCGAGGGCGCGGAACTCCTCGACGTCCTCGGAGACCGAACGGCCCGTGGAGAACCCCCCGCCGGGCGCGGCGGCGGGCGCGCCCCGCAGGAGGTCGAAGTACCGGTTCTGGACACGGGAGAGGTCGACCTCGACGTCGTGGTCGCGCACGAGCGTGACGAGCGCGCGCAGGAGGCGGAGATCGCGGTCGCCCTGCGGACCTTGCGCGACGCCCTCCATCAAGCTCTCGGAAGCACGCCCCCAGGCGTACCCCACGGAGGTCGCGTCCACGGCGAGGTTGGCGCGGGCGAGCTCCCGCAGGCGCTCCGTCACCTCGGCAACATCCGGCGGGGAGCGCTCGAGGGCCGAGCGGATGCGCTCGTTGAGGTAGAACTCGGCCGCGGCACGGAGCGCGGGCGGCGGAGGGGTCAGCGACGCGGCCAGGTTGCGGAGGATGGGGGCCGTGCTCTCGTAGATCCGACGGAAGGAGGTTTCCACGCTATCGCGCAGGGCGTCGAACAGGAGGCCCACGATCTTGCGCTGTTCGTCCCGGAACAGGAGGCGGAGCGTGTAGGTCGCCTCCCCAAAGTTCTGGTCGACGCGCCGGATCGTGTCGGGGAGGTCACCCCGTTCGAAGGCGTCCAGCAGGTCGTCGGCGGTCCGGTGGAAGGTCTCCTCGCTCTGGAAGGGGCGAACTCCGCCGAACAGGTTGTGACCCGCCAGGTAGAGGGCTCCGTAGGTGAACCGTCCCTGATCGTAGGTGATCTCCGAGCGGACGTCCACCTGCCCGATGACGAGACGCGCCGTGCCGCTCGACGCCGAACGCCGCTCGCGGCCGCGCACGGTGTAGCAGTAGACGCGGGCGGTCTCGGGATAGTCCTCCACGAGCGAGCTCAACGCGTAGTGGGCGCAGACGTTGCGCAGGCCGATGCGCACCGGACGGACGAAACGTTCGACGATCGCCTTCCCGTCGCCGACGTCGGCGACGTTGCTGCGCGCCCGGGCGAGCTCGGCGACGAACTCGGCTTCGTAGCTTCCCCCCAGGGCCTCCTCCGCGAGCTGGATCGCACGGGTCGCGTACTGCAGGATCTGGACCGTCTCGATCCCCGCGAGGTCGTCGAAGAACCACCCGCAGCTCGTGAACATCTGCTGAAGGTGGCGCTCCGCCTCGAGGAGACGGAGCGCTTGGGTCGTCGCCGTGGGGTCGAGCGAACGTCCCGCGTGCCGGTCGACGAACTCGCGCACCCGTTCCTCGGTCCGGTCGCGCAGCAAGTCCACGTACTCCTGGCGGACGCGCGGTGGGTCCGGGAAGAGGCGGGCCATCGCCTCGTCGATCCCGGGGCGCAGGCGGTCGCGCAGGTGGTCGAGCGCCGCGCGCAGCGGATCCCGCCACGATTGGCTCCAGCCGGGGTGCTGTCCGCTGGAGCAGCCGCAGTTCGACCTCCATCGCTCGACGCCGTGCACGCAGCTCCACGCACTCGGCGCGTGGATCTCCGCCTCGAAGACGGGCGGGTAGCGCTCGAGGAACTCGCCGTAGTTCGTGAGACCGACGTCGGAGCGGCCTTCGATCTCCCGCAGGGCGAAGGCGAGGGCCATGTCACCGTGGGGATGGTGATGACCGTAGGTCTCGCCGTCGGTGGCGACGTGGGCGAGTTGCCCCTCCGAGGCCCGTCCGTCGTCGAACGCCGCGGCCAGACGACCGGCGAGCGCGGCGCCATCGTGCAGGAGTCCACGAAAGGCGATGTCGGAGGAGATCCCCCCGTCGTAGAAGAACACCGCGATGCTCCGGTCCTGGGGGAGGCGGACCTGGTAGGCCCGCGTCGTCGGGATCTGGCCGCTGCCCACCTCGGTCCACGCGGGGTCCCCGGTCGGGCGGAACCGGGCCGCCTGGAACGGCGAGAGGATCGTGAACCGCACCCCGGCCTGCGCGAGCACGTCCAACGTCTCGACGTCCGCGGCGGTCTCGGGGAGCCACATTCCCTCGGCGGGGCGCCCGAACCGTGTCGCAAAGTCGCGGAGACCCCAGGCGACCTGGAGCTCCTTGTCGCGGCGCGGGGCCAGCGGAAGGATCGCGTGGTTGTACGCCTGGGCGACGGCGGAACCGTGGCCGGAGAATCGATCGCGGCTCTCCCGGTCCGCTCCGAGGATCGCGCCGTAGACGTCGGAGGCGTGGCGTTCGAGCCAGCTCAAGAGCGTGGGTCCCACGTTGAAGCTGATCCGTGCGTAGTTGTTGCGGATCCCGACGATGTACCCGTCGTGATCGAGGACGCGCGACCAACCGTTCGGCCGGTAGCATTCTGCCGTGATCCTCTCATTCCAATCGTGGTACGGCCGCGCCGAGTCCTGGATCTCGACCTCGTCGAGCCATGGGTTCTCCCGAGGCGGTTGGTAGAAGTGGCCGTGAACGCAGACGTAACGGTTCATGCGACGCCCCGGCCCCCGGAACCGGTATAGACCACGAACGACCACGGCGCCAGCCCGACGACCGCTCCGTGGCCCGGCGCGATCTCGTCGGGGGCGGTCGACCCGCTCCCGCCGAACCTCGCCTCCTCGGCGTCGAGCCGTCGCCAGAGTTGCCGGTGGCGGAGCTCGGGAACGGGAAGGGCGCCATCTCCGGGTCCGATCCGGAACAGGGCGAAGGAACCGGGGCGCCCGGCGTCCTCGGGGCGGTCGATCCAGAGGACGGACGGGTCGTCCGGGCAGCGGCCGACCTCCTCCGCGCTCAGGCGACGTACCGGCGCGATCTCGCGTCGCAGCGCCAGGAGGGCGCGCGTGAGTTCGAGGAAGGCGCGGTGACGGCCGCGCGCGCGCCGTCGTCGGACAAGGCGGGAGAGTTCGAACGTCCTCGTGGACTGGGGGTCGGGAACCGGCGTTCCACCCGTCGGACCCACGAACTCGCGACGTCGACCGCGGCACACCGCGCGCGCCAGACGACGACCCTGGTGGTCGGTGAAGTAGAGGAACGGGGCCGTCTCGCCGTACTCCTGGCCCATGAAGAGGAGGGGGAGGAACGGGGCCAGGACGGTGAGTCCCATCGCGAGCTTCTCGGCCGCGAACGGCACGAGCGTTCCGAGCCGATCGCCGAACGGTCGATTTCCGACCTGATCATGGTTCTGCGCGAAGGCGACGAACCGCTCCGCCGGCACCCCGTCCGGAGCTCGGCCGTGCCGACGCCCGCGGAACTCGGATCGACGCCCCGCGAGGGCGAACCCGTGGACGAGGACCTGCTGAAGGTCGTCCACCCCGTGGAAGTCGACGAAGTAGCCGGACCGGTCCCCGGTCAGCGCTGCGTGCAGCGCGTGGTGGAAGTCGTCGTTCCACATCGTGTCGAACCCGAGCCCTCCGACGGTCTCCCGCTCGACCACGCGGGGGTCGTTGAGCGCGCTCTCGGCGACGAGCCAGCGTGGCCGTCCCGTCCGCTCGCCGACGGCGTGCACGGCGTGGGTGAGCTCCGCGAGGAAGGGCCGTGCCGTCGGGTCGACGATCGCGTGGACCGCATCGACGCGCAGGCCGTCCAGGTGGGCGTGTTCCGTGAGGAACGTTGCGCTCTCGACGAAGAAGCGACGTACCTCGTCGCTTCCGTGCCCGTCGAAGTTCAGCGCTGCCCCCCACGGCGTCCGGTAGCGATCGGTGAAGTACGGTCCGAAGCGAGGGAGGACGTTGCCCTCGGGACCGAGATGGTTGTACACGACGTCCAGGAAGAGGGCGAGTCCTCGCGCGTGGCACGCATCGGCCAAGCGCTGGAGGCCGGCGAGCCCTCCGTACGAGTGCTGGACCGCGAAGGGGAAGACCCCGTCGTAGCCCCAATTCCGCCGACCGGAGAACTGCGCGACGGGAAGGATCTCGATCGTCGTCACGCCCAGGTCGGCGAGATGGTCGAGGTCGAGGACCACCCCGTCGAACGTCCCGGAGCGGGAGTACGTTCCCACATGGAGCTCGTAGAACACCTGACGGTCGAGCGGTAGGCCCTGCCAGGACGCGTCCGTCCATCGAAAGGCGTCCGGGGCCACGACCTCCGACGCTCCCACCACCCCGTTCGGTTGGCTCCGGGAGGCAGGATCCGGCAAGGCCTTCCGGCCGTGGATCGTCCAGCCGTACCGTTGCCCGGGGCGAATGCCGTCGAGCTCAACCCCCCAGTAGCCTCGCTCCAGCTGCTCGAGCGGAAGCCGACGACGCCCCGGAGGAAGGAGCTCGACTCCGACCGACCGGGCCGACGGGGCCCAGACGAGGAAGTGGGCGAGACCGTCCGGGTCGAGCGTCACGCCCAGCGGAACGTTCGGGTCCAGACCGATCACCCCGGGGCACGAAGGAGGAGCGCACCGAGCGGTGGAAGGGCGAGGTCGAGCGAGTGCGGGCGGCCGTGCGAGGGCACGTCGAGCGCCTCGACCTGGCCCATCGTGCCGGATCCGCTCCCGCCGAAGTCGGTCCGGTCGGTGTTCGCGATGACTGTCCAGGTCCCCCCGGTCGGCACGCCCAGCCGATACGGGGAGCGAGGGGCGGGGGTGAAGTTGAAGACGGCCAGCACGGGCGGAGTGGGGGAAGCGCCGATGCGAAGGAACGCGAGCACGCTCTGGTCGTGGTCCGCATG
Source organism: Thermoplasmata archaeon (assembly GCA_050749685.1). Classification (GTDB taxonomy): domain Archaea; phylum Thermoplasmatota; class Thermoplasmata; order Lutacidiplasmatales; family UBA184; genus Lutacidiplasma. The sequence continues at coordinate 21,658 of JBOGRS010000021.1, forward strand.
GTCGACCCACTCGAAGCCCCCCTCCTCCGTGTCCCTCTCGTACATTGCGGGGTGCGACCGGTACGCCCCGTTCAGGGCGCGCACCAGGGCGGACAGGCCGGCATGGCGGGGCAGTTCGGCGAGGTGCCAATCCAAGCTATGGTCGTGGTCCCACTCGGCATACTGCCCGAACTCCGACCCCATGAAGAGGAGCTTCTTGCCGGGCTGCGCGGTCTGGTAGGCCAGCAGGAGCCGGACGTTCGCGAACTTCTGCCAGTCGTCCCCCGGCATGCGACCGAGGAGCGAACCCTTGCCGTGGACGACCTCGTCGTGGGACAACGGAAGGATGAAGTTTTCCGAGAACGCATACACGGCCCGGAACGTGAGCTCGTCCTGGTGCCAGCGCCGGTGGATCGGGTCGTGCCCGAGGTAGTCGAGCGTGTCGTGCATCCAGCCCATGTCCCACTTGTAGCCAAACCCGAGCCCTCCGGACGACGTGGGTCGGGACACTTGGGGCCAGGCCGTCGACTCTTCGGCGACCGTCTCCACCCCCGGCACGGCCGAGTAGACGACCTCGTTGAGCCACCGCAAGAAGCGGATCGCGTCCAGGTTCTCCCGTCCCCCAGCCTCGTTCGGGATCCATTCGCCCGGACGTCGCGAGTAGTCGAGGTAGAGCATCGAGGCGACCCCGTCGACGCGCAGCGCGTCCACGTGGTAGCGATCCAGCCAGAAGATCGCGCTGCTCGCAAGGAAGGAGCGGACCTCGTTCCGTCCGTAGTTGAAGAGCATCGTGTGCCAGTCGGGGTGCCATCCGCGGCGGGGATCCTCGTGTTCGTAAAGGTGCGTCCCATCGAAGTAGCTGAGCGCGTGGCCATCCGAAGGGAAATGGGACGGGACCCAGTCGAGGATCACCCCGATCTCGGCGCGGTGCAGTCGGTCGATGAGCTCCATCAGCCCTTCGGGCTCGCCGTACCGCGAGGTCGGCGCAAAGAACGACGTGGGTTCGTACCCCCACGACCCGTAGAAGGCATGCTCGGCGAGCGGGAGGAACTCGACGTGGGTGAACCCGAGGTCCTTCACGTAGTCGATCAGGGGGCCGGCCACCTCGCGGTACTGGAGCGGGCGGTCGCCCTCCTCCGGAATGCGCCGCCACGAGCCCAGGTGGACCTCGTAGATGGAGACGGGAGCGCCGCGGGCGGTACGCTTCGCGCGGTCGTCCATCCACGCGGAGTCCCGCCACCGGTAGCGGAGGTCCCAGAGGACGGAGGCGGTCCCGGGAGGCAGCTCGCATTCGAACGCGAACGGATCGGCCTTGTCGACTTCGTAGTGGTGGACGTTCGAGCGGACCCGGTACTTGTAGAGCTGACCCGGCCGCGCGTTCGGCACGACCCCCTCGAAGATCCCGGACGCCGCGTGGGGTCGGAGCGGGTCGCTCGCGGCATCCCACCGATTGAAGTCGCCGACCACGCTCACGGACTCCGCATTCGGCGCCCAGACCGCGAAGCGCATCCCGTCGGAGCGCCGGTCGCCCGCGCGATGCGCGCCGAGCCGCTCGTAGAGACGGAAGTGGGTCCCCTCGTTGAAGAGGTGGAGGTCGAGGTCACCGAGGGGGGGTGTCGGGGCGGTTGGGGACGGGCGCGCGCCATGGTGCGCGCGCGTTCGTTGGGACGAGGTCATCGCACATACCTGGCGCGCCGCAGGGCGTCGATGGTAGAAAGCAGTTCGGCCGCATCCGCACGCTCGAAGAGCGTCCCGAGGTCGATCCGGAATCGCCGGGAGAAGTTGGGGCCGACCGTGCCGGGGACGTTCTGGGGAGCCGTCTCGCCCCAGAGGTCCTCGACGTTGACGAGGAGAAGCCGCGCGGGGCTCCTCGCGAGGGCGCGCAGGGCGTGGCGCAACGCGACGTCGGTGGGTCGATCCGATGCGAGGAAGCCGTCGCGACGTTCCGGCGCGCCGCCCCGCGCCGCGCGCACCGCCCAATAGCCGGCGAACGGAAGATGGTCGTGGGTGTTGAGGGAGACCACGGAACCTTCCGCGATCGGTCGAGAGGGGCCGGGCCCGTCCCACTCGAGCTCGGCGACGTACAGCCCGAGCCATCCGTGGGCCGAGAGCGCGGGCCGAACGTCGGGCGGAACGGTGCCGAGGTCCTCGCCGACGATCGTCGCACCGGTCCGAGCGGCCTCGGCGTTCACGACGGCGTACATCTCGGTCGCGGGGTAGCGGACGTAGGCGCCGTCCCGGGGGGGCGACCCCGCCGGGATCCAGAAGAGGCGGTGGAAGGCGAGGACATGGTCGATCCTGAGGAGGCCCGCGACGGCGAGTTCATGGCGCAGCGCCTGGGCGAACGGGCGGTAGCTCAGCGACCTCAGGCGGTCCGGCGACCACGGCGGGAACCCCCAATCCTGGCCCGCGGGTACCCCGGGGTCCGGCGGCGATCCCACATGGACCGACGGGACGAACGCGTCGGCGTCGCGCCCCACGTCGTACCCGTTCGGATGGACGCCCACGGGAAGGTCGAAGGCGAGACGCAGTCCGCGGCGTCGCAGTCGCTGCGCGACGCCCGCGATCTGCTCGTGCATCCACCATTGGGCGAAGACGTGGTAGCGAGCGGCCTTGGGTCCATGACCCTCGTGCGCCGCGCGGAAGCGGCCGTACGACCGGACCTCGGGAACCGCCCGCAGGAACGCACGGAACGCGCGACGGCGTCGCTCCGGAGCGTCTCCGAACTCCTCGACCATCCGCTCGACCACCCTCCGCTTGAGCCGCGCGACGGAGCGGAAGTCGACATGCTCGAGCGCTTCGAGCCGCGCGACGTCGGCCCGGAACGTGGACGATCGCACGATGCGCTGGAGTTCGGTGGAGCGCGCAAATTCCGGAGTGATCGTCGGGGCGAGGTAGATCTCGTTCCAGAAGCCGCGGCTCACCGGTCGGTACGGACTCGGGTCGAACGATCGCCCGAGGAAGGCCGGAAGAAGGGGAAGCGTGGCGAGGATCGACGCCCCCTTTTGGGCGGCCCACGTGCCGAGCGATTCGAGGGCCCGCAGGTCGCCGCAGCCCCAGGTCTGTGCGTCGCGGATCGCATAGACGGGGGCGAAGAGCCCCCACGCACGGGACCTCGTTCCTCGCGGGAGACGGCGAGGGGCAAGAACGAGGTCGACCGCGCGCGACGCCGTGCCGCGAGCCCAGCGTAGCCGATGCCGTCCGGGAGGGGTGCCCCGGGGGAGTGGGAGAGTCGCGTTCGAGCTCGGAACGATCCGTTGCCACGTCGTGCGACCCTCGACGTTGAGGCGGATCGTCCGCGGAAGGGGGTCCCCGGCCGCCGCGAGGCTTCGAAGGTCGATCGGCGAGCCGGGGGAGCCCACGACGATCCGGTGCGGCGGAACGCGCGGCCCAACCGGATCGTCGTCGCGACGGCGAACCCCGCCCGTTGCTCCCGGCACCCGGACGTTGAGGGCGCGAAGGAGGAGGGCGAGCGTCGATCGCCGCGCGGCCCGTTCCCGCCCCGCGACGTCGATGTAGACCGGAAGAATGCCGTGGCGGATAGCGGTCTCGACGAGCGGATCCGCGTCCTCCCGGGCCATTATCCGGGTGACCCGTCGGAGGCGAGAAGGTGGACCACGCCCCGCAGCGGCACCCTCAGCCAGGTCGGGCGGTTCGTGAGCTCGTAGCCGATCTCGTAGACCGCCTTCTCGAGGACGTACGTGCGGAGGAGCCGGCGATACTCTTCAGGATCCTTCGGGAGGAAGGCCGACGTGCCCGTCATCGTCCGATACCCGCGGAGGAAGGAGGCCGACGTCCAGGCGACCCAGAGGTCCGCGAGCACCTGGAGCTCCTCGCTGTGGGCGGCGCTCGTCCCGCTCGCGAGAGGGATGTCGTAGAGGGCCGTGCGCGCAGCGTAGTCGAACGATCGCAGCATACCGGCCACATCGCGGAGCGCGGACCTCTTGAGCCGACGTTCGGTCACCGGACGCAGCGGCTCGCCCTCGAGGTCGATGATCACGAAGTCCTTGCCGGTCCACAGGACCTGTCCTAAGTGGTAATCCCCGTGGATGCGGATCCTCTGCCCGGAATAGCGACGCTCGAGGAGGCCACGGAAGCGGCGGTCGATTTCGCCCTCGGCTCCCAGGACCTGGTCGACCAGGGGGCGCGTCGGCTCGGGCACGCGGTCGCGCGACGCGCGGAGGCGGCCGAAGACCTGCTGGCGCTGGGTCTGCATCGTCTGGTAGACCGAGCGGACGTACATCTGGTCGAACGGCTCCGGGGCGAACGCCGGATCGAACGACTCGCTCGCGAGGGCGCCGTGGAACTCTGCGGTCCGCTGGCCCAGGCGGTGGACCATGTCGAGGTAGCTCCCGACGAGCTCCGCGGCGAGGGGGGGAGGCTCCGGGGCCGCGAGGTCGAGCCGACGGGTATCCTCCGGAGGGTGGCGGTCCCCCGAAAAATGTGCGCGGGCCCGGTCGAAGTAGCTCCGGAGGTGGTCGAGCGTGAGCCCCCACGCATCCCCCTCGTTCGGGACGAACTGGTGGAGCGAGGCGAGCGTGAAGACCTCGCCGCGCGCGGTACGCAGCTCGACATGGCCGGCGAGCGGGGCGATCGGAGCGTGGCCGTGGCGCAAGAGGAAGCGACCCAATTCGGTCTCGGGGTTCGGCCCCGCCTCCACCTGGCGGAAGAGCTTTAACACGTAGCGGTCGCCCACCTTGACCGACGTGTTCGATTGCTCGCCCTTAAGAGGATGGACGGGGAGCGCCTCGATCGACGCCTCCTCCTCGGTGTGGAACGACGCTGTCCGGAGCGCGACCAGGTCCCCGTCCTTCTCCCGACGCCGACGGCTGCGGCCGATCCGCACGATGAGACGGCGGGCGAACTCGGCTTCCTGGGCGACGTCGTAGAGCAGGCGTTCGGTCGCGTCCGGGGTCGGGCGGAACGCCGCGACGGCGTGGCTCGGAGGAGCCTGCCCGAGCGTCGTGGGGGGCGCCGCGCTCGCGAACCCCAACGGGAGGAGATAGGTCTGCGGTTCGGCATCCGAGAAGTGGACGCGGATGAACGCGAGCCTCGGGCTGGTCGCGTCGCTCCCCACCGGAACGTTCGCGAACCATCGGACGGACTCGATGGTGAGCCCCTTGCCGCGGAACCAGCGCTGGGTGGGGAGGTAGCTCGGGAGGAATCCCTCGATCCGCTCGCGGACCCACGGCTCCTCGAGCGCCGTCCAGTCGCCTTCGTCGGCGATCACGATCGGATCGGGCGCGGCCATCACCTCGGGCACGCCGGAGGAGGTCGGGGCCTCGAGACGGAACCAGAAGAACCCGTACGGTCCCAACGAGAGCCGGTACGGTTCCTCGGTGATCGGGGGGAACGGCGTGTGGCCGAACATCTCGACCGGGCGCAGGTGGTGGTACGCCGTCAGGTCGAGGTCGGCCGTCTGGGCGAGATGGGAGAGGTTCGCGACGACCAGGACCTGCTCCCCTTCGTAACTACGGACGAAGGCGAGCACGCGGGGATTCTCCGGATAGAGGAACGTCATCTCCCCTCGCCCGAGGACCCGCATCTGCCGTCGCAGGGCGATGAGGCGTTTCATGTGCCAGAGCAGCGAGTGAGGATTGGCCTGCTGCGCCTCGACGTTGACGGCCTCGTAGTGGTACTCCGGGTCGATCACGATCGGCAGGTAGAGGCTCTGCGGGTTCGCCCGCGAGAAGCCGGCGTTGCGGTCCGGACTCCACTGCATCGGCGTCCGCACGCCGTTGCGGTCACCGAGGTAGATGTTGTCGCCCATGCCGATCTCGTCCCCGTAGTAGAGGACCGGCGTGCCGGGAAGCGAGAACAAGAGGCCGTTCATCAGCTCGAGGAGGCGGCGGTCGTTGTGCAGGAGCGGCGCAAGGCGCCGTCGGATGCCGAGGTTGACCCGCATGCGCGCGTCGTGCGCGTAGGCGCGGTACATGTAGTCGCGCTCTTCGTCGGAGACCATCTCGAGGGTGAGCTCGTCGTGGTTCCGCAGAAAGAGGAGCCACTGGCAGTCCGCCGGGATCTTCGGCGTCTGGCTGAGGACGTCGACGATCGGAAAGCGGCTGCCCATCCGGGTGGCCATGAAGAGGCGGGGCATCAACGGGAAGTGGAACGCCGTGTGGCACTCGTCCCCCCGACCGTCGCCGAAGTAGGCCGCCGCGTCCTCCGGCCATTGGTTTGCCTCGGCGAGGATCATCCGCCCGGGGAAGCGCTCGTCGACGTGGGTGCGCAGCGACTTCAGAAAGGCGTGCGTCGGGGCGAGGTTCTCGCAGTTCGTCCCTTCACGCTTGAAGAGGTAGGGGACCGCATCGAGCCTGAGACCATCCACGCCCATCTCCAGCCAGAAATCGATCGTCCGTAGGATCGCGCGCGTGACCGCGGGATTGTCGTAATTGAGATCGGGTTGGTGGCTGTAGAAGCGGTGCCAGTAGTACGCCTTCGCGACGGCGTCCCACGTCCAGTTCGACGGCTCGAAGTCCTTGAAGATGATCCGCGCACCGCTGAAGCGGTCCGGCGAGTCGCTCCAGATGTAGAAGTCGCGCTCGGCCGAACCTCGTTCCGCCCGACGTGCCCGCTGGAACCACGGATGTTGGTCCGAGGTGTGGTTGAGGACGAGCTCGGTGATGACGCGCAGCCCGCGGGCGTGGGCCCCCTTGAGGAAGCTGCGGAACTCCGAGAGGGTACCGTAGCTCGCGTGGATGTCGGTGTAGTCGCTGATGTCGTATCCGTCGTCCCGCAGGGGCGACGGATAGAAGGGGAGGAGCCAGAGGGCGGTGACCCCGAGATCGCGCAGGTAGTCGAGCTTGCTCGCGAGCCCGGGAAAATCCCCCGTCCCGTCCGACGTGCTATCGGCGAACGACCGGACGTGGAGCTCGTAGATGATCGCGTCCTTGTACCACGTCGGGTCGACCGGAATGGCGCCCTGCCCGCTGGGTTCCTCGTTCTTGAGCGCCGCCATCCTAGGAG
>JBOGRS010000022.1:0-27828 GCA_050749685.1 Thermoplasmata archaeon
GTCGGCCCGGGGAACCCGGACGAGGATGCCCTGAGGATGCTCAAACGGGAGTCGCAACTCGAGTCGCTCTAGGTCCCAACGCCACCGGGGATGAAAGCGCGGGTCGCTCCTCCTTCTCCGCGTCTCTAACGAACCTGTAATGGGAAGGAAACGGCCATCCCCGCGATGCGATGAGACGGCGCGCAACCCGAGCGCTTCCCCGGCCGACCCCTCCCGCCGTTCCGTCGCGGCCGCGCGAGGGGAGCGCGTAACGTGCCGATCGACTCCGGGGATGTCGCCTGGGTGATCACGGCGACGGCGCTCGTGATGATCATGACCCCCGCGTTGGGGTTCTTCTACGGCGGGCTCGTCCGACGCAAGAACCTGCTCGCGACGATCGTCCAGTGCCTGATGATCTTCTCCGTCGTGAGCCTCGTCTGGGCGATCTGGGGCTACACGCTCACCTTCGGCCCGTCGGTCGGCGGGTTCATCGGGAACCTGTCGAAGTTCGCGCTCATCAACGTCGGCGAGGCCCCCAACCCGGCCTACAGCAGTGCGATCCCCGAGCTCCTCTACTTCGCCTTCCAGCTCAAGTTCGCCGCGATCACCCCCGCGCTGATCATCGGCGCCTTCGCCGGCCGCGTCCGACTACGCTCGCTGCTCATCTTCATCGTCCTCTGGACGACCCTCATCTACGTGCCCATCGCGATGTGGATCTGGAACCCGGGGGGATGGCTCCATCAGCTCGGGGTGGTGGACTTCGCGGGGGGGCTCGTCGTCCACACGTCCGCGGGGGTCTCCGCGGTCGCGGCCGCCCTGGTGATCGGGCGTCGGAAGACGGAGGAGCGGGACCACCGCCCGAACAACGTCCCCTACGTCATCTTGGGGACCGCGCTCCTGTGGTTCGGCTGGTTCGGGTTCAACGCGGGCAGCGCGCTCGCCGCCAACGGCGTCGCCGTGGACGCTCTCGTCACCACGAACCTCGCGGCCGCGGCGGCCGGGGTCGCATGGATGCTGGTCGACTGGCTTCGGGTCGGGCGACCTTCCGCGGTCGGGATGGCGGTCGGGTCGGTCTGCGGACTCGCCGCGGTCACCCCGGCGGCAGGGTTCGTCGGGCCCGGACCGTCGATCGCGATCGGGATCGTCGCCGGCATCCTGTGCAACTTCGTCGCGAACTGGCGGGCCCGAACGAGGCTCGACGACTCCCTCGACGTGTTCGCCTGCCACGGCGCCGGGGGGATGTGGGGGACCCTCGCGACGGGCCTCTTCGCGTCGGTGGCGATCAACGCCTCCGGCCCGAACGGTCTCCTCTTCGGGAACCCGCACCAGCTATTGGTCCAGGCCTTCGGCATCGTCGTGGTCGCGGGCTTCGCCTTCGTGGGCTCCTACGCGCTCCTGAAGGCGATCAATGTCGTCTCGCCCTTACGCGTCACGCCCCAGGATGAGGTCGTGGGACTCGACCTCTCCGAGTTCGGGGAGGAACCGTACGAGCCGGTCCCGGGCGCGGGGGGTTCGGCGGACGCCGGGGCGAGCGAGCGTACCCCGGCATAGTGCTCGGCCGGCGGGGGCACCCCACTCCTTGCTGAAGGGCCGAACGGCGACGGTCCGGCCGCTCAGTCCCACCAACCGTGTTCGGGGTGGTGACGCAGGCCCCAGGCGGTCCATACGCTCCCCATGAGGCCGCCGAGGATCAGGATCGAAACGAGGAGGATGATGATGCTCTGGAAGATTGAGAAGCCGGTCGCCCAGAACCCCACGTAGAGGAGCGTGAAGCTCAGCCACGCGATCGGGCCGACGATCGAGAGGATGATCCGGCTCCGCATCCCACGCTCCGCCCAGTCCGGGCGAGGGGTCCCGTGGGCCATTCCCGAGGTCACGGACGTTGCGCTCATCCAGGGAGGCATCCCCACATCCCACGATAGCCCGTCCGTCGACCCGGTTTCACGCGGCCCGCACCGGGGCGTCACGTTCCCGACCCCGTTGGGATCGACCCCCTCCTCTACGGCCGGGACCCACGGGAACGTGGCCCCGTCCGAAGGACAGACGACCGAGGGCGCGGGGCGCTCCGCCGTTCGTCGGCCATGGGAAGGTCGAGCGAGGGTGGCCCTGCCTTCGCGCTCCGTCGCGCGGAGACTTGAAGAGGTCCGTTCGGATTCCGGGCTTGGTGTCGGAACGAGGAGGGTCCGCGGCGACGAACGGCGGGACGAACGAGGAGGTCCGCGCGGACCGGGAAACGGCGGTCCTCGGTGGAGGGTGCTTCTGGTGCACCGAGGCGGTCTTCTCGGAATTGCGCGGGGTCGAGCGCGTTCTGCCGGGCTACGCGGGAGGATCGGTCGCGCACCCCACCTACGAGCAGGTCTGCTCGGGCACGACGGGGCACGCCGAGGTCGTCGAGGTGATCTTCGATCCGGCGCACGTGAGCTTCCCGGACCTCCTGCGGGTCTTCTTCACCATCCACGACCCGACGACGAAGGACCGTCAGGGTCACGACGTGGGCACCCAGTACCGGTCGATCATCCTCTACCGGGACGCTCGTCAGCACGAGGAAGCGGTCCGGACGATGCGCGAGATCGGGGCCGAAAAGATGTGGCACGGAAAGCTCGTCACCGAGGTGGTGCCCCTCACGACCTTCTACCCGGCCGAGGAGTACCACCGCGACTACTTCCGCCGTAATCCGACAAGCGGCTACTGCCAGGCGGTCATCGAGCCGAAGGTCGCAAAGTTCCGCCGCGCCTTCCTCGAACGTCTCCAACCCACGTAGCCGAAGGGTCGGAAAGGCCTCCGCGAAGTACCGCCTCAGCGGTACTCGGTGCGGTCGGCGATGTGCCGCGGACGCTCCCCGTCGAAGAAGCGCGCGAGATTCTCGACGGCCATCTCGAGGGCGCGCGCTCGCGCCTCCTTCCCGATGCCGGCGATGTGGGGGGTGCCGAGGAAGTTGGGGAGCTCGGCGAACGGGAATCGGGCCCGTAGCTCTCCCGCCTGGAAGTCCTCGTCCCACCAGACGTCCGTGCCGGCGCGGAAGCCCGGGTGCGCGACCAGGTGGCGGTAGAGCGCCTCCTGATCGACGGTGGCGGCGCGGCCGACATTCACGAAGACCGAGTCCGGCCGCATCCGCGCAAGGGCGGCGGCGTCGATCGACCCGCGGGTGAGGCGGGTGAGGGGGCGGCAGTCGACGGTGACGTCGGCCCCCGGCAGCGCGTCCAGGATCTCGTCCGCCGCCCAGATCCGCTCGGCGCGAGGATCGACGCCGGGTCGCCGAGCGACACCTTCGACCCGCATCCCGAGAGCGTGGAACCTCACGGCGAGCTCCCGGGCGATCGCCCCGAACCCGAGCAGGAGCGCGGTGCGGCCGATGAGGTGACGATTCGGCGGCGGAGGGCGAAGGAGTCCGGCGTGCACAAGGGCGCGCGAACCCTCGAGGTCGTGGACCAGGGCGAGCGTGAGCAGGACCGCGTGCTCCGCGACGAACGGCGCGTACGCCCCGACGTTCCCCGCGACCTCGACCGTCGGGGGGACCCGTTCGAACGGGAAGTCGTTGAGGCCGGTGAAGAGGCGTTGGATGAAACGCAGGTGGGGGGTCATCGAAGCGCTCCATTGCGGGATCTCGCGCGCAAGTGTCCCGACGAGCATCGCCTCGACCTCGGGCCACGGGCCGGCCGACTCGGGCGTCGCGAACTCGACGGGGACGGACGGAAGCCGGCGTGCGAGGGTAGGTCGCGCCAGGTCGGCCGCGAGGCTCACGAGAAGCCGCGGCGGTCCATCGCTCATGGTGGCTCGCACTTCCACGTCGGGTATAACGCCCGATATTGGTCGAACGGCCCCTCGAGCCTCCGGGCGATGTCGAAAAGTACCCGGCGTCCGTGGCCCGGAGCGTGCCCGACCTCTGCCCCTGCCCGACGTTCGACCTCTCCCACGGCCTCGAATCGCGCGTGATCCTCAACAACTCGGTCGCGATGCCGGTCCTCGGTCTCGGTGTATGGAAGACGCCCGCGGGCGCGGCCACGATCGAGGCGGTCCGGACCGCATTGCAGGCGGGCTATCGTCTCGTCGACACGGCGACCCTCTACGGGAATGAGAAGGACGTTGGGCAAGCGATCGCTTCCGCCGGGATCCCCCGCGACCGGCTCTTCGTCACCACAAAGGTGTGGAACGCGGACCAGGGATTCGCCCCCACCCTCGCCGCCTTCGAACGCAGCCACGCGGCCCTGGGGGGCGCACCGGTCGACCTCTACCTCATCCACTGGCCGGTCCCGGAACGACGCCTCGAGACCTGGAAGGCGCTCGCGCAGCTCTACCGCGAGGGGCGGTGTCGCGCCATCGGCGTGAGCAACTTCAATGTCCGTCACCTCGAGGAGCTGCTCTCGGTCACCGACATCGTGCCGGCGGTCAACCAGGTCGAGTTCTCGCCGTTCCTCGTCCAGCGGGGGCTCCTCGACTACTGTCGCGCCCGCGGCATCCAGCTCGAGGCGTACGCCCCCCTCACGCGCGGGCATCGCCTCGACCACCCCGTGATCGCGGGCATCGCAACCTCGCACGGACGATCCCCGGCCCAGGTCGTCCTGCGGTGGGCGCTCCAGCACGACGTGATCGTCATCCCGAAGACCGTGCGCGAGGCGAGGATGAAGGAGAACGCGGGGGCGCTCGACTTCGCGCTCCCCGCGGCGGAGATGGCCCAACTCGACGGGCTCGATGAGGGCTACCGCACGACGACGGACCCCGATACCTTCGCCTGACCTCCCCGCGTCGACGCGAACCCCCGTCGGCCTTTTGTCGGGTCTGGGTCTGACCGTCGGCATGCCGACTCCTGCGCGGGCCGACCCCCTCCTCCTGCGCGCGCACCGCTTCGCCCTGGAGGCGCACGGGACGCAGCGGCGCAAGGACGGACGGACCCCGTACATCGTCCACCCGGTGGCCGTCATGCGCCACGCGTCGACGGACCTTCGGATCGCCGACCCGGAGATCCTCGCCGCCGCCCTGCTCCACGATGTCGTCGAGGATACCCCGACCCCCCGCGAGGCGATCGCGGCGGAGTTTGGGGATCGGGTGGCCCGACTGGTGGAGGAGCTCACGCTTCCCCCCGGATTCCACGGTCCGGGTGCCGAGGAGGACGCCAAGACCCGCCGATTGGTCGAGGACGCGTCGAGGATGTCGGCCGATGCGCTCGCGATCAAGCTGTGCGACCGCTGGGACAACCTCGACGACTCCGCCAACCTCGCGTGGGACGACGTTCGACGGGAGGGGTTCCGGGCGCAGACCCACCAGATCCTGGCCGTCGTACAGCGACGGCTCGCCCGTGAGCCGTTCACTCCCGAGGAACGCCGGAGGATCGAGGCGGGCATCGCCGGCGTCGTCGCGAAGGTGGGGAAGCCCGCGTAGGCTCGGTCCTCCCCCTCGGGACCCGCGCGCTCGTCCTCGGGTGGGGCAGGCTTAATCTCGCCCGTCCCTGCCGGGGACGCGCCGTCGGCGCGCACGGAGGACGAAGCGTGTTCCACCGCATCCTCGTCGGGTTCGACGGGTCGGCCCATTCCCGACGGGCGATCCAGGTGGCGATCGACCTCGCCGTCCGCTACCACGCCCATCTCACCCTCGTGACCGTCTTCTCGGACCGCGTCGGGCCGGCGGACGCGGAGCTCGCCCAGCTGGTCCCGATCGGCGAGGACCACAAGCCGTTGCGCACGCAACTGAATGAGGCGCAGGCGGACGCACGGTCGAAGGGAGTCCCGGATTCGGACGCGGTCTCGATCCACGGCGATGTGGCGGAGGCGATGCTCGAGTTCCTCTCGGTCCACCCGTACGATCTCGTCGTCGTCGGCTCGCGGGGACTGTCCCGGCGATCGCGGTTCTTCCTCGGCAGCGTCTCGTCGCGGCTCGTCGAGCGTGCGCCGTGCCCGGTCCTGGTCGTGCGCGTCCCCCACCGCGGAGCGGTCCGGAGGTCTCCGTCCGGGCCGGCCGCGATCCCGGATCGGACGAACCCGGACGTTCCGCCGCGGGCCTGACCCGTGCGCGGCGAGAGGGCGCTAGTTCTTCCGGAGGATCCGCTCCAGATCGTCCTTCGCGCGATCGAGCTCTTCCTTGACGCGCTGCGCCGCCCTCTTCGCCGCACCCTTCGGGTCGTCGGCCGCAATCGAGGCCCGCTCGAGGACGCGCTTCGAGAGGCGGGCGGTCGCTCCGGCGAACTCCCGCGCCGCCGTTTCCATGTCCTTCGCCATCTGGTCGAGCGGAGGGGTGGCGGACGGTGGGGCGGACGGTGGGGGTGGAACGAAGGGTTTGCCGCAGGCCGCACACGTGGTGGCTCCGGGCGCAATTTCCTTGGCGCAGTAGGTGCAGAACATCGTGGCCCCCTTGCGGAACGCCCCACCGCAGGGGGGGCCATGTCCTTTTCGGGGAGACCCTATCCGTCGGGATAGCTGTGCCGCACGCAGCGACCGACCATCGTCGGCCGTCGATCGCGCCCACCGACCGGTCCGGCCGGGGGGATCCGCCCCCGCACGCCGGGACCTACGGCGACTTCGTTTCCTTGGATTCCGGCGATGCGATCCGAGGTGGAGGGAGGGGCGTGGGCGCAGCGATCTCCTCGCCCTCCGTCGTCGGGCGAGCCATGATGAGACCGAACGCGAGCAGGACGAAGCCGGGAAGGAAGAGGAGCTCGAGGAGGAGCGCGATGCCGTTCTGGCCGATCGAGCGCGCGGCGGTCTCCCCCGCCACGGACCCGAGCGTCAGCACGATGCCGGCGGTCAGGACCGGGACATTCACGGGCGGGCACCGGCGATCCCACGGTTAAGTTTCGCGGGCCTCGGTGCGCTCGGTCGCGGGAGGTTCCAGCGAAGGGGGCCGGGTCGCCCGACGCTGGAGGATCACGGCGCCCCACGCGAGCTCGCCGGCGAAGGGGAGGAGAAGGGCGATCCCGACGGCCGCCGCCATGATCCCCACGCGGAAGAGGCTCTGGCGTTCGGCGTGGTCGATCCACGCCCTCGGGAGGTCGGGATCGACCAGGTGGCGCCGCCGCGTCGCATGCCACCATATCCCCAGGAACCCGAGCGACGTCAACGTTTGCAGCACCCCGAAGAGGGCCACGGCCCCCTTGGCCGAGACCGCGGTGTCCGTCGGGGTCAAGGGACCGTACTCGAAGACGATCGCGAGCGCGAACGGCGTGATCGAGATCAGGAGAAGGAGGAGGTGGTTGAGGCGGACGAGCATCGCATCGTAGCGTCGGATGGCCGAGAAGATCCGGTGGTGGAGATTCCACCAACTCGCGACGATCATGAACGCGAGCGCGTAGTCGAGGATGCGTCCCCATTCGGCCCCGAGGTAGCCCGCGAGGGTGGGGTACATCTGGGCCGCGCCCACCGTAGGGAGGGCGAGGTTGATCACGAGGAACGTGAGCGCGAACGCGAACACCCCGTCGCTCAGCGCGAGGATCCTACCGAGGTCGGTCCCCTCGCCCGAGATCCCCTCGTAGCGCGTCCGTGTCCCCCGCTCGGGGTCCTCAAGGACGGGCCGACCCACGGCCGGCGATGTCGCGGGACCCTCTTAATGGGTCGGCAGCGCACGCAGAGGGGCGGGCGGATCCGAAGGGCGCGGACCGTCGTGCCGGATGGCGTCCGGGTTGATATCCCTCCCCCGGCTGGGTGGGTCGAGGCCCCGGCGGTGGAGATCGTCGATCTACCCCATCTGCCACCGAAACTCCACCCCCAGTTGGCCGACCTCGGAGTCCTCAACGGGGACGCGCCGCAGGACATCGCCTTCATACGTCGCCTGGAGCACCTCAAAGGGTTTCGGACCGCGCCGTACTACGGTGTCTACGCGGTCGACGCCGGCGAGATCCTCGCCAAGGTTGAGGCCGTGCACCCGCGATTCACCTTCCCGCCCGGAGCGGCGACGACGATGCTCGGCATCGTCGATGTGTTCACGCGGCCGGACTCGCTGCGCCGGGGACTGGCGCGCCAGCTGCTCGAGGAGGTCCACCGACGCGAGCAGCGGTTGGGTCGACCCTGGTCCTTCCTATGGACCCACGCTTCCTGGGGCGCCCACCGCCTCTACGAGCAGCTCGGGTATCGCGACGTCTATCGCCCGTGGACCGCCGTGCGGCGGGTTCCCCCCCGCTCCGACTCCGCGGCGACACGACCCTACCGGCTGCGCGCCGCGCGCCGGTCCGACCTGCCGCTCGTCGAGCGTCTCCGTCATCGGGCCGGCCGTGGTCGCATCGGCTTCACGCCGGCCTTCCCGCACCTGATCCCGACGGTGGTCGGACTCGGCTGGAGGCAGCCCGGTGATTTTCGCATCCTCGAGCGCCGTCGGACGGCCGCCGGCTACGCCCTCGTCCTGGAGAAGCCCACGCACGTCCTTGCGTCGGACATCGTGGTGAGCGCCGCGATGCATGCCGACGCGATGATCGACGAGCTCGAAGCGCTCGCGTCGGACCGATGGCTGGCGCTCGACCTCACCACCTTCGTGCGCGACCACGCGCCGAGGCTCCGCGAGCGGGGCTACCGTCTCTCCCTGACGTCGCACCGGACGCTCATGGCGATGCGGTTGGGCGAGGGCGGTCCCGAGGACGTCCGCGAGGTCTGCGGGGCGTCGAACTTCATGTGTGTCGGTCTCGACCGGTTCTGAGCGTCGGCCGGGCGGGCGGAGCGAAACCGCGGCGCCGATTCGGGGCGTACACCGGGGTAATACGGGGGCGGTTCTTGGTCCATCGATGACGGCGTCGACCTCCCCGGCCCCGCGACCCCTGACCGCCGACGAGGAGCGGGTGATCGTCGGGAAGGGGACCGAACGTCCGTTCACGGGAGAGTACGACCACTTCTTCGGTGAGGGGACGTACCGCTGCCGACGGTGCGATGCGCCGCTCTACCGGTCCACGTCCAAGTTCGACAGCGGGTGCGGTTGGCCGAGCTTCGACGCCGAGCTCCCGGGGGCGGTCCGGCGCCTGGCGGACGCGGACGGCGAGAGGGTCGAGATCCAGTGCGCGCGCTGTGGGGGGCACTTGGGCCATGTGTTCGTCGGGGAGCACTTTACCTCGACGAACGCACGGCACTGCGTCAACTCGATCTCGCTGAGGTTCGTCCCCGCACCACCTCCCGGGACGCCGTAACGCGATCGCCGGGGCTCGGGACGCCCGACGAAGGACGTCCTCCGAGCCGGCTACGCGTTCGATCGGCGACGGACGGGGGCGGTGACGCCGAGGCGCTTCAGCAGCCGGAGATGGTCCGTCGAGTTCACCCATTCCACCTTGAGGTACTCGCGCAGGAACGCGTCGCTCGCCCCGAGACGGCGCGCCTCCTCGACCGCGAAGGCGTACGCCTCCACCTCGGTGGGGCGGTCGACGTACTCGAAGCGGTCGTCCCACAGCTCTCGGCCGTCCTGGCGCTGGAGGACGTGGTAGAGCTCGTGGAGGATGTCGAGGTAGAGGACCATCGATGGGCTCTTCGTGAGGTGCGCGTGGCCGATGACCACGCATTCGTCCTGGCTCGTCACCGGTCTCCACTCCTTCGGAGCGTCGGGAGGGACCTCGCGTGGGGCGACGTACATCCACTCGCCCGGCCGCCGCAGTAGCTCGACGCGGGTCTCGCGCGCGAGCTTCTGTCGCGCCGCGGCGCCGCAGGGATACTTGCGGAAGGCCGGCACCCGGTCGAGGCCCCGGAAGACGGTGAGCAACGGGTAGCTGCCCGGAGCGAGCGCGCGGTCGATCGAGAGCGCCGAGGGAGGCTCGCGGGCCGGGGGTGTCGCGGCGGTCGGTGGTGGGGGAGTCTTCCGTGCGGCCATGCGGTGGTACAGGTGCTCGCGCGGTGGGTGCCGCCGGGCGCACGATACGGTGGCCCCTTAATAGACCCCTCGCTCCGAGGACGCGAGGCGACGGCCAGTGCTGTGTCACCGATTGTTGATGGAGGGGCTCCGCTGCAGGGGCCTCACGGGTCCAACGGGACCCCCCGCATGTAGTTTCTCATCGCCCATCCGTACGATGCCGGCCGGGTCTTCCGGATCAGTAACAGTTGCAGTAGGTTCGGGAGGCCCCGGTTCCAATGGGCCCACTTCCTCTTGCACCGGTCCGCGATCATTCCCATGACCCGCTCCACGCCGTTCGACGTCGCCGGCATCCGCCCTCCCCGCATCGTGAGCTCGGCGAACACCACGGTCGCCCGGCCGCTCTCCCGGATATAGCGGCTCGTCTGGACGAGTCCTCTCCCCTCCAGCTCGTGGCCCACCCTCCCGAAGTGCTCGAGGGTCGCGGCTACGCGGTCCGTTACGGCGGTTCGGTTCCCATCGCGCTGGTGGAGCTCCACCGAGTTTCGAAGGTGGGCGAGCACTCCAGAGAGATCCCGGGCCACCGCCTCACGCTCGGGCATCGCCATGAGTCCCTTCTCCTCCGAGAGGAGCGCGGTCACGCGTCGGACGAAGTGGACGTGGCACAGCGAGTGCCACCGAGCCACCCCCTCGGCGGAGTACGCCAGCGCATCGTCGGTGGTCAGGCGCTCCACCATCTCCGAGCCGAGCACCGCTCGAGCGGGTCCTCCGACCTGGATGCCCGTCACCTCGATGGAGTGGTCCGAGGCGCGCTGCCGAACGGCGATGTTCACTTCGTGCTGGCGACCCTTGCGCCAGCCCCGGACGTACGTCCCGTCGGCGAGCATGGCGCTGTTCGCCTCGCGGATCGGGACGCTCTTGGCTCCCTGCTCGGCGTACGGCCCGGTCTCCTGGACGAAGTTCCATATCGTCCGGCGGGGGACATGGACCCCGAGGGTCTGGAGGATCGACTCGGACGCCTCGCCGTACGTCGTGCGACTGGCCTCCTCCGCACACGCCCATCGGAGGTCGCGGGTGTAGCGCCGTCGGCCCAGGCCGAGGGCGAGGAGCACGGGCGCGAAGGTCCGTCGGCGGAGCCGGTCGAGCACCCGACTGACCTCGACAACGATCTTCCCGAACTTGGTCACCAAGGTACGGCGGTAGCGGCCTCCGCGGACATACCGGCGGTGGCCGTCGTCGAGCCGATCGGAGGCGAGCAGCTCGATGAGCCGCTCCTCCTCCTCACAGAGCAGATCTACGAGAGCGACGGCCCCGAGATCTCGGGCTTTCGGGAACAGGTTGGATATGTTAATCTGGGCGATTTCCTCTGGCTCCGTGGGCCTCCTCTCCTGTTGGGTTCCTTGCAGTCCCCCACAGGAGGGAGGTCTCCCCCGTCAACAGACTTTGGCACAGCACCCGACGGCCGCTCAGCGCGCCGGCGGTGGGTCGGGCGGGTTCCGGGCGGCCGCATGAGCGGGATCTGTGGCCCCCATCCGTCCCCCGTCCAAGGACAATCCCTGGGCGCGCAGGTCGTAGGCGAGCGCCTCGCCCCTCGAGCTCAGCCGGTACACCTTGAGCCGCCGGGATTGACCCTGGACGTGGCGCACGTCCTCCGTGACCACCCCCGCGGCCACGAGGCGGCGCAGGACGTTGGTGAGCGCGTTCTGCCGGACCGTGAGCGCCCGCGAGATCCCGTGCTGGGTGAACCCGAGGGGCGCCACCTCGGAAGGTCCGAGGCTACCCTGTTGGGCGAGGTGAAGAACGATCCGTTGCGACAGATAGAGCGCCGAGCGGCTCACCTCGGGTCGGGCGGATCGTGGGGGCGGGACCCGGGCATCTTCCCTCATGCTCGGCGTCGCGCGCGGGGGCGCCGTCCCCGCGAGCGTCGTGCCCACCGACGGGACGACGGTCGAGGGCGCACGAGCGCGTCGCCCCGGGGTCACGGCACCGACCTCCGTCGTCTCGGGGGCCGGCGGGAGGGAATCCCCATGGTCGACGGGTGCGGCACCGTTCGGTGCGGTGGGAACATTCCTCGAGACCCCCCCGGGGAGCCGAAGTCCGCGATCCCTCCCCCATCGCCCCAGGTAGAACCCGAGCGCGATGCCGAGGATCGTGGCCAGTACCCCCACCGTCTCCAGGAGGGTCAGGGAGGAGGTGAGCGGCGTCGACGTGGCCGGGGGCGCGCTCACGTTGACCCACGCCGAGGCGCGCGCCGCGGCCCCCGAACTGTCGATGACCTGCAGCACGACCGGGAAGTCG
This sequence comes from Thermoplasmata archaeon, assembly GCA_050749685.1. Classification (GTDB taxonomy): domain Archaea; phylum Thermoplasmatota; class Thermoplasmata; order Lutacidiplasmatales; family UBA184; genus Lutacidiplasma. Next base: position 12,022 of record JBOGRS010000022.1, read on the forward strand.
CCGGGACGGACGAAGGAGTACTGGATCGACGTTCCCACACCGGAGCCGCCGTCGCCGAACGACCAATTGACCGAGCGGAAGGTTCCGGTCCCGCCGGAGATGACCGCGGTGAAGGTAACGGTCCGAGGAAGGGCGCCGGTGATGTTCGAGATCTGGATGCCGGCCACCAGCGGAGCGGGGCGCGCATCCACGACGATCGACTGCGACGCCGACGAGTTCCCCTCGAAGATCGTCACGGCGGCGGTGTAGTTTCCCGGGACCGCGTAGCGATGGACCGGGGACGACGCGGTGACCGAGCTGCTGTTGAAGTAGTTGCCGTCGCCGAAGCTCCAGTCGAACTGTGTGGGCGTGCCGGTGACGGCGCGGGCATGGAAGGTGATCTGCAGCGGGTCGATCAAGTCCGGTGTCGCCGTGATGGTGACCGAGAAGGTGGGGGAGGTCGCCGACGACCACGCGGGAAGCACGGCGAGCCTTCCCGCGATGAGAAGGGTCACCAGAAGGAACGTTGCGACCGATGACGTACGGATCGAGAATCGCGCCCGGGCGCGCGGCGCGGTCGATACCTTACGGTGGGCGACGCCGGCGAAGCTCGACCGCGGACCTCCCGGCCGACGGGGGGCCCGTAATCGGCTACGGAGGTCTCTCCATTTCTCGAACGAGTTCTTCCCCTTCCTGTCGGATCCTGCGGTCGAGGGCACGGTCCTTCCACCGTCGTCCCGCGATCACCCCTAATCCGACCGCCGCGAGCACAAGGATGGCCACCACGATGAGGGTCGTCGACCCCAGGACGGGGGCGAGGAAACCGGACGCCGGAGCGGCGGGCGCGGCCACCGCGACCGAAGGCGCCGGCGCGAGCACCTGGTGGCCCGCCGAGTCGTGCACCGCGAGCGTCGGCAGGAACGTCCCGGGCGCAAAGTACGTGTGCGTCACGGTTCCGTTCGGCACCGACCCTCCGGCGGTGCCATCCCCGAACGACCACTGGAGGGAGTACGGTGGGGTGCCCCCGACCACGATCGCCCGGAACGCGACGGCGAAGGGCGCCGTCCCGTTCGAGGCGGTCGATCCGACCGAGACCGTGAGGCGGTCCCCCGAGGTGATCTGGATTCCCTCCGTCGCCCCGGCCACCGATGCGTCGGTACGATTGGCGAGGGTCCCGACGATCGTGAAGTTCCCCGCGGTCGCGTACGTGTGGGCGAATGGGACCGGCCCGGTGTCGGCTTCGTACGGACCCCCACTCGCGCACGGGGTCGCGTCCCCGAAGCAGAGCGTGAGGTGGAACGGTTCTCCCGAGCCGTTCACGTACGCCTGCACGGTCACGTTCGCGGGGGCGACGGCCATCGAGGGCGTCGCGACGAGGCCGAGCGTGGGGGGCGACGGGGTCGACGAGGCGAGGACTCGGATGAGGATCGCACCGGTCGCCGTGCCTGAGGTGGTGCTCGTCACCGTCACGGCGATCGTGTAGTTTCCGGGCTCGAGGAAGACGTACGGGATGGGCGAACCGGAGCCGTTCCCATCGTCGTCGAACGACCATGCCGTCGTGAGGCCCTGCCCGGCCGTACCCCCGGTGACGTTCGCCCAGAACGTGACGGAGAGCGGGGCCGGGCCTTGCGTCACCGTGGCGCTCACCGCGACGGCGAGCCCGCCCGATCCTCCGTTCACGGTGATCGTGGTCGAGTTCTCGGCCGATGTCCCGTTCGCATCCCTTGCCTCCACGTCCACGTCGAACGTCCCGGCGCTTCCGTAGACGTGCGTGACGTTCGCCGCACTCCCCTGGGCCTCGGCGCCGTCGCCGAACTCCCAGGAGATCGCATAGGGGGCGCACCCGCCGGTCACATTGGCGAAGAAGTGGACCGACAGCGGAACGGTGCCGACCGACGGAAGGGCGATGAGGGCGAGCGTCGGAAGGGAGGGGCATGGGAGTGCGGCCCCCGCGCCTGCGGACGCACCGCCGGCGTGGGGGACCCCGGGCGGGGGAAGGGACGCGGCCGACGCAGGGAGCACGCTCGCGGTCCCGAGGACGACGACGGCGAGGGTGACCAGGACCCAACCCACCCAAGGGACGACCCGCCGGCGGACCGGGGGATCGCGTGGAGCGGTCATGGACGCGGGGACGTCGGGGGCGCAGATAACTCGGCAGTCCGAATGGCGTCGCTCGCGATCGGCCCAAAAATGGGGAGCGAAGGGGGGGAAAGCCCTCCGCTCCCCGCAGGGGTAGGGAACCGTGTCGGCACGATTCCGGGATCACTCCGAGGTGCCGTCGACCGCCTTGGGTCCGTTCTCCTTGCGTCGGCGTACGTAGCGTCGCCCGAGCACGACCATCGCGAGGCCCAGGAGGACCAGCACGACCAGGGCGATCGGGAGCGTCAGGTGTCCCGCAACGACGGCGGGGATCGCGGCACCGACCGATAGGCTCGGTGCTCCGGTCTGGGGGGTTCCGCCCGTCGGCGAAGATCCCTGGGGTGTCCCCGACACGTTGCCGCTGCCGTTCCCGCCGTCCGGCGACGAGTCGTTTCCGTTCGATCCGCCGGTACCGGATTCGTTACTGGCCGAGTTCCCGCTCCCATCGGGGGAGGAGTCGTTGCCGGTCGAGTTACCCGTGCCGTTGGGGGACGAATCGCCGGAACCCTCGGGACCCGAGTCGTTGCCGGTCCAGTTGCCCGTGCCGTTGGGGGACGAATCGCCGGAACCGTCGGGACCCGAGTCGTTGCCGGTCGAGTTGCCCGTCCCGTCGGGCGTGGAGTCATTGTCGGACGAGTTCGACCCCGAGGCATCGCCCGAAGATCCTGAACCTGAACCTCCGGTGGCGTTCGGCGACGAATCGTTCGACCCGTCCGTTCCGTTACCCGCTTCGCCCGTCGAGTTTCCGGCTCCATCGGTCGAGTTGCCGTCACCTCCCGTCGCATTTCCGGTGCCGTTGTCCGTGCTGTTGCCGGACCCTTGGTCGGAGCCGGTAGAACCGGAGTCCGTCGTGTTGCCGGAATCGTTCCCACTCGCGTTCCCGCTCCCTCCGTCCCCCGCGCCGTCCGCGGGATGGAAGTGCGTCGCCGCGGGAGCGGCGGGCGCTAGCGGGGTGATTCCCCCCGCGTGACCGCCGTAGGCCACGATGAGTCCGATCAGGACGATGCCCCCGACGAGACCCAGCCCGATCGATCGGGCGGCGCGTCGGCGTTGTCCCAACAGGCCCTTCGTGGGAGGTGGCGGCCGGTCGGCTCGTTCGGCGGTAGGGCGGGCGCGTTCGGCGTTCGACACGGGTAACCCGGTCATCGATCGTTGCTGGTGCGGTCGCGCTTCTTATACCGTCAGCGAAGAAACGCCGCAGCTACACCCCGCCACGCCGGTCCCGTGGCGTATCGATAGCGTATCGGGCCGACGTTGCGTCGCCTTGGGGGGGGGGACGGCATCCCCCGCCCCTGGACCTCGTCGGTGTGACAGAGCCTCTCACGCCGACATGCAACGTTAAAGGTCGTGGAGGCTATTTTGATAAAGGAGGGAGCGTGGGGGATACCGGAATGAGCTACTCGGAGGCCCGGTACGAACGGGTTCCGGTACCGGAGGAGCCTCCGGAGAACCGGGTGAGCGGGTTCGATGAGGTGCTTCACTCCTACACGAAGGACGAGGCGATCATGGAGGCGAGCCGCTGCCTCCAGTGCGCGCTCCCCTTCTGCGTCGAGGCCTGCCCGATCACTCAGGACTGCCGTGGGTACATCGGGCTCGTCGCCGGCGGAGAGTTCGACGCCGCGGCGCACCTGACGCTGCTCGAGAACCCGCTCGCGACGACGCTCTGCAAGGTCTGCTATCATTACTGCGAGGACGCGTGCATCATGGGCCACCGCGGGATCCCGATCGCCATTCGGCACCTGAAGCGCGCGGCCCTCGAGTTCGGGAACTCGAACCTCGTGTACGTCCCGGCCGCACCGCGCAACCAGCGGATCGCCGTGATCGGAGCGGGCCCGGCGGGTCTCATGGCCGCGTGGGAGCTCGGCCTGCGCGGTTACGCCGTGACCGTCTTCGAGAAGCTCAAGGTGATCGGCGGTCAGGCCGAGGCGATCCCCCACTACCGCATGCCGGGGAGCGAGCTCCTCCAGGACTTGGAACGGTTCAAGCGACTCGACCTCACGTTCGTCGCGGGGAAGACCGCGGGCGTGGACTATACCCCCGAGAGCCTTCTCGCCGAAGGCTACCGCGCCGTCTACATCGCGGTGGGGGCGTCCAAGCCCGGCTCTCCGGGGATCCCGGGCGAGGACCTGAAGGGCGTGATCTACGCCCTCGACTTCCTCCTCGACATCAACGAGGACAAGATCGCCCAGCTCGGGAAGAACATCGTGGTCGTCGGCGGAGGGGACGTCGCGGTCGATTCCGTCCGCTCGGCGGTACGGCTCGCGCCCGGTGCGAAGGTCTCGATGGCCTATCGACGGACGAAGGACGAGGCGCCGGCGGGTCACGAGGAGATCCACGAGGCCGAACCCGAGGGGATCGAGTTCTACTGGTTGAGGTCCCCGATCAAGATCCTCGGAACCGATCACGTCGAAGGGGTCGTCTTCGAGAAGATGGAGCTCGCCCAGCCGGACGCCTCGGGCCGTCGCGCGGTCGTGCCGATCCCCGGGCAGTTCGAGACGATCCCGTGCGACACGGTCATCATGGCGATCGGCCAGGTCGCCGACTTGACCGGCTTTCCCAAGGAGCTCGAGCTCAAGATCGGGTCGAAGGGATGGCCGGAAGGAAGCCGCCCGGACACGATGACGGCCGTCGAGGGGGTCTTTGCCTCCGGCGGCCGGTCCGTCGTCCACGCGATGGCCGCCGGCACGCGCGCCGCCGAGGCGATCGACGCGTGGCTGCGGGCCAAGGAAGGCAAGCCGCCGGCGCCGCGACCCGACCCGTTCGGTGGCCCGACGCCCCCGCCGCGCGTTCCCCCGGGCTATTCGTGGCCCGTGTGGAAGCCGTAGGCCGGCGCGCCGCCCCGGCGGACTAGAACCCGACCTCGGCGTGGACCAGGACGATCGTGATCCGCCCCGCCTGGATCTCGCCCGCGACCACGAGTAGCTTACTGACCCCACTGTGGACCCCGTAGGCCTGGAGCGCCCGCGCATCCTCGAGGGGAAAGGCGTAGTCCCGGATGCGCTGGAGACCATCGGTGAGGGTCGGGACGATCTTCTGGGCGCCGACGATCCACAGGACGTTGCCCGCACCATAGGCGTACGGACCGAGTTGGCTACCGGTCCTCGAGGCGATCAGCGCCTCGCCGTCCTCGGTGATCGCGTGGACGCTTCCGGCGATCCAGTCCGGGGACTGTCCGAGGCGACGCAACTCGACCCGGTCCCCCGACTTCGCGACCTCAGCGAGGCGGGTGCGCACCGAACGGTAGCGCCCCGACGTCTCGACCTCGTCGGTGATGCCGAGGCTCTCGAGCGTCGGCGAGGTGGCGGCGAAGACCTCGGCCCCCTCGGGAACGACGTCGTGGAAGGCTTTCCTCGCCTCATCGGACGATCGCGCCACGATCACTCGGAATCCGTTCGCTTCCAGGCGCTTCTTCGCCGTCGCGATCTGGGCGTCCGAGGCAATCTGCGCGAACCGGGCGTTCGGAACGGGGGGTCGTGTCGGCGGAGGTGGTGCGGCCATGGGTCTAGAGACGGCGCGTCGGTTAAGAAGCGGCGTGGGAAGCCACGGTCACGTGGCGGCGGGAGGGTAACCGCGACGATCCAGGACGCGTCGGTCCATCCGGCGCTCGCCCGCCCCGCGGTCGTACCATCGAGCCGTCAGACGCTCGACCGCATGGGCCGTCCCGACCACCGGCGGTCCCTCCCGTGGGGGTCGAAGAGCCGGGCGAAACCGCGCCGGCTGGTCCGGTCGCCCGCGTGGGCGATCAGTTGGTCGAGGTTCGCGAAGGTGGCGCCGCATCGTTCGCACCGCTCCGACATGGGCCTCGAAGGGAGAAATCCCCCGGGAGCCGTCATCTACTTTTGTCCAAGCATCGGTTACACCGTAACCTCGAGGACGGTCGGACGCGTCCCACCGGGGCGGGCGCGCTCAGATCACGAGGACGGTCTTCCCGCGGCTGGTGCCCTCGCGGCCGCGTGCGATCACGTTGGGCGCATCGGCGAGCGGAACCTGGGCGTCAAGCGGGACCCTAAGACGACCCGTCGCGAGCTCGGCCGATAGCTGGTCGAGGAGGGCGGAGGTCGCGTGCATGTCGATGTTGATCCCGCGCAGGCCGTGCTCGGCGACGAGCGGGCTCGACGCCGCTCCGATCGTCGACGCGACGACCCCGTGCTCCTTGAGGAGGCGAAGGTGGTTCTCGAACGCCGGGCCCTGGTGGACGAGGTCGACGATCGCATCCACGCCCGCGGGGTAGGCCGCCCCGATGTCGTCGAGGAGCGACATGCTCTCCGCGTCGAAGAAGCGGAAGGCGCCGAGCTTGAGCAGTAGGTCGTGGCTCGGTCGGTGCGAGATCGCGACCACGTTGATCCCGCGGTTCGCCGCCAACTGCGTGAGGAAGGTCCCCACCCCGCCTCCGGCGCCGACCACCACGAGCGACTGGCCCTTCGTCAGTCCGAGCTCGTTCAGAGTGACGAGGGCGGTCATGCCCGCCGTCGGGACGGCGGCCGCGTGCGCGGAGTAGATCCCACGCGGGGTTTTCGAGATCCCGATCCCCTCGGGGGCCACCGTGTACTCCGCGTAGGTTCCGATCCCTACCGGAGGATGGAAGAACTGGCCATAGACACCGTCGCCGACGGCGAACCGGGTCACCCCCTCCCCGACGGCGTCGACGACGCCGGCGCCATCGACCCCGAGGATGAGCGGAAAGACGTGCGGCAGGACCCCGTCGAGCGCCCCGTCGATGATCTTCCAGTCGAACGGGTTGACCCCCGCGGCGACCACGTGGACCAGGATCTCGCCCGGTCCGGCCGACGGTTTGGGCAGGTCCATCATCTCCGGCGGGTCGCGTAGCTTTCGCACGGCCACGGCGCGCATGACGCGCGGCCCATGCCCTCCCCCCCTTTCAACCCTCCCGTGGGCGGCGACCTTCGGAGGCCGCGCCCGTCCGTGCGAGCACGCCCCCCCCCGCAGCCTTTTTCATGTGGGGGGCGCGTGGGGCCGAAGCACGACCATGGCGAGCGCAGGAGCCCCGAACGTTCCCCCGGCGTCGATTCCCCCTCCCCCCCCTCCGCCGCCTCCCCCACCCCCTCCGGTTCCGGCGGGGTACGCGTTCGGATACCGGTACGCCGGGCTCGTCGAACGGTTCCTGGCCGTGATCATCGACCTCATCATCCTCGCCCTGATCGGCCTCGTCATCGCCATCCCCCTCGGGATCTTCGCCGCGGTCGGCATCCTCGCCGGCGCCTCATCCGGGTATCTCGGACTCCTCTTCGGGCCGTTCACCCTCATCCTCTTCGTCCTGTGGATCCTCTACTTCACTTACTTCGAGGGAACCCGCGGGCAGACCATCGGGAAGATGGCGCTGCATCTGCGCGTCATCTCGGCGACCTCGGGCCAGACCCCGGACATGACGCACGCCCTCGTGCGCAGCGTCCTACGGATCATCGACTGGCTCCCGACCCTCTACCTCCTCGGGTTCATCGTCGCGCTCCTCTCCAGCCGCAAGCAGCGACTCGGGGACCTCATCGCCGACACCCTGGTGGTGCACGCGTAGGCGACGCCCGCGCACGTAGGTCCGGGGATCCGACCCGGAACGCGGCCCTCGGGCCGCTTCAGTAGACGCCGGGAACGAGGCGCCAGGTCGAACGGGCGTAGGCGAGGTAGGCCTCCCCGAAGCGGGAGACGAGGGCGGCCTCCTCGATCCGGATCCGATAGACGTAGACGATGATGCAGGCCGCGAGCGTGACGAGGACGCCGAGGCTCGTCCCGAGGACCAGCGGGACCCCGAGCGCAGTGAGGAAGCCTCCCGTGTACGCGGGATGGCGCAGCCACCGGTACGGGCCGCCCCGAACGAGCTCGTGGTCCGGACGGATCGTGATGGGCATCGTGAAGAACTTCCCGAGGGTGCTGAGGGCCCAGAACCGGATCGTGAGCCCGAGCGCAACCACCACCAATCCGAACGCGGTGACCGCGATCGGTAGATGCCCGATCGGCGCCAGGAAGAACGCGAAGAACGTCGTGGCCATGCCGACGGCGAGCCCGATGGCGATCACCGGGTAGGTCCCGCGGTCGAGCGTGGAGGGAGGACGGCGCGGAGCCCCCTGACGCCACGTGGAGCTCCGGGCGAGATACTCCATGACGATCCACGCGACCGAGACTCCCGCGGCCAGTCCCACCTGAAGGAGGTAGGTGGAGACCGTCGTGAGGGCGTTCGCGACCATGGGGAGCTCGCGGGGGCGTGCCTTCCGAGGTTAAATCCCTCGCGGACCGCCCCGCGCGACGCCCACCGCATGCCCCCGAGCTCCGCCCCTTCCACCGCCGTGGACGCTGGCGGGGATGCGCGATGTCCGTGCCGCGGCGGGGGAGAGGGGACTTTGTAGTCGAACAACCTACGGGCGGGCATGGTGGCGTGCCAGAATCGTGCGGCGGCATCATACGCCTTCCCGCGTGGACCGACCCCGGTCGAGGATCGACAGATGTCGCTCACCGTTCCCTGCCACGAGCAGGCAGGCTACACCGCCCACCTGCTCGCGGCCACGAAGGGAAAGACGCGCAAGGGAGCCACGGCCATGGACTTCACGCTCTGCGAGAACCACGAGGAGCTCTTCCGCCAGATCGATGCCGAGCTGATCCCCGAAGGGTGGGCCATCTCGCAGGCGACGCGATCGACCTCGCTCTTCTGAGCGGCGACGGTCGTCCGGCGCCTCCGCGAGCTCGTGGGAGCGCACTAGGGTCCACAAAGGTTCATGGTCGCCGGACGAGTCGGCCACCGGATGCGGGGGCGATCGGAGTTGCGTCCCTCGGTCTCGCCCCGGGGGCGGTCGCCGTGACGCGGCCCTCCAACCCGTTCGCCTCGCCCGTCCCGACGCGACTTTCCCTCATCGTCGCCGTTGCGATCCTCATCGCCCTCCCACCCGTGGCCTTCACGGCGGAAGGCCTCCCCGCTCCCCCGTCGACCGCCTCGACGCCGAGCGGCACCATGGCGTCCGGCCCGGTCGCCTCCACCCTCCTTGCCCAGGCCCGCGCCTCGCTCGCCACGTCGTCCCCGACCGCCGGGGCGGCACCCCTCCCGTGCCACGGTGACGTGACGTGGGCCGACGGGGCGTGCCTCGCGCGTCGATTTCCGGCCGCCTCCCTTCCCCCATCCTCGACCAACGTGACCTGGACGCCGAGCGGACCGACCCCACCCGCGCAAGCGGACTACTTCGTCGTCATGACCTACGACGCGTCGGACCAGTACGTCCTCCTTCTCGGACGCGTCGCGGGCCAGTACGGGACTCCCGGCGCGACGGACGCATGGACCTACCGCGCCGGGAATTGGACCCCGCTCGTCCGCCACCCGATGCCCCAGAGCTGTGCGGGCTCCGTGATGGCCTACGACGACACCGATGGTTACGTGGTCTACGTCGCGGGGTCGGGATCGGGGTACGACTACACCCCCTGCCCCTCGGCCGGCGAGACGTGGACGTACCACGCGGGTCGTTGGATGCTCCTCAACCTCACCTCATCGCCGCCGTCGCGATACGGGGCCAGCATGACGAACGACTCGTCGGACGGCTATCTCCTCCTCTTCGGCGGGAGCAACGGGTCGTGCGTCACGAAATCCCTGGGCTATCAGTGTAACGACACCTGGACGTTCTCGAACGGCACGTGGAACCAACTGCATCCGGTCGCGTCGCCCTCGAATCGATCGGATGCCGGCCTCGCGTACGACGCGAAGGACGGGTACGTCGTCCTCTTCGGAGGTTCGACGCAGTTCACCGCGCTGAGCGACACGTGGACGTTCCACGCGGGAAACTGGACCGAGATCTACCCCGCCACGTCGCCTCCGGTCCCGTATCCGGACGGGTTCGCGTACGACCCGGCCGACGGGGTGGTCGTCTACACGAACACCCTGAACTACACCATTGCCGGTGTCGAGATGACCTGGACGTTCAGCGCGGGGAATTGGACCAACGTGAATCCCACGAGCGGCCCGGTCAGCCGACTCGGACCGGCGGAGGCGTTCGATGGCGCCGACGGCTACCTCCTGCTATTCGGGGGACTGGGATACTCCTACTTCGCGGACACCTGGTCGTTCGTGGGGGGCAACTGGTCGAACCGCACCCCGCTCACGCCGTCCCCCCGTTGGGACGCGGCGATCGCGTACGATGCCGCCGACGCGAAGGTCCTGCTCTTCGGCGGGGACGGCTGCTCGCCCGTGGGTGGGGGATGCACGTTATCCGCCGGAACGTTCCTCAACGACACCTGGGCCTTTTCGGGCAGGGAGTGGACCCAGCTCTTTCCCACGGTCTCGCCGCCGGCGCGCTCGCGTGCAGGACTCGTGTACGATGCCGCGGATGGAACGATCCTTCTCTTCGGGGGCGTCGGGGCCCTGGGGCCGCTCAACGACACGTGGACCTTCGCGTCGGGTGCGTGGACCCGGGTCCCCACGACCTCCGCCCCTTCTCCGCGCTCCGCCACCCAGATGGTGTACGATGCCCACGACGGGGTCGTCCTCCTCTTCGGGGGGGACCCGCAGTACCCGGCGAACCGCGATATCGGGGGACTTCGGGACACGTGGAGCTATCTCGGTGGCACGTGGGCGAACCTTACGTCGAGCCTCGCAACCTCACCACCGGGAGAGGCAAGCAACCCCCTCGCCTACGATGCCGCCGAAGGCGAGGTCGTCCTCTTCGGGATCGTTGCCCTGGCCTCGTCCTTTCCGGCGAGCGAGCCCATGACCTGGACCTTCGCCGCCGGCACGTGGACGAATCGCACGCTGACGAGCGGACCTGCTCCGCCGGCACGATCCGACGCGTCGGTCGCCTACGACCCGGCCTCCGGCGCGGTCGTCGTGTTCGGAGGCGTCGGCGTACTGACGTCGAAAACGCTCAACGACACCTGGGCGTTCTTTCAAGGGCGTTGGCGGGCCATCACCTCGGACCTGTCGCCGGAAAATCGCTCGTCGGCGGCGTTCGTCGCGGACCCGAAAGCCGGCGACCTCCTCCTCGTCGGCGGTACCCCCGATTCGAGCGTCGGAGGGACCCGGACCCTCTTCGGGTGCCCGACCGACGTGTGCTCGGATGTTTGGACGTTCTCCGGGCGCATTGAGAACGACCCGGTTGTCTCCTCCTTCACGGTGGCCCCCGGCCTTACGGAGGTGGGCGTCACGGTGAGCGTCGCCGCGCAGGTGGCGGGCGGCTCCCCTCCGTACACGTACAGCTATTCCGGGCTCCCGCCCGGGTGCTCGTCCGTGGACGCTTCGTCCTTCGTCTGCAACCCCAGCCAGGCCGGAAGCTACCTCCTCGAACTGACCGTCACCGACCAGCAGGGCAACACGTCGAACGTTTCCACCCTCCTCCGTGTGGCGGATCGACTGGCGGTCGCCGCGTCCACGCTACCGTCCATCGTGACGTATGGAGATTCCGCCGTGATCGCGATCACGGTGGGCGGAGGCGTCGCGCCCTTCTCCGCGAGCTACCCTTCGCTCCCCCCCGGCTGCGTCTCCGCGAACGTGCTCAGCCTATCCTGCGCTCCGACCGCCACCGGCAACTTCGTCGTCGCGGCCGCCGTCGTGGATGCGCTCGGGGCTCGCGGCACGTCGAACGCCACCCTCCACGTCGTGCTCCCCGGCACTTCCCCCGGGCCCCTGATCCGGGGGGCGAACGCGACGCCGTCGAACTTCGTCCTGGGGAACGCGACCGAGATCGCGCTCGACGCCATCGGGGGTGCCGGCCCCCTTACCTACACGTACGCCGGACTCCCGAACGGTTGCCTCTCCGAGAATCTCTCCCGGCTAGGGTGCGCGCCCACGGCCGCGGGGACCTACTCCGTCGTCGCCACGGTCACGGACTCGGCCCGCGCGTCCGCCTCCATCGGGATCACGATGACGGTCGAGCCCGCACAGGTCGGCGCCTCCGCGGTCGTGACCGAGTTCGCCGCGATCCCATCGACCGTGCGCGTTGGCGGGGAGTTCACCCTCGTGCTGGTCGCCGCGGGAGGGAGCCCTCCCCTCGCGTTCGTCTACCACGGTCTCCCTCCCGGTTGCACGAGCGCGAGCGTGGCCGATCTCCCCTGTTCGCCCACGACCGGCGGAACGTACAGGGTCGAGGCGGTCGTCACGGATGCCGCCGGCCAATCGGTCGGCGTCATCACGCGCGTGACGGTCCGGCCCCCGACGGCGAATCCGCTCACCCTCGTGGCGCTCGACCTCGCCTTCGTCGACCCCACGCTCGGACACTCGCTCACGCTCACGGTGGTCGTGGGCGGGGGGAATGGGGTCCGCACCTACACCTTCCTCGATCTACCCCCGGGTTGCCCCGCCATGAATGCGTCGACGATCTCGTGCACGCCCACCTCCGCCGGAACGTTCCGCGTGATCGTCAACGTGACGGACACTTCGGGGGGGAGCGTCGGGGGATCCATCACGTTCGAGGTCGCCCCCTCGGCCGGGACGCCGCCGTCGACCGCGTCCCCGCCGGGCGTCCTGGTGTACGCGGCGCTCGCGGGCGGCCTCCTCGCCGGCGCGGTCGCGGGGGCGCTCGCTCTCCTCCTTTTCGGACGGCGCCGTGGGCGGCTCCCCGGAACCCCCGACCGTCCCCCCCGGCGGTGAGCCCCCCCCGGGCCCGGCTCGCCTTCCGAGGAGTGTCCAGCCTCGCGCGGACGGGTTGCCGAGTCCGAGCCACGCGATGGCGCAATTCCGCGACCAGGTCGTCGGCCCGCTCCCGCCGGGTCACTCGAGTGACGTAGTCCCAATCGACGTCCTCGTCGTACTCCGTCGCGAGGGCGACGGCTTGGTCGAACATCGCGGTGCCCGCCCGAGGCCAAACCTTCACCTCAATCAACCGCTTGGCGATCAGGTCCTCCACCGAGGCCAGACGGACCATGCCGTACGGGGTCGACACCTCCCGTAGCTTTCGGACGTCACCGGTATAATACCGACCGACGGGATCCACCCACTGCTCAAGGTCGGAGCGAGACCACCGTCGACCCTCTCGGCAAAAGCCCCATCGCTCCAGGGCCGAGACGATCGATCCGCGCTCCCCCACGAGGCTGACATCTCCCGAAACGTACGCCCCGCTTGTGTAGACCTCGATCGCGGATCCCCCCACGATCACGACCTCGGTCTTGATCTGCTTGGCAAGGATGGCCCCCAACCAGAGGCTCCTCTCCCCTCCGTTCCTCGCTTTGGCGAGGGTTCTTCCCAGCTCGTCAGCGTTCAACTCGTGGCCCGCTTCGTGCGAACCGACGTCCGGGCCCCGGCCTTCGCGAGGACTCGATCCTTGTCCCGCCGTCGGCGCACGGCCGCTGCGGATGGTGGGCGGCCGGGCGCAAAGGCCGACCGGTCAAGTGGAATCCGCGAGCTCCATTGAATCGAGAGGGCCGCCCGCCGGCCCCGTTCGCGCGCCCCTCGAAGCAGGTCTTCACTCCAGACGACCCGAAGGCGTCGCCGCAGCAACGCCCTCACGTCGGCGTCGACCAGCCGCCAGCCATCCTTCCCTTGCGAGGTCGGCGCCCTTTCCACTTCGTGGAACTGGAGCAGCCGTTTCAGTTCGCGATAAACATTCGGCGGCTTCATCCCCACCATGGAGGCGACACGGTACGCCGTAAGGGGCGCGTCCGCGTTGGCCAGTGCGGCCAATGTTCTCACACGGTCCTCCGAGCCGAACAACGCGGCGAGACCCGGGTCTACCGCGAGCCCCATGCGAGCGTATTAGTCACAATGACTAATAAGAGTGGCGAGGAGGGTGTCCGGTGAAGCGGGCCCTCGGTCGAGGCGGGAGGCGGTCTCTCCGCCGCCCCTGTCGGTGGGACGACGAATCCAACTGCCCATGGCGTTGCGTGGGTCCCCTCGGGCCCGGTTAGGATAGGAACGACGGGCAGGCGTCGACGCTGATCGGTGGTCCGATGGCAGGTAGCAAGTCGGCTGAAACGGTGTCCACCTCGTCCGCCCCGACAGAAAGGGCCATGGGGGGAGGCGGGGCTCAGGAAGTCCATGGGTCGCGGGTTCACGGTACGGGTCTTCGATGCGGAGGAGGGCGGCTACTGGGCGGAAGTGCCCGAGTTGCCCGCGTGCACCACTCAGCGTGCACCACTCAGTCCGAAACCCTCGAAGGCATCCGGGGGTACATCACGGGGGCCATCGAAGGCTATCTCGAAGTGTTGGCGGAGCGCGTGGCGCCGGGACGGGTCGCCCCGGGGGACCGAGCGGTCAGGACCTTTCACGTCGAGCTGGCGACGCTCTGAGCGTCGAGTGATCTCGGCAACGTCCGCCCTCGCGACGCGTTACGGGCGTTCAAGCGGGCCGGCTGGACGTTTCGACGCCAGACGGGGAGCCACTACATCGTGTCGCGCGAGGGTGTCTTTGGGCTCATCGTGATCCCGCTTCATGGGGGGGCGCTCAAGCGCGGAACGCTGCGGGCCTGCCTCCGTGTGGTTGGCTTGACCCAGACGCCGTTCGCGCAACTGCCTTAATGAGGTCGGCTGAAGACCCCCTACGAGAAGGCCATGAGCCCGGTCCTCAGCTCGGCCAGAGCGCATGGCGCGAGGCCGGCTTTCGTGGCAGGCCCGATGATTTCTTCGCAGACCTCCGTCGGCGAACGGACGCATCCTGCGGAAGAAATATTCTGGCGGGTTCCCTCGGGCCGGTAACGTCCGTAACGGGGGTGTGCCCTCAGCGGGCTCGGCGATACCGGGAAGAACGGCTCCCGACGCGAGAGGCACCTACGCCAGCCACACGGTTTCGGGGAGACCTCGGAAGTGCGGGTCGCCGGTGAGAAGCTGGGAGGCTGTCGTCCGAGCGGTGGCCAAGACGAGGCCATCCCCTAGCCCGGGCCGACGCAGACGTTGGGCTCTGGCCCTTTCCTGCAGCTCGGTGGCCGCCAGTGAGGCGGCGACGGCGAGGTCAGAATCGATGGGCGTGATGGTGGAGGACTCAGTCATCGCCCGCAGTTCCTGCACCGCGAGGGACTCGTCCAGCCCGTCCCTCAGGCATCGGTGGGCTACCTCGGCGAGTACGATAGCGGGAGTGAAGCACTGCTCGGCCCGATTGATGAGCTCTCCAGCCTGCCTGCCCAAGCGGGTTCCGCGGATCAGCTCGATCCAGGCAAAGGAATCAACGGTGAGCCGCAATCCGATCATCCTCAGTAAATCTAGAGACGACTCCCCTCCCGCTTCCGATCATGCGGCTGAGCGCCCGCGAACGACGTTCCCGGACAAGTTTTCGGATCGTCTCGTCGGCGCTCTCGGTATGGAAGACACCGCGCAGGTGCTCCAGTTCACTGAGCGTTTGCCTCGAGACTCGAACGGAGGTGTCCGCGGCGACCATCTACCGATGCATGCGAGCATGCATTATAACCCCTGCTTTGCCACCGAACGGAGGTCCCGGGCTGCCCCCCTCGCTCTCAGCCAGGCCGAGACCATGCTCGCCCGCATGACGAGCATGAAGCACGCGCGTCCTCCGAGTTCCGTATAGGCGGCTTGAGTAGGGAGCCGTATCCTGAGGAGGAAATCATCTGGCGGGTCCTCTCGGGCCCGTGACTCCTTCTCTATAGAACCCCCCATAGGACCCGCCACGACCCGCTCTCGAGCCGGTGCGGGCTCGCGGGCCGCTCGTCCCACCGCTCCCCGCTCACCGAAGGTCCGCGCGCGCGCCGCCGGCCCGGAGTCCCGGGCCGCTCGCCCGACCCCCGCGGGCGATCGCTCAGTCGCCACGGGCCCGAGGCGGCCCTG
>JBOGRS010000023.1:0-27336 GCA_050749685.1 Thermoplasmata archaeon
GTGTACGTCGAGTCCGACGAAGGTCTTCTCATTCAAGTTCTCCATGAGGCGCCTCGAGGTGGAGGACGAGAGGCGCCTCGGATGTACGTTCCGCCGGCCCATGAGCGGAACCCATCATGTCCACACCTTCGCGCCGATGGGTCGTTGGTGGTCGCGGGCGCTATGCTCCTCCTTTTCGGTAGCGTCCTCGCGCCCGTGGCGTGTTCGGCGACGTGGAACTGCCCCGCCCACGGATGCGGGACCCTCCCTCAGACCTACTGCTCGGACGCTTTCATCGCTTCCGTCGGTACGCTCCTGACGGGGCTGACGCTCGTCCTCGCCTTCGCCGTGGTCCGCGCCCGACGCCGCGGTGACGCGGCGGCGCGTACGAGGAACGACGGTCCGTTCTGAGCGCCGGAGCGTCGGAGGCTGTCTTCCTCAGGTCGTGACCTCGCGCGTCCCGGACCGTGGCCCTGAGGCAAGGGCCGCGAAGTTGGGCGAGGCGCGGGCGCGAAGAAGTTGCCTACGAGGCGTCGACGCTACCTTCGAGGAAATAGTAGCCCGGCGTTCCCGGCACGTGGAGTTGGAGCGCCACGTCCATGGATCCTCCGCTCGGTAGGGTATGCGGTACCTGCGGCGCGGAGCTCTCGAGGGTGAACGGTGCGTCGATCGTGAATCCCGTGATCGTGTGGGGACCGTGCGGGTCCGAATTGGAAAGCGGGAAGGAGAAGGTCCACACCTGGCCGGTCGCGAGGGAGATCGGACAGTCATCACACTCCGGGAATGGAGTGAGGTAGCCCGACGAGCCGTTCCCGACCACCGTGTAGGAGAACGTGAGGTCGGATCCCTCGATGACGACCATCTCCGTGGCGGGAGGGCCTCCGGAAGGGGGGAGCCCGGTGTCCGGAGTCCGAGGAACGTAGAGGTAGTAGGCGACCCCACCGAGCGCAACGAGACCCATCGTGGCGACCAGGAGGGTCGTCCACCAGGGACGCCAACGCGCCCGGCGTCGCCGCATCATGAAGCGTCAGCTCGACAGACCGTAGAGCGGGATCTGGAGCAGGCTGACCGTCGGTGGTCCCCCGTAGATGAGGTCGATATTGCACGCCCCTTGAACGTCGTAGCACCACGTCGGCGCGCCGTGGAAGTCATCGTCGCACGCGACCAGGACGCCGTTCTTGTACTGCGGGTTCGGGCAGTTCGGAGGTTCGAAGGTGTGCGTGTAGAGCACGATCATGTCCCCCGTCTGAACGGTCGCCGCGCCCGGGACGAGCTGGTGGAAGTAGACCAGCCGGTTGAACGCCGCCGCGGGAGGGGTGTACGTCCCGCAATGGCCCAACTGGGGCGTCGACGCCCCCGGGGGGAGAGGAGGGGCCGGGCTGGTGAGCGGAGCCGCGGGTTGGGCCGCCCCCGGAGTCCATGTGATCTGGGATAGCGTCCCGGAAAGGTAGACCGTCCCGTTGCAGAAGAGGTAGAAGTAAAGGCTCGAGACAAGGACGTTGGGGGGGCTGGAGGCCGTGAGGATGATGTCGAGCGAAGGGAGGACGGCGCACGATTGGACCCCGTTGACCGTCTTGCAGTCGGAACCGTCGCCCCACGTAGGCTCTCCGGGTCCGGTCTCCGCCTGGTAGTAGATCGCGCTCGGCTGGGGGGGCAGCGCCGGGCGGAATGCAAACAGGATCGATCCCGCCGCCACCACCATCCCGACGAGAAGGACGTTCGCGATGATCGGGATGACCGCGCGTGAATTCCCTCGGCGACGCATAGGACGGTAGACGTACTAGCTTGGCCCGCGTATTTAAAGCCCGATTCGGTCGCCCGCGGAGGTCGCGGGTGCGACCGAACGTCGGGCCGGGAGCTCGTCGCTCGCCCTTCAGGGGCTCGCGGTCCACGGGAAGTGGAACCCCGGCGAGCGCGTCACCTTCGCGGTCGCGTGGCTCTCCGTGAGGACGGCACGTTCGACATGCGCGACCAGCTCGCGGATCAGGCGGTCCAGGCGTTCCCGGTCCGCCCCGGGGACCTCGACCGGCTGGACCCACGTGCACGACGCCCCTCCGCTGGTCGGCTCGAGCACGATCTCGATCTCCTTCGCCCCGTCGGGCACCGCGGGGTTCATTCGAGCGAGCTTCGCCTTGACGCGACTCGCCGCGGGGTCGGCCGACTCGCTGCGCTCGACCGTGAATCCCGCCCCCGTGAGGAAATCGGCGATGTACCCGGCGAACCTCTCGCGTCCCATGCCCCGCACCCTCAGCCAGTCCTTAGCCGCTGCCATGACCTCGCCTCTTCGTGAGTCGCGCGACCCCCTTCAGGAACCCGAGGAGCATCCGATACTCGGCCTCGGTCGGCGTCGAACGACCTAGGATACGGCGGAACGAGAGCATAAGGCCTCGTCGCTTGTGGGCCGGATACCCCGATCGTCGGACGAGCTCGTCCACGCGCTCCAGGAAGAGCGCCTTCTCTCGGCCATTGAGCTCCACGATCTCGGGCGCCGGGGTCGTCTCGGGATCGGTCGTCCCCCGGGCGCGATGGATGGCGTAGAGCGTGACGGCCACCGCGTGCGACAGGTTGAGGGTCGGGAACTCTCGCCGCGCGGGGATGTGAACGAGCAGGTCGCATTCGGCGAGCTCCTCGCGTCGTAGTCCGTTGTCCTCCGGCCCGAAGACGATCGCGACCCGTCCCACGATCGGGAGGAGCATCTCGCCGAGCCGCTCGGGACTCACCGCGCGACGTAGGTAGGCCGTGGACCTCCCGGTCGAGAGGTCGGTGGTCCCGACGACGAGGTCACTCCCTTCGAGGGCGTCCCCGAAACGGGGCACCACCCGGGCGGAGGTGAGGAGCGCGAGGCCGCCCATCGCCCGGCGCCGCGCCTCGGCTCCGAGGGCCGCCCGCGGCGCCACGATCACGAGGCGCGCCGCGCCAAAGTTCCGTGCGAGCCGGGCGACGGCACCGACGTTGCCGTCCTCCTTCGGCCGGACGAGGACGACCTCGAGGCTCGCCGTCACGTGGGGGCACCTTCCGCGAAGAGGCGCCGGACCATCCACTCCGGGTCGAACCCGCGGAAGTCGGCGTACCCCTGGCCGACCCCGACGAACAGGATGGGGCGCTTCGTCACGAAGGTCGCGGACAGGGCGGCTCCGCCCTTCGCGTCGGCGTCGAGCTTCGTCAGGACGAGCCCATCGACCCCGAGCGCCGACTGGAACATCCTCGCCTGCTCGACCACGTCGTTGCCCGAGAGCGCATCGCCCACGAACAGGGTGAGGTTCGGCTCCACGACCCGCCGGATCTTCTTGGCCTCGGAGATCAGGTTCTCGTTCGTGTGCTGGCGGCCCGCCGTATCGACGAGCACAACGTCGAGCCCGCGCGCCTTCGCATGCTCGACGGCGTCGAACGCCACGGCCGCCGGGTCGCTCCCTTCCTGCTGGCGGACGACCTTGATGCCGAGCCGTTCGCCGTGGACGAGGAGCTGCTCGATCGCTCCCGCACGGAAGGTGTCGCCCGCGGCGATCACGACCTGGAACCCGTGGTCCCTCAGCCAGCCGGCCATCTTGGCGACGGTGGTCGTCTTGCCGGTGCCGTTGACCCCGACGAAGAGGATGATGTACGGCTTCGTGGGGTGCGCCGAGATCGTCGCGAGGAGGTCGAACGGCGGTCGCTCGAGGATCGCGCGCACGCTCTCTTCGAGGGATTCCTTGACCGCCGTCTCCACGTCCGAGCCCCACTTGAGCTTGCGTCCGGCGAGACGTTTTCGGAGATCGCGTCGGACCTTCTCGACGACCGGGAGCGCGACGTCGGATTGGAGCATCACGATCTCGAGCTCGTCCAGGACGTCCTCGAGGGCCACATCGTTGATGCGCGTGCCGAGCAGCCCGTCTGTGAAGTGACGTTCCGCGCCCGCGTTCGGGGCGTGCTCTTCCGTCGACGGCTGTCGAGGGGGACTCGGGCGCGAGGACGGGGGAGCCGTCGTGGGCGCCGGCGTGCCGGGGGTGGGACCGTGGGGGGGTGCGGGCTCGGCCTCGGACGCGCGGCGCAGCCGCGCCTTAATCGCGGCCCACATGGCCCGCGGCCGCCCCGGTCCCGCTCTCCGCCGCGCGGGTGACCTCGTCGAGTCGCTGGGACAAGGACTGGATGCGGTCCTCGAGCGTGCGGATCTGGGCCTCGAGCTCCTGGGCGGCCTGCTCGATCTTGCCGAGACGTTGCGCCAGGACCTCGCTCACCTTCGGCCGCTCCATCTCCACCACGACGCCGGATCCGATCCCCAAGAGGACCGGGGTATCCTTCGCCGGTCGTCCCCGCAGGAAGGCGTCGCCGCCCACGGGGATGAGGAGCTCGCCATCGTCCGCGACCCGGTCGAGCCCCTCGAGGGTCTCCCGAGCCCGCACGTGGTCCGCGCGCGAGTTCACGAGGTACTGGAACTGCTGGACCATGGCGTTGAGCTGGCCACGGTACGCGTCCAGGCGGACGATGTCCTCCTGGACTTGCTGCTCGGTGACCGCAGGTCCCGACGATTCCGCCATTCCGCTGACCTTCCTCCCGAACGTCGACCAACGGACCGACTTAACGGTTCCTCGGAGCCACGATCGCCGGATCAGGGTTCACCGCAACCATCCGCTTCCGAGGGAAGCACGAAACGACCGGCGCCGGCCGCACCTGAGGGCCGACCGGTAGGAATGGTTCTCGGTCGCTGCACTGTACCCAATGGCCCGGCCGTCCCCGATCGTCCCATGGAGGATGAACCGGCTCGGTCCGATGAGGAGGGTCCAGATACACCGGGTGCGGGATTGCCGCCGAAACGGTTACCGGTTTATCGAATCGACCATCCACATCGCCGCACCGGGGACGGCAAACCCGTGTCGGAACTCCGGATCCGTTCGGCTCGAACGAGCTCGCGCGGGACACTTCGCTCGGCGACGCTCTTGCGGGGGGCGCTCACGCGGGGATTTCGCTCACCGAAACGATGCGGATGAGCTGGCGCTTGACCCCGTGACACCCACCGATCTCGGAGAACGCCCATTCCTTCGCCTGCTCTGCGTTCGGAGCCTCGCACGTCTTCGAGAACGGCTGCCAATCCGCGCGTCGGGCGAGAAACGAGCCGTCGACCTTCCAGTGGGTCATGGTGGAACCGATCGTCGCCGCTCACCCGGACTCCGTTCATAACGCTTTGCGCATGGGGGCTCATTGCCCCATCCGTTCCCGCCCCTTCCGCCAGGATGGGGAGGGTCGAAAGCGCCGTTCAGGGAGGGGCCTTCGCCCCGCTGGACCCGTCGCTCGCCGAGAAGTCCCCCCACGACTTCGCCACTTCGGGATCGTCCGAGCCTTTCCAGTCCGCCGGAACCTGCCGCGTCGCGACATTGATCCGGTTGAACGCATTGATCATCGCAAGACCGATGATGAGCGCCGCGAGCTCCGACTCAGTGTAGTGTCGCGCAGCTTGCTCCCACACCGCGTCGGGCACCGGGTCCGATCGGTCCCCGATCCGCGTGACCGCCTCCGCGAGCGCCAATGCCGCCCGCTCCGCGTCGTTGAACAGCGGCGAGTCCTGCCAGGCGGAAACGGCGTAGAGGCGCGCTTCGGGCTCCCCGGCGGTCCGCATCATGCGGGTGTGCATGTCGACGCACACGCTGCAACCGTTGATCTGGCTCGCCCGAAGCTGCGTCAAGGCGATCGCCTCCCGTGGGGCGCCGTTGCGCAGGACGGCCTTTCCGAGGCTCTGCGGGGCGGTCAGGGCATCGGGGATGACCAGCACGGGGTTGTTCATTCGTGGCGTCTTCGCGGCCGGGTTCATCGGCATCGATATCTCCTCCAGGGCGAGATCCAACTCGCGTCTAAGCATAACCACATCGGTATATATATTGTCACCCCCGCCATGGCCGCGGCGACCTTCGTCATCGGTGAAGTTCCACCGCTGCGGAGGCGCATCCTTCGTGCGGGCAAAGCGCTAATTAAGCGGTTCGTTATATCCGAATCGACCCATGGAGCGGGATGTCTTCTCGGCCCTATCCGACCCGACCCGGCGACAGGTCCTCGACCTCCTTTCGCGCCGGGAGCGGGCGGCCGGCGAGCTCGGACGAGCGTTCCCCCACCTGAGTCAACCGGGGATGTCCCGTCATCTTCGAGTCCTCCGTGAAGCCCAACTCGTCCGGGTCCGGCAGGACCATCGGCGACGGGTCTACTCCCTGCGAACCGAACGGTTGGCGGAGGTGGACGCGTGGATCTCGAAATACCGCGGGTTTTGGGCGACCGAACTCGACTCCCTGGAAGCCCACCTGGAGGCTCGGTCCTCGAGGGGCAAGAGAGAGGGGCCGTGAGCTCGGTCCGTCCTACACCGCCCGGCCCGGCCGCCGGGAACGAAGCGGGCGAGATCGACGCGCAGGGCGATGTCGCCACGCTCACGTTTCGACGCTATCTCCGTCACCCTCCAGCCGTCGTGTGGGACGCGATCACCGACCCCGCGCAGATCCGTCACTGGTTCATGACCGAGGCTCGGATCGAGGGACGGAAGGGCGGAACGGTCGACCTCGTCACCGGACCGTACCGCGTCCACTCGACCGGACGGATCGTGGAGTGGGACCCTCCTTTCGTGTACGAGTACGAGTGGAACCTGCCTCCATCGTCGACCGCCCCGAAAGGCGAAGCCTCGCGGGTCCGGTGGGAGTTGAGCCCGGTGGAGCAGGGCACGCTCCTCGTGCTGACCCACCGGAAGCTCCGCACCGAGACCGCGATCGTATTCTCGCGAGGGCTTCGGACCTTCCTCAATCGCCTCGCGGCTCAGCTCGACGGAACCCCGCTTCCCGAGTGGTCACACCCGCCCGGGGACCCGGACGGCTCTCCGTCGCCCTGAAATCCCAAGGCCCCGCGCATCTCCCGCGTTCGTGGTCGCAGCGACCTCGCGACGGGGGAAAGAACGCATCGTTTCGCGCGTGTTACGTGGCTCGTGTCTCGAAGCGACGTCGTTCCTTCTCCCAACGCGCCTGACGCTCTTCGAGGGTAGGACCGTCGGAGACGTACGGCCGTCGCGGGAGGACGGAAGGCGTCGCGGGGCTCGACTCCGACTCGGGCGGCGTCTCGGCGGGTGGCTCGGGGGTCGGGATGGGGGGAGCCGGGTCATCGTAGCCGGGGAGCCGCGTGACCCGAGCGTCTACCCGGCGAGCGCTTGCACGTCGTGCCATCGGTGCTCCACCTCCTCATCGGTCAGGCCCACGGTCGGAGAGAAGACGACGCGATCGCCCCAGCGCGCGTGGGCTTCGGCGTAGGCATCGATCGTCAAGGGGAGGACGATCCCGTCGGCGTGGTGTGAATCGGCCGCCGTGCGCATGGCCACCTCCGCCTCCTCCCCCGTACCCGGCGCGAGCTCCACGCTCGAGCGGGGGTCAAACCGTCCCAGGATCCTTCGCGCGAGGTCCGCCCCATTCGCGGTGGCCACCAGGTCGCACCGACAGCCCCGTTTCATCATGAGGAAGGCGCCGAGCGCTCCTCGCGTCCCGTCGACGAGGGCGACCACGCGGCCGGCGACACCCAGGGGCAGGCCCCCGGGTCCCCGTTGACGGCCAAAGTAGAGGTAGGTCCGCGGGCCCCGGACCTCGACGAACACTTCCACGTCCGGATGGTCGAGGTCGACCCGCAGCTGGCGGTCGGAGAAGCGTGCGATGATCTCCGAGCCCAGGTCGCGCGCGAGCTCCTGGCTCGTGAACGGATGCTCGCCGGTGCGGCGGGCGCGTACGGCGAACGACCGCCCCGGGCCGAGCAACGCGTCCGAAAGCTCGATCACCCGTCGGGTGAGCTCGGGGCGGTCGGTGGAAACCTCCCAGACGACGCTCACCGAGGTGACCCCGAAGACCCGCCGCACGATCAACGCCGCGGCTTCGGCATCATCGGACTCAACGTAGAAGTGACCGCGATCGTTGCGCAGGCGGCAGGTGGAGCGCGCGGCGGCGAACTGCTCGAGGATGTTGCGCTGGAGCGTGCGTTCGAACTCCCGCCGCACGGGGGGGGATTTGAGCGCGAGCTCCCCGTAGCGCACCAGGAGGAGGGCGGACACGGAGGAACCGTTAAGAAAGACGCGCCGCTTTAGCGTTTCTCCCGTGGGGTGGGACGGCGCGATGGCCAACGTTCCCGACCCGGTGCCGTTCGATCCATGGGAGCCGTTCGTGGCCCCTCTCGTGGCCGCGCTCGTCGCCCGTCTGGCGGCGCACGGCGTGCACCTCGATCCGGAGGCGGTACGTGCCCAGCTCAACCTCGGAGCGGGGAACCAGGCCGACGCCTCGTTCGCGCTCCATCGGTGGGCGAAGACGTTGAACGTTCCCGGGGCCGACCTTGCGCGCACCCTCGCGGACGGCTTTCCGCGACCGTCCACGGTGAGCTCGGTCCAAGCCACGGGACCGTACCTCAATTTCCGGGCCGAGCCGCTCTGGCTGGTACGATCCACCCTCGACCTCGTGATCGCGCAGGGAGCCCGCTACGGGCGCCGACCCCCGGGAGGTCCTTCGGTGTGCGTCGAGCACACCAGCGCGAACCCGACCGGTCCGTTCCACATCGGACGCGTTCGCAACGGGCTCATCGGCGACACCCTCGCGCGCGTCCTGCGGGCCGACGGCCGCTCGGTCACGACGCAGTACTACGTGGACGACGTCGGGCGCCAGGCGGCGATGATCACCTGGATCTGGTCGAAACCTCCCTCGACGTGGCCCGAGGAGGTCCGCGCGACCGTCCCGGATCCATCCCCGTCGCCTCCTCCCGGGGTCAAGCCCGATCTTCACTTCGGTCGCCCGTACCCGGCCGTCAGCACGTACCTGAAGACCCATCCGGAGGCGCGGGACGAGGTTCAGGAGCTGTCCCGACGCCTCGAGGCCGGTGAGGCGCCGGGGCGCCACCACGACCTCAGCGCGGCGATCCTGGGAGGGATGGTCGAATCGCTCGCACGGGTCGGGATCCATTTCGATGAGTTCGTCTGGGAGTCGAGCTTCCTCAAGGACGGGTCGGTCGACCGGATCGTGGAGCGGCTGTCGAAGGGCCCGCACGCGGTCCGGGAGGAGAACGGTGCGCTCGCGTTCGACGCCTCCTCCTACGGTCTCCCCAAGGAGACCGCCCGGGTGATCGTGACCCGCGGCGATGGCACGAGCCTGTACCCCACCCGGGACCTCGCCTACCATCTGGCCAAGTTCGCACGCTTCCCCCGCGTGATCGATGTGCTGGGCCAGGACCACCAGCTGCACGCGCGCACGCTCGACGCGATGCTGGCCGAGGTCGGCGAGACCCGACGCCCCGAGTTCGTGATCTATCAAGACATCACCGTCCCCGAGGGGGGCCGCATGTCGAGCCGCAAGGGGTCGGCGGTCTACCTCGACGACCTCCTCGACGAAGCCGTTGACCGGGCGCGACGGGAGGTCCTCGACCGACGCGAGGACCTCGGACCCGATGAGGTCGAGTCGATCGCCACCCGCGTCGCGGCCGGCGCGGTCCGCTACCATATCCTGCGGGTCGCTCCCGAGAAGACCGTCGGGTTCCGCTGGGAGGACGCCCTCTCGTTCGAGGGGCGGAGCGGCCCCTTCCTCCAGTACGCCTACGCGCGGGCCTCCTCCCTCCTCCGCAAGTCGGGGGAGAGCGCGCCGACCGAGTTCCGGGCGGAGGAGCTCATGGGATCGGCGGAACTCGCCCTCGTGCGCGCCGTCGCGCGACTTCCCGGGGTCGTGAGCTACGTCGCCAAAACGAACCACGTCCACACGATCGCGGGGTACGCGCACGACCTCGCCGAGGAGTTCAACCGGTTCTACCAGGTCGTCCCCGTTCTTTCGGCGGGCGCGGAGCGCGCGAGCCGGCTCGCCATGGTGGGGGCGACGCGCCAGGCACTCGCCACCACGCTCGACCTGCTCGGGGTGGATGCGCTCGAGCGGATGTGATCCGCGGCCGGAGTGCTGCGACGTGCTTTGACATCGAATGGCCTCGAAGGGCCGCGGTGAAACTAGGTCCGCGGTCGTGAAATCAGTTCGAAAAGCAAGCGGCTCAGGCGCGCACGCGCTGGCGGAGTTCGACATGGAGATCGGCGACCCTCTCCCGCTTGGCGTACTCCTCTGCGTACCCCCAATCGACATCATCGGGGGCAGCTTCGGCGATGGCCACCGCGTGGTCAAAGTCGCCGGTGGCCTGACAGTACTTCGCTGAGATCAACCTTCGGGCCATCGCGTCCTCGATACCCTCGACACGGACCCCGCCGTAGGGCGTATTGATCACTCGGGTCCGTTCCCGACGACCGTGGTAGTCGTCGATGTCCTTTCGAATGTCCACAAAGAGCCCCCAGTCTTCCCGGGTCCACATGCGGCGATCGCTCGACCCGAACTCCCAAACCTTGAGGGTCGTCACGATACGTTTGCGGGGTCCAACGATATCGATGTCGCCGGAGGCGATTCTGCCCCTAGTGTAGATCTCGATTGCCGACCCCCGACGATGATTACCTCGTCGGTATCGAGTCCCGACTCCCGTACGAGGAGAGCCCCGAAGTAAGCTCCTCTCTCCGTGGGACCGGCGGTTGCGAGGATTCGGCCAATCTCATCGGCGGTCTTCATGGCGCCGGGCGAGCCCGTCTCGAAACGGGGAGACCCATCCTTCGAAGTCCCGCATCCTTCTCGGCGGGACGCGCGAAGTCCTCGGGATCCCTTGGTTGGAACGGTCCGCGCAGCAGCGCAGAGTCGATCGGGTTTCGGCGGCTCCTCGCCAAGATCGCACGAGTCCCCGTTGCCACCCCGTCGGACGCCGCCGTGATGTCCCCGATAGAGACGATCCGTGCCCGTCGGCGGAGTAGCCGTCGAACATCGAGGTCCCGGAGTTCCCAGCGGGATCCGGTACCCGTCGTCACCACCTTGCTCACCCATCCCATCGCCGCAAGCCCGGCCAACTCATCGTAGACCTTCGTCCGAGGAACGTCGACCATCTTCGCAATCCGGTAGGCCGTAAGAGGGGCTAGCGAGTTGGCCAAGGGAGCCAGAGTCCGGACCCGATTTGCGCTCCCGAAGAGCGCGGACAATGCCGGGTCGATCGAGAGCGCCATCGATGATCGACCGTCCGGCGGGACCGTATTAGTAGTCCCCCAAAAGGGGACTACCGCAAGATGGGAAGCGTATGCAGCCGGGAGGGCGGGATCGCGTCGCGGCTCGTGAAACGAGATGGGAGCGCTGGAAGACGGCTCGGTCAAGACCGGCTCTTCGTCGTCCACGCCCCCGCGACGCGAACCCTTATCCTCTCGGACCTGGCTGCCCATCGAACCCGAGGGGGACGTGGGACATGGGACTCTGGAACGATTTCAAGAACTTCGCGCTGAAGGGTAACGTCGTGCAGATCGCCGTCGGCATCGTGATCGGCCTCGCCTTCCAGGCGGTCATCACGGCGTTCGTGAACGACGTCATCAACGGGATCATCGGCATCCCGGGGAAGGCGGACTTCTCCTCCTTCCTCGTGAACGTCAACGGGAGCCCGATCCTCTACGGCGCCTTCATCAACGCGGTGATCGCGTTCGTGACGATCGCGCTCGTGATCTTCTTCCTCGTCGTGCGGCCGTACGAGGCCTACCAACGGCGCACCGCAACTCCACCTCCACCGGTGGCGACCAAGGAGTGCCCCTACTGCATCTCCCAGGTCCCGCTGCGTGCGACCCGCTGCCCGAACTGCACGAGCGCGATGCCCGGGTCGACCTAGATTCGCGGTATGAGCTCACGATTCTGGGCAGCCCCTCGTAGCTGCTGATCGACCGCAAGTACTTTCTCCGGGGAGTGCTTCTCCCCTCGCCCGAGGAGATGTCGGAACCTCGGGACGTTTGTCTGTTGCTGACGCCCGATGAGAGCGATCGAGTGGTCCTCTCGCGAGAGAAGGCCGCTGAGATCGCACGGAAGCTGGAACGGCTCGAGAAGCTCGAGGAAGAGAACCGACGACTGCGAGATGAGCTGCGACGCCTGAAGACCTCGGCGCCGATGCTGGCCTCCTCCGACCGCACCGCCGAGGCGGGAGGAGTTCCCTCCAGCAAGACGTTCTACCGCCGTCCCACCACATCCAGCGAGAAGCGCTCCACTGGTGGCCAGCCCGGTCACCGGGGCCACGGTCGCCCTCGACCGACTCCGAACGCCCCACCCGTTCGAGTGGCCTTGGAGCAATGTCCGGAGTGCTCGACGAAACTCGGGGACCCGTGCGATTCGTTCCACCGCACGATCACCGACCTTCCCTTGCCCGCCCTCTTGGTCTTCGACCTCGAGGTGTTCCGCTACCGCTGCCCGGGCTGTCACCGACGGGTCCACGCCGAGCCGCCGCTCCCACCGAACCAGCAACTCGGCCCCGTGCTGGCGGCGTGGATCGCCCACCAGCGGATGCTGGGGCTGAGCGTAGAGAAGGTCCGGACGAGCCTGAAGGAGAGCTTCGGCCTCGAGATCAGCGAGGCGTCCATCCTCTCCCTGGAGGCGTGGGTCGCCGAGCAACTGAGCCCGACCTACGCGACCCTTCGGGCCCAGGTGAAGGAAGCGCGAGCGGTAGGGGCTGACGAAACCTCGTTCCGCATCAACGGCAAAAACGGATGGCTGTGGGTCTACACCCACCTCGCCGCCACCGTCTACCAGCTCGCGCCGACCCGGGGCCGGTCGGCGGTGCTCGAGGTGCTGGAGGGCTACGAGGGAGCGCTCGGCCACGATGCGTGGGATCCCTACGACGCGATCACCACGGCCGACCATGCGCTCGACCCGGTGCACGTGAACCGCTGGCTGGAGCGAGCCGAGGTGCGGCATCGGATCGAGCCGCGGCCTCTGCTCAAGGAAGTCCCGGCGAAGCTGACAAGTGCCGGACATCCACCGACGGCGTTCCTGCGGTTCGTGGACGGGGTGCGGTCGATCTATCGGGAGGCGATCCTCGTGGTGAAGGATCGGCAGCGGGTGCCACGGGGGGAGCGGAGGCGAGGGTATCAGCGAGCGGTGCGAGCAATGACCGCCCTGTTGAGGGTCGACTGGAGCGACCCCGATGCGCGACGTATCGCGAAGGAGCTGCACCACCGACAGGAGATGCTGTTCACGTTCGTGAGGAGGCCCGGGGTGCCGTGGAACAACAACGCCGCGGAGAACGCCATTCGCCAGGGCGTGTTGATCCGCAAGGTGAGCGGTGGCCGACGGACCTGGGCCGGCGCTCGAGTCCTCGAGCGGCTGCTGACGGTGTATCGAACGTGCCGGACGCGAGGCGAATCGTTTCGGGATACCGTACTCAACGCGCTGATGGGATCGGGTCCCCCGCTCCCGTCAGCCCGCCCACAATCGTGAGCTCATACGATTCGCGCACTTCCTTGCACGGAGGATCCGCACCCCCCCGTACGCCCTCGGCTCACCGCACGGCGGGGCGTCGGCGGGAGACTCCCGGATCGATCCTACCCGCATCGTGAAAGCCCTGAGCCCGCAATCGGCAGCTGTCGCAGCGCCCGCACGGGGTTCGCCCACCGCCGTAACAACTCCAGGTGAGCTCCCATGGGACGCCCAGCCGGTCGCCGCGCCGGACAATCGCGGCCTTGGAGAGGCGCAGGAGCGGCGCGACGACGCGCGGAGCGTTCCGTCCTTCGACGCCCGCGCGCGTCGCCACGCGGGCGAGGCGGTTGAAGGCGAGGAGGTACTCGGGCCGGCAGTCCGGATAGCCCGAATAGTCGATCGCATTGATCCCGAGGTAGATCCGGTCGCACCCGCGGCTCTCCGCCACGCCGAGCGCGAGCCCCAGGAGGAGGGTGTTGCGCGCGGGGACATACGTCGTCGGGATCGAGGCACCCGACGGTCGCGCGCGGTGCGGGAGCGTGCGGTGAGGATCCGTGAGCGCCGAGCGTAGGAGGTGTCCGACGGGGAGCTCGACCACCTCGTGCGACGTCACGCCGAAGTGGCGCGCGAGGGCCCGAGCGCTCTCGACCTCACGTTCGTGGCGCTGGCCGTAGAGCACGGTAAGGGCGTGCACGAGGCCTTCGGCCCGGGCAGCGATCGCGAGGCAGGTGGCCGAGTCCATCCCCCCGGAGAGGAGAACGACCGACCCCGGGGGGGCTCGCGCGGCCGTCCGCGTCGCCATCACCCTCCCATCACGCCGAGCCAAAGCGAGGCCACGAGGATGCTCGAGACCATCGCGAGGAAGTTCGTGCTCCCTTTCGTGAGGTAGCCCCGGTTCTCGAGGGTCTCGCCGAGCAGGCTATCGACCTGGCACCCGACGAACCCCGCGATCGAGACGCCGAGGAGGAAGATGGGCGGGCTCGGCACATCCGTGCCGAAGAGGTAGAAGAGGGTGAGGCCGACCACGGCGGTGAGGATCGCGCCCACGATCGCCCAGACCTCCCCGGTCGTGGAGACCCCTCCGTTCGTCCCGGCGCGGACGGGCCGCAAGGTGAGGATGCTGACCGCGTGGCCCGCGAGCACCCCGAACTCGCTCGCGAAGGTGTCCGCCGCACCGAAGGCGAGGGCGCTCGCGTAGAGGAGGGCGAGGCCGAAGGACGGAAGGACCGTGGGATCGTAGGCGGCGAGAAGGACCAGCCCGACGGGGAGAAGGATGTGGGCGAGGACGTTCGAGAGCCCACGCTCGCCCTCGCGTCCCTCCTGGACCTTCCCTCGCCGCTTCTCATCGAACCCGTAGCGGGTCGCGAGCACGCTCGCGACCACGAAGAGGACGAGGAGCAGAAGATAGGGAAAGCCGGCGAGGATGACGATCGCGCTCCCGAAGACCGCCGCGGCCGCCCCTGCGACGGGCGTGAGTGCCCGCGCGAGTACGGCGGCGACCGCGAGGGCGAGGGTGAGTCCCACGCCGACGACGGCCTCAACGAACGGGAGCACGAGGGGACGCCCCGCCGTCCATGGCAGGGCGGGCCTTACAAGCTTTGCCGATGGATGCGCCCCTAGCCGATGGCCAGGATGCGCGTCGTGGCGCTCAGGAAGCTGCGCGCGCGGAGGTCGGGGACCACGTGGTGGTGACGCAGCTCGACCTCGAGCTCTTCCGCGTGGCCGGGAGGCGGGACGACGGCCGTGAGGAGCCCGAGTCGCTCCCCCGCCTCGACATCGAGCGCCCGGTCGCCGATGATCGCGCTCCCGGTAAAGTCGAGGTGCCACTCGCGCTGGGCGCGCAGGAAGAGTTCGGTCCCGGGCTTCCGGCAGGCGCACCCGGTCTCGGGAGCGTGCGGGCAGTAGTAGAATCCGTCGACGTGGGTATGTCCGCGCGCCAGGATCTCATTGAGACGGTGGTGGATCCGCTGGACATCCTCCTCCGTGTAGAACCCTCGCTCGATGCCGGACTGGTTCGTGACACAGAGAACGAGGAAGCCGTGAGCGCGTAGAAGACGAAGCGCGTTCGCGACTCCACGAAAGACCTCGAGTCGCCGCGCGTCGTTGAGGTAGTGGAAGTCCGGGTTGATCGTCCCGTCCCGGTCGACGAACACGGCCCGACGGCGGGGCGGGCTCGTTGCGGGGCTCGACGCGCCGGCCACGTCTCCGGGGAGGGCGGGGTCTCTTAAGTCTTGACCTCATCGCGGGATCCCGTCCACGATCCATGGGGCCGGACTCCGCGACGCCGGGGGAAACCGCCGCGGACCCCGTGCGCGTCGTGGTCGACGCGCTCGACCATGCCATGGCCGAACGGCTCCAGGGCGTCGACGCGCTCTCCGTCGCGTACTCCGGCGGCCTCGACTCGTCGATCGTCGCGTTGCTCGGCGCGCGGCGGGCGACGACGCGACTTCACGTCGTGGGGTTCCCGAACAGTCACGACGTGAACGCCGCGCAGCGGGGCGCCGACCTGCTCGGGCTTCCGCTCTCCGTCCGGACCCTGCGTCCGGCCGATCTCGCGGCGGCCCAGTCGAGGTGGGCGGACGACCTCGCCGATGCGGGACCGACCGCACGGTCCGTCGCCCTCGGTACCTTGATGGCCCTCGAGGCCTCCACCGAACACCTCGTGGGCATGGGGCAAGGTGCGGACGAGTGGTTCTTCGGCTACGCCCACTTCCTTCGGCTGAACCCCGACGCGGCGCTCCGGCGCTCGCTCGACGATGCCGCCCTGCTCGTGGAGCACGAATGGCCACGGGCGCAGCGGATCGCCCGAGCGATGGGCCATGAGGTCTTCTCCCCCTTCCTGGATCCGGCCGTCATCGCCTCCGCCCGGGCGGCCGGGGTTCCCGTCCACCTGGCGGGCGGGGAGCGGAAAGCGCTGCTTCGGCGTGCGGCCCGTCGCCTCGGTCTCCCCGCCGAATTGTGCGGTCGGCCGAAGAAGGCCTTCCAGTACGGGAGCGGGATCGACGCCGCCCTCCGACGAGGGGGCGTTCGTCCCTAGCGGAGGATCCGCGTTCCGCCGTCGTTCCGCAGGGCCCGACCGAGCGACGGAACGTCCGTGATGACCACACGTCGGCCGCCGTGCTCGAGGAAATCGATCGCCGCCTCGATCTTGGGCGCCATGTCCCCTTCGCCGAACTCGCCGGCGTGAAGGTAGCGCTTCATCGTCGGCGCGTCGACCTCTCCGAGCCAGCGCTCCCACGACTTGCGAAAGCCGACCGCCACCCCCGGAACGTCGGTGACGATCGCGAGGGTGTCGACGCCCAACTCGGCGCCGACGAGCGCCGCGGTCCGGTCCTTGTCGATCACGGCTTCGACGCCGACGTAGTCGCCCCGGCCCTTCGCGACCACCGGGATGCCTCCCCCCCCGGTGACGATCGGGACCCACCGCGACCCCCACCCCGCCGAGAGGAGTTGGCGGACGACGGGAGATTCGACCCAGGCGACCGGACGCGGCGATGGGACGAGCCGCCGCCAACCTCCACGCGCCCCGTCGTACACCATCGCCCAGCCGAGCCGCTTTCTCAGGAGGTGGGCCTCGTGGTCCGGGTAGTAGCGACCGACGGGCTTGGTGGGTCGGCGGAACGCCGGGTCGCGTCGCGCGACCTCCACGCGGCTCACGACGGTGGTCACGATCCGCGGAACCCGTGCGCGTACGAGGGCCGGGGTGAGCTCCTGTTGGATGAGGTAGCCGATCTGGCCCTGCGTCTCGGCGCCGAGAACGTCCATCGGCCGGACGGGGACCTCCCGTTCCTCGAGCTCGTTCTCCCGGAGCAACGCGCCCACCTGGGGACCGTTCCCGTGCGTCAGGATGAGGTCGTGACCGTCGGCGACCAGGCCGGCGAGGTGGGGCACCGTGGCCCGCATCTGGGCGGTCGCCTCGGCCCAGGTCCCGGCCTGGCCCGCGCGGGAGAGCGCGTTGCCACCTAGCGCCACCAGGATCCGGGCCATCGACGTCTACCTTCGGCGGCGCCACGTGAGCGGGAGTACAAAAACCGCGTTCCTCGAGGAACCCGGGTCCGCGCGCGGGCGCGCCTATATATCCCGACCCCCACTCGGCCGGGCGTGGACCCCGAGACGGCGAGTCCGATCTGCCCGCTGGAGTTCCGCTACGGCCGGCCTCCCGTGCGGGAGATCTTCGGCCGCGACGCGCGCCTCCAGCGCGCTCTCGCCGTGGAGGCCGCACTATCCGAGAGCGAGGCCGAGCTGGGGATGGTCCCGAAGGAGGCGGCCGACGCGATCCGTCACGCGGTGACGAGCGACGCGGTGCGCCTCGAGCGGGTCGACGAGCTTGAGCGCGAGCTCAAGCACGACGTCATGGCGATCGCGCGCGCGCTCGCGGAGCGCGCCGGCCCCGGGGGGGCTTGGGTCCACTTCGGCGCGACGAGCGGGGACATCACGGATACCGCGCTCGGCCTCGAGCTCCGCACGTCGGTCGAGGTGCTCCGCACCGACCTCACCGAGCTCGCCCGCGCCCTCCTCCGTCTCGCCAAACGCTTCCGCGCGACCCCCGAGGTGGGCCGGACGCACGGGCAGCACGCGGTGCCGCTCTCCTTCGGCTACAAGGCGGCGGTCGGTGCCGCCGAGGTCCTTCGCCATCGTACCCGCCTCGATGAGCTCACCCCCCGCCTCGCGGTCGGGAAGATGTCCGGAGCGGTCGGGACGGGGGCGGGATTCGGCGGGCGCGCGGTCGAGGTCGAGGCGGGCGTGATGCGCCGTCTCGGCCTCACGGCCGACGAGGCGCCGACGCAGATCGTCGGCCGCGACCGCATCGCCGAGTTCACGAACCTCCTCGCGCTGATCGCCGGAACGTGCGAGCGCCTGGCGACCGAGGTGCGCAACCTCCAGCGCACCGAGATCGGCGAGGTCGCGGAGTGGTTCGACGAAGAGCACCAGGTCGGCAGCTCGACCATGGCCCAGAAGCGCAACCCGATGCTCTCGGAGAACGTCACCTCCCTCGCCCGGCTCATCCGCGCCTTCGCCCTCCCCCCGCTCGAGAACATGGTCCAGTGGCACGAGCGCGACCTCGCGAACTCCGCGAACGAGCGGATCGTCCTTCCGCACGCCGTCGTCCTGACGGACGACGTGCTCGTGAAGCTCGCGGACGTCTTCACCCACCTCACCGTGGACGAGGTGCGCATGGCGGCGAACCTCGAATCGTCGCGCGGCACGACGATGACGGAGAACCTGATGCTCGCCCTCACCTCCCGCGGGGTGCCGCGCTCCGACGCGCACGAGATCCTACGGACGCTCACGCGCGGGTCCTCCGACGGCCGCGGCCTCGCCGAGCGGGCGAAGGCCTCGCCCGCGATCCTCGCCCATCTCCCCGCGAACGAGGTCGACCGCCTGCTCGATCCCGCCCAGTACGTCGCGGCGGCCGCCGCGAAGACCGACCGCGTCCTCGCACGGCTCGAACCCGAGCTCGAGCGGTGAACGCCCCGACGCCGTGGACGGCCACGATCCGCATCCACCGTTCCGACCGCCGGGCCGCGGACCATCTCGCCGAGGTCCTCGCACCGGAATCCACCCGCGAGGTCCCGCGGGCCCAATCACGCGTGCGCGTCGAGCCCCCCAGCGACGTCGTCCTCGAGATCGAGACCCGGGACACGGGAGCGCTGCGGGCCGCGATGAACACCTTCCTCGGCTGGGTCCAGCTCGCCCTCGCGACCGAGGCGGCTGCCCGCGCCACGCGGCCCCCCTCGGACTGACGCCGCATCGAAGCGCTTATCTTCCGTGCCCGGTCTCGCCGCGACGTGGCGATCCCGGCGAAGCTCCAGAACGACATCAAGCAGTTCCAGCGACTCCAGCAGGAGCTTTCGAACGTGGCGCAGCAGCGCCTCCAGATGGACCTCAAGTTGAGGGAAACGGTGCACACGCTCGATGAGCTCAAGACGGTCCCGGAAGAGGCGACCGTCTACCGCCCGATCGGCGGGCTCCTCGTGAAGGCGAAGGGCCGCAAGGAGGTCGAGGACCTGCTCACCGAAGAGAAGGAGACGCTCGAGGTCCGGGTGAAGGCGATCGAGCGCCAGGAGAACGCGCTCAAGGAGCGCTACGTCACCCTCCAGCGACAGCTCTCCGAGCAGCTGCAGTCCGCCGGGCTCTCCGCGGGTTCGGAAGCATCGCCGTAGCGCGGAAGCGCGTACCGCTACGCCGCGCGGTGGACGAGCTTTTCGCCCACCTGGCGAAGGAGAAGGCGGCCTTCCTGATCGAGATGTCGGCTCGCGTCGATCCGCCGAAAGGCACGCTGCGTGAGCGTCGCGATCTTCTGCTCGGAGTAGGCGAGGCTCCCCGTGGTCCGCAGGAGTTCGCGCGCCGCATCCACGTCCGCGAGCTCCGCTCGAGGATTGCCCAGGACGCGTCGCAGGAGATCGCGGCCGGTCGTGTCGGTCCTGGCCCACGCCCTCAGGACGAGGAGCGTGCGCTTCCCTTCCACGAGGTCGTTCGCGCTCTTTCCGGCGGCCCCCGCGTCGATGCCTGCCCCCAGCACGTCGTCGCGCAGCTGGAAGGCGATCCCGAGGTCGAGTCCGATCGCATCCAAATCGGCGGTAAGGCCGGCGCGTCCGCCCCCCAGGAAGGCCCCGATCCTCAGGGGCGAGGCGACGGTATAGACCGCGGTCTTCAAGCGGTGGACCAGCAGGAGGTCACGCTCGCGGACGTCGTCGACGGGCGTCGCGCCGTTCTGGATGTCGAGGAGCTGGCCGTAGGCGGTCATCCGCGTCATGCGGACGTACTCCGATAGGGCGAGCTGGCGACGGGCCTCGCTCACCTTCGAGGCGAGGATCGCATCGACGGTGAACGGCTCCTGAAGGTCCCCGAGCGTGATCCCGATGGCGACGCCATACGCCTCAGGGTCCCCCATCCGTTCGGCAGTACGGTGGGCCTGCTCGATCGTTCGGTGGACCGTCGGGCCGCCGCGACGCTGCGCGGAGTGGTCGATGATGTCGTCATGGACGAGCATCCAGCTCTGGAAGTGCTCGAGCGCCGAGGCCGCCGCCACGGCCGGCTCCGGCGAACGTCGCGCGGCCAGGTGGTAGCCTCCGAGGACGAGCAGGGCGCGAAGGCGCTTGCCGCCCCGCAGGGTGAACTCGCACAGCGTGTCGAGGTACGGGCGGAAGACGGGGTCGGCTCGGCGGCGTTCGATCGCGTACGACCGGCGGATCTCCTTCTCGATCGCGGGCAGGTACTGCGCGAGCTCACCGAACTGCACGGCCGGCCGGTTCCGCCGATGGTCGCAGGTATTTAAGAGAGGTCTCCTTCGATGGACCGATGGCGGGCCCATCGTTCGCAGACCTCGTCTCCCGGCTGGTCGAATCGATGGGCCAGCAGCTCTCGTCGGTGCGTCGCGGGCCGGAGGGATTGCTCCTCCGCACGAACGACGGGTTCCTGTTCGCGTTCCTCGAGGATCCGAGCGTGGTGTCGCTCGACGTGATCCGCCGCCTCCTCGATCAGGTCGGACCCTCGCCGAGGACGCTGGTCGTCCTCACGCCCGGTCGCCTCCCCCTCGCGCTGCAGGCGGAGCTCCTCCAGAAGGGAGCGACGGTGGTGGACTCCGCAAGGTTCTCCGAGCTCGTCCGCGGGCTGGGGCTCGCGAGCTACCTGGGCGACGGTCCCCCGCCCGAGCCCACCGCGAAGGCCGGCCGATTGCTCCCGAGCGCTCGCCAGCTGGACGAGATCATGCATCGCGCCCAGCACTGGCTCGGATGGGGGGTCCCGGCGCTCGCCCTGCGCTTCTTCCGCCAGGCGGCGGCGTCGAAGCCCGAGTTCCTCCCGGCGCGCGACGGGATCGGGCGTTCGTTGCTCGGCCTGGGGCTCGTCGACGACGCCGACCGGACGTTCGACGAGGTCCTGGCGAGCCACCCCGACGACGTGGAGGCCCGCCTCGGCAAG
Organism: Thermoplasmata archaeon; assembly: GCA_050749685.1. Lineage (GTDB taxonomy): Archaea > Thermoplasmatota > Thermoplasmata > Lutacidiplasmatales > UBA184 > Lutacidiplasma. Next base: position 21,159 of record JBOGRS010000023.1, read on the forward strand.
GCGGCCGTCCTCTCCGCGCGCGGGCGGGTCGCCGACGAGGTCGCGATCTACCGCGAGCTGCTGGCCGCGAACCCTCAACGGATCGATGTGCGGACCCACCTCGTCGCCGCGCTCATCGATGAGGGCGAGTGGAGCGCCGCGCGCTCCGAGGTCGAGACGATCCTTGCCCAGTCGCCCGAGGACCCGTACTTCCGCTTCCTGCATTCGGCCACCCTCGCGCGCACGGGCGCCTCCGACGAGTCGCTGCGCGAGCGGGACCGCGCGCGTTCGCTCGGACTGCCGCCCGAGCGCGAGCGCTCGCTGTGCGAGCACCTCGGCCTTCCGGTCCCCGACTTCCCTACGCCGGAGCCGGATCCCGTCGCACCGCGCGCCGCCATCCCCTCCCCCGCACCGCCGAAAGGTCGCATGACCCCCGTCCTTCCCCTCGCGGCCGTGGGGGCCGTGTCGGGGCGACCCCGCGCCGGGACGCGATCCGCCGCACGGCGCCCGCCGCATCGCCGGGCCGCGACGGACCGACCGACGCGGGCGGTCCGCAAACCTAAGAAGCGGCGCTCCGCGTAGCCGCCCTTCCTTCGGGGCCCCGCATGCGGATCGTTTCCCTGCTCCCGAGCGCGACGGAGATCGTCTGTGGCCTCGGCCTTCGATCGTCGTTGGTCGGCCGAAGCGAGGAGTGCGACTATCCCTCGAGCGTACGCGAGCTCCCTGTGATCATGCACGCCCGCGCGTGGGACGCGGACCGTCCGTCGTCCGAGATTGATGCACGGGTGCGAAGCACGCGCGCCGCGGGCGCGAGCCTCTACGTGCTCGACGTCGGACACTTGACCGCGCTGCGCCCGGATCTCCTTTTGACGCAGGACCTGTGCGGAGTGTGCTCGGTGACCGAGGCCGAGGTCGCGAGCGCCTGCGGGCTCGCCGGCATCGCCCCCACCATCCTCTCCCTGACGCCCCGTACCCTTTCCGAGGTCTGGGCCTCGGTCGAGACGATCGGTCGGACGGCCGGGTGCGAAGGGCGGGCGAGAGCGATGGCCGAAGCTCTCCGAGCGCGGTCGGCCGCGACGAGCGTCGACGGACCTCCCCCAAGGGTCGCCGTCGTCGAATGGCTGGATCCCCCCATCCTCGCCGGACTCTGGACTCCGGAGATCGTGGAGCGCGCGGGGGCCGACCCCCTCGGACCGAGGCGCGGCGAACCCGGTCAACGAACGCGTTGGTCGGAGATTGCCGATGCCCGCCCCGACCTCCTCCTCGTCGCTCCGTGCAGCTTCGGGGTGGAGCGGACCCTGGCGGAACTGCGCGAGGGCACCGAACTCGCGCGCCAACTCGCCGCATGTTCGCCCCGCCTCGGGACGTGGATCGCCGACGAGGCGTACTTTAGCCGTCCCGGTCCGCGTCTCGCCGATGGGGTCGAGCTCATTCGCTCGATCCTTGAGGGACGACCCCACGACGCCCCGATGCCCGCGGCACCGTGGCCGCCGGGGGCGATCGCGTGACCTGGACTCCGACCCCCTCGGCGTCCTACTGGGTCGGACCCCCTCCCCGCCGGGCGGGCCGCATCACCACCTCGCGGACCGAGCTCCTCCACCTCGTCATCGCCTTCGTCGTGCTCTCGGTCGACTTCGCGATCCTGCGTACCCAATTCACGGTCGGGACCGGCTTCTCGATCCTGAGCCTCAACGGCCTCGTCGACGGCCTACTGTTCGGCGCGACGGCCGGCATCACCGGATTCGTTGCCCACGAGATGGCGCACAAGGTGGCCGCCCAGCGCTACGGGTTCTGGGCGGAGTTCCGACTCTCGCCCACCGGCCTCCTCCTCTCCCTCGTGACGTCCCTGTTCGGATTCCTGTTCGCCGCGCCCGGTGCGACGGTCGTCGATGGGATGGGCGACCTGAGGGAGTGGGGACGCACGAGCCTCGCGGGCCCGGCGGTCAACCTCGTGGAGGCCGGGGCGTTCCTGGGCGCGGCGTTCGGGGGCGCGCTCGCGTTCCAATCGTTCGCGATATGGTCGTTCATGCTCCTCCTCACCTTCTTCAACGCCTGGTTCGCGACGTTCAACCTGATCCCGTTCGGTCTCCTCGACGGGCAGAAGGTCTGGCGTTGGAATAAGGCCGTGTGGGCGGGCGCGTTCGTCCTTTCCGCCGCCTTCACCATCCTCGTCTTCGTCACGCTCACCTCACCGATGCCGACGGGGTAAGCGAGCATGCCCCGCCCGCACGTCCTCGACCTCGGCCAGGACCGTCAGATGATCGACCTCGGGTTCCGCGACACCGAAGGGCTCGTCGCGAGCTACCTCCTCCCGGGGCCGGAGGGCCGATGGACCCTCATCGAGACCGGTCCCACCCCGTGTATCCCCCGGCTCATCGAAGGGGTCGGGGCCGGGGGGATCACGCCCTCGGACATCGACCGCATCCTCGTCACCCACATCCATCTCGACCACGCCGGAGGCTTGGGGGCGGCCGCTCGGGCCTTCCCCCGGGCGAGGCTCTACGTGCACCGCATCGGGGTTCCCCACATGGTCGACCCGTCGCGGCTGATGGCGAGCGCGCGGCGCGCGTGGGGGGCCGCCGCCGACCCGCTGTGGGGGGAGATCCTTCCCGTGCCCGCCGATCGCGTGGTCGCGCTGACGGGGGGCGAGAGGCTCCCGTTGCGGGACGGCGAGCTCGAGGTGCTCGCCACGCCGGGCCACGCGGGCCACCATCTCTCGTTCGTCGATCGACCGACGGGTGCCCTCCTGGCCGGCGATTCCGCCGGGGTCCGCGTCGAGGGCCAATTTCGGCCCCGCCCCGCGATCCCCCCTCCGGACCTTGACCTCGAGCTCCTCTTCGCGAGCCTCGATCGGATGCAGGCCGCACGACCGCGGCAGGTGCTCTACACCCACTTCGGGCGCTCTCCGGACGGACCGAAGGATCTCGAGACCTACCGACGGGCCGTGGCCGAATGGCGCGATGTCGCCCTCGCCGCCGCGAAGGTCGACCCGAGCGTCGGTCACGTGGCCCGGGCGCTGCAGGACCACGAGGAGAGCGCGGCGAGATCCGCGGACGGGAGCGCGCGGGACGAGGAACGCGGGGTTCTCGTCTCGGGCTACGACCTCGCCGCGCAGGGGCTCCTACGCTACTTCACGGTCCACGGTCTCCTCACCGCATGAACGGGGTCGGTCCGCCCCCGCTCGCCCGCCGGAACGTTGCGGCCATCGGGCTGTTCCTCGCGCGCGTGATCTATGCGGTCAACTGGTACAACGTCGGCGCGGTGCTGCCCCAGATCGGAGGGTCGTTCGGCATCGGGACGGCTCGTCTCGGCGTCGTCCTCGGAGCCTTCCTCGTCGGGGTAGGCATCTTCCAGATCCCGGCCGGGTTCGCCGCCCTGCGCTTCGGCGCGCGGAGCGTCTCGCTCGCGGGCCTTGCGGTGATGGGCGCCTTCTGTCTCGCGTCCGCGGCGTCGCCCAACTACCTCGTGCTCGCCGCGCTGCGCTTCGGCGCGGGCGTCGGCGCGGCGTTCTTCTTCTCGCCCGGGCTCAGCCTGATCGCGTCGTACTTCCCGGCCGGCGAGCGGGGCCCGGTGATCGGGCTCTACAACGGTGGGTTCAGCGTCGGGGGCGCGATCGGACTCTTCGCGGGGGCGATCCTCGGCGAGGCCTTCGGATGGCCGATCTCCCTCGCGCTCGCCGGGCTCGTCCTTCTCGCCCTCACGGGGGTGACGGCCGTGGTCCTGCCGCCCTCGCCCGCCCGAGCCGGTGCGAGTGCGAGCGTCAACGTCTGGTCGTCCGGCCGCTCCGTCCTGCGGTCCCGATCGATCTGGGCCCTCGCCCTGTCGACGACGGGATTCTGGGGCGCGATCTATATCGTCGCCCAGTACTTCGTGAAGTACGGCGAGGACGTCCACGTGGCGTGGGGCCTCGGCCTCGTGGCGGCCATGGCCGGAGCCGTTGTGCTCCTCTCCTTCCCCGGCGGGCCGTTCGGCGGATGGATCGCGGAGCGGGGTGGGGACCGGCGCCTCCTACTCGCCGTCTTCACGGTCCTCGCCGGTGCCTTGACCGCCCTTCTCCCCCTGGCCAACCTCCTCACCATCTGGCCGATCCTGCTCCTGCTCGGGTTCTTCGACGGGGTCGTCTTCGCGATCCTCTACCTTGTGCCGACCTACCTCCCCGAATCGCAGGGCGACGGTCTCGCGCTCGGCGTGGCGGTCATCAACTCGATCCAGGTCCTCGCGGGGAGCGCGCTCGCCGTCGCCTTCGGCGTGATCGCTTCGGGTTTCGGCTACACGGTCGCGTGGGTCTCGAGCGGGGCAATCTGCATCGCGCTCGTTCCCTTGCTCATCCTCGTCACGCCGAGCCGGGGCGGCCCTTCGGGGCGCGGGGCCGGCGGGGAGTCGGAGCGCCGGACGGAACGGGCTCGAGCACCGTGACGAGGTTGGTCGCCCGACCTTCGACCGGGTAGCCGGCCGTCATGACGATCGGACGCCGAGGACCGTCCCGCAGGTGCTCGTGGGCCGACCTCACCGCGAGCTCCCGGAGGGCATCGAGGGAGAGGTGCTTGGGCGAGGGGAACGATCGCACCCCCCACACCAGGGCGAGCTGACGGACCGTCGCGGGTTGGGAGGAGAGCGCCAGGATCGGAGCGCTGGGCCGGTGGCTCGCGACCAGACGCGCCGTCCGGCCCGAGTGCGTCGGGGTGACGATCGCGCTCGCCTTCAGCTCGTGCGCGAGTCGGACGGCGCCTTCGGCGACGGCGCGTTCGAGCGGGATGTCGCTCGTTCCTTCCCCCATCCCACGCGGCTCGCGGGTGAGCTCGCGCTCCATCGCGGCGGCGATGCGGTCGAGCCAACGGACGGAGTCGACCGGGTACTCCCCGACCGCGCTCTCCTCGGAGAGCATGAGCGCATCCGCGCCATCCAGGACTGCGTTCCCGACATCGGTCGCCTCCGCGCGGGTGGGGCGTGGGGAGCGGAGCATGCTGAGGAGCATCTGGGTTGCGACGATCACGGGCCGCGCGGCGGCGTTCGCCTTGCGGACGAGCATCTTCTGCTCGAGGGCGAGCCGTTCGAGGGGGACCTCGATCCCGAGGTCGCCGCGAGCGACCATCACCGCATCCGTCACAGGGAGGATCGAATCGATCCGCCCCAGGGCCTCGGCCCGTTCGATCTTGGCGATGATGCGGGGGGGCTCGGCCGGACGCCGCCGATCGATCTCCCGTCGCGCCGAGACGATATCGCGGGCGTCGCGAACGAAGGAGAGGGCGATGAAGTCGACCCCGGCGCTCAGCGCGACGTCGAGGTCGTGGAGGTCGCGCGGTCCGAGGATGGTCGTCCGAAGGTGGGCACGAGGAAGGAAGACCCCTGCATTGCTGGTCACCGCGCCGCCATGGACGGCCCGAAGCGTGGCCTGTCCTCGGGCGACGCGTTCGACCACGAGCTCGACTCCGCCGTCGCCCAAGAGCACCGGATCGCCGACCCGGGCGGCGTCGTCGAGATCGGGCAGCGACACGTACGCCCCCCGGGAGTTCCCAGGGCGCTCACCGGCCTCCAAGGTCCACGTATCGCCGTCCTCGAGGCGGAGCGGCGAGGGGACGAGGGGCCCGAGACGGATCTTCGGCCCCTGCAGGTCCGCGACGATCGCGACCGGGCGGCCGACCCGATCGCGTACCGCGTGGATGCGGGCCAGCACGGCGCGATGCTCGTCGTCCGTGCCATGGGAGAAGTTCACGCGCAGGGCGTCCGCACCCGCGTCAATGAGCCGGCGGAGCCCGACGAGGTCCCATGAGGCGGGACCGACGGTGGCCAGGATCTTCGTCCGCCGCATGTGGGCACGAAGGACGGCCGAGTTCAAATGCTCCCCCGGGGGCGGGGAGCGGCGTGGGCTCCCCAATTATCATAGTCCGTCGCGGTCTCCCTCGCGTGTGACCGCTTCGGATTCCGTCGAGCTGGTCCCCATGACCGCCGCCGAGTACGAGGAGTTCCTCCACCGGGAGATCGCCGGATATGCGGAGGAGAACGTTCGGGCCGGGCGCTGGGACGCGGCGGGGTCGCTGGAGCGGGCCCGCGAGGAGTTTCGTCGCCTCCTCCCCCAAGGCCGCGAGAGCCCTCAGAACTATCTCTTCACGATCCGGACGAAACCCGACCGCGTCTCCGCCGGGAACCTCTGGCTCGCGGTCACGGGAGAGAGCGCGTTTGTCTACGACCTGTGGGTGGT
>JBOGRS010000024.1:0-26171 GCA_050749685.1 Thermoplasmata archaeon
CGGGATCCCCGTGAGGGCGACCTTCGCCCGCTCCCGGACGCGCGCGACGGCGCGTTCCGCGAGCTCGACATCGGGCGCGGCGATCAGCACGAAGGCGTCCGGATCGCGGCACGCTAGTTCGGCCCGCACCCATTCGATCGTGCGCTCGTCGAGCCCGTAGTTCGGGAGTTCGTCGGAGTGGACGATCCCCTTGAGCCCGGTCGTGCGGGCATAGTCGGCCAGCTCGCGCCCGAGCCGCTCCGCCTCGCCGTTCGCGGACCGCAGGAGCCCGGCGAACCCCTCCAGTCGGAGGCCGAGGACGAGCCCGCCATGGCGGACGGCCTCCGCGAGCCCCCCTTTCGCCGAGGGGTTGACGAGATGCGTGACTTCGACCGGGGGGTCGTCGGGCACGCGCGCGCTGCGCCGGTTAAGCTCGTCGCGGATCCGCAGCAGGATGCGCTGGCGATCCTCCTCGCCCTGGCCGTACTTCTCGAGGAGGCGCAGGTCCTGGACCCCCTTGATCTCGACCCGCGCGCCCCCCTCCGCGGAGACGTTGACGTCCTCGCGGATCGTCCCGATCCCTCGGCGCACCCGGCGGGTCGAACGGAGCAGCGACCCGATCTCCTCGGCGACCTCGCGCGCTTCCGCTCCGTGGCGGATCTCGGGACCGGTCGCGATCTCGATGAGGGGGATGCCGAGGCGGTCGAGTCGATAGGTGAGCTCTCCCTTCCCCTCCCTCACCTTGCGCGCGGCGTCCTCCTCGAGGCAGATCGACGGGATCGTGTAGGAGCGTCCCCCCACCTTCAGCGTCCCGTCGACCGCGACGAGGGCGGTCCGCTGGAAGCCGGCGGTGTTGGACCCATCGACCACCATCTTGCGCATCACCTCGATCTCGTCGACGGGTCGTGCACGGAGGAGCAGCGCCATCGTGAGCGCGACCTCGATCGCCTCCGGGTTGAGACCGTGGGGGGGCTCCTCATCGAGCTCCACGAGGCAGCTCGTCGGGGTGGCCTCGTAGCGGTACGCGAGCCCCTTCGCGGCCTGGAACGCGACGGCCGCATCGACCGTCAGGTTCTCCCCGCTCGTCGCGCGCAGCCTCCGGGTGAGGGTGAGCGCGACCGTCTCGGAGAGCTCGGCCGGGCATTCGCAGAAGAGCTTGCCCGTGGAAAGCTGCTGGTGGACCTCGAGCCCGGCCTTCACGAGGCATCCTCCGGCGGGTGCCGCCGCTCCATCTCGCCGGCGTGGTCGAGCTGCAGGAGGCGTCGGACCTCGCCGGCGTCGTCCGACTGGCCGAGCGCCCAGAGCATCTTGACGTAGGCGACCTCGGGCAGGATGTCTCCGAGGTAGAGGACCCCGGCACGCAGGAGCTCGCGCCCGGTCGCGTAGACGTACGGGTCGGCCGAGCCCTCAAGACACTGGGTGGTCATCGCCACGATCGTGCCCCGAGCCACCGCCTCCCGGATCCACGGCAGATGGATCGAACTGACGTGGCCCAGTCCCGTACCGGCGAGGACGACCCCGCGGAGGTCGCGCACGAAGCGCTCGGCCTGATCCGGTCGCGCTCCCGGATAGACCCAGAGAAGGCCCACGCGGGGGTCGAGCTTCCCACGGATCCGCGCCGGTCCGGGGGACCGCGGCCGCAGGTCCGAGGCGAAGGTGAGGGTCTCGCCGTCCAAGACCCCCAACGGGGGGCCGTTGCGCGTGCGGAAGGCGTCACGACGGCTCGAATGCATCTTGCGCACGCGCGTCGCTCGGTGGATCGCGAAGCGGTCGTCGGAGAGGCCCTCGTGCATCAGGACGACGACCTCCGCCAGGGCGGGGTGGCGGGCCAGCCGAACGGCCGCGGCCAGGTTCGAGGGTCCGTCCGACGACGGGCGATCCGGGGAGCGCTGGGCCCCAACGACGACGACGGGTCCGGGAAGGTCGGCAAGGAGGAAGCTCAGCGCGGCGGCGGTGTACGCGAGCGTGTCCGTCCCGTGGGCGACGACGACGCCCCGGGCCCCGTGGGCGAACGATTCGACCACCTTTTCGGCCAGCGTCGCCCAGTCGACCGGGTCGATCTCCTCGCTCAAGCGATCGAAGACCGGCAGGATCCGCACGGGCCCGTCGCGACCCAGGTCGGGGTAGAAGGCCAGGATCTCCGCCTCGTCCTTGACGGGCCGCACTCCGCCCGTGCGATAGTCGACCCGGGAGGCAATCGTTCCCCCGGTGGTCAGGAGCGCCACCCAGCCCGACATCGCGCCGACGCCCTCGTGGGCCGCGGGGATATCGTTCGAGGGCGCGTGGGCGGTCGAACGATTCTGCTCCGGCAACACGACGACGCGCGCGTCCCGCGCCACCCGAACGCCGACGTTGTAGCCGGAGGCGACCTTGATCTGGACGACCCGATCGCCCGAGAGCTCGTGCGACGGGACGAGCGTGCCCTTCCATACGTGGCCGTCGGCGAGGTGGATCTCGACTTCGCGCCCGCGCGGAAGGCCTCGCAGGACCTCCCACGGATCGTCGTTCGATGGGTCGCTCATCCTTGCGATCGGGCGCTCCGGTGGGGCCGCCGGCCGCCGTGTCACCGTCGCGCGGTATAAAGGCTGGCGCGCGCCGGCTACGGACTTTTATAGGTGACCCTGTTGGCCGCGTCGGGGGACGGAAGGACCGCCACAGCTCAAGGTGCCCGTGTGGGGTAGCTACGGGGAGGGGACCCTTTCCCACCTCGCTACAATGGATTATCCTAGAGGCCTGCGGAGCCTCAGACCTGGGTTCGAATCCCAGCACGGGCGTTGACCCCTCCGACTTCGTCGTATGACGCGTCCCGGACCCTCTCGCCCGACACCATTTCACGGCCGGGAACCGATGTAGCGTTGGAGTCGCTCGTAGATCTCATCTCGGCTCTCAAACATCTCGAAATCCGGGCGTCCTTGGAGGTCACGGTAGGTCGCTCGGTGTCCCCCTTCAACCTTCAACCTCCAACGGCCCGGCATATCCCTGAGGGGTGCGACATCCAGTTCGGCCGTCGTCCGCCAAGGGTGGCGTGCCAGCAGGGGGAACTTGCGCAAGAACGCGCGCTGGATTCCCTCCGGGAGGGCCAGGAATTCTCGTTCGGCCGATGCTCGGAACGTGAACTGCTCCTTCCACTCGGAGAGCGGGTTGGCCGACAAGCGTCACTTTGACAGGCGCCGAAGCTTCGGATGTTCGCGCTCGATCTCCGCGTACGTCCGGCTCTTCTCGGTCCGCTCCCGCAGTTCGAGTTCTCGGACCGTTTCCGGAGGCAGCCAATCCTCAAAGGTCGAGAGCAAGAACTCGTCCCAGTTCTTGTCCTTCGGCTTGAGCCTCCGCAACAGAGCAATCGTGGATTGGTGGGCGGGGATGCTCGACATGGGGTCCGCCGCGCTCATGATTCCTTCATGGTCCACTCGCCTATAAGAACTTCTCTCGGACCGACCGTTCTCGGACTCCACTCTTGCGGCGTCCTTGGCGCCGGAGCTTCCGGAACTCTCCCTCCCCCCACGCCGTCGTTCGCGAGATAGGGCGCACCACCCGACGACCCATGACGCGAACCTCGACGTTCGGCGCGAACGACTCCACCGAGCGGCGGAGCACCGCGTCGAGGGTCCCCGAGGTGACCGTGAGGCGGCAGTCGGTGGGACGGGCTCCGTGGCGTTCCCGCGTCACGTGGTGAGCGCGAACGCAGGATTTCGAGCCCGGCGGTAGGGTTCGTCTACCGTCAGGAAACGGGTCGTGGGGGTGAGAACGAAGTGCTAGTTCGGGTCACCGTAGAGCGGAGGCCCGAAACCGGTCCCCCATCTTGCTACGAGCCGATTTCTATGCGCGTCCACTCAAGTCGGTTCAGGGCGTTACCTTTGACGGTAAGAACTCCGACGCCGTGATCGCTGGCCGAAGCGACTATCGACTCAACAACCTCCTTCGCGACCGGCACGCCACGAAAGCGGGGACCATCCAACAGGAACTGCACAGGTGATTGCCCAGCTTTCGCCGGCCAATGGTGGTATGCTCTGACCACGAACCGCGATCCAACTTTTGTCAAGGGAATCCCCTCGGATCGCCCTCCCTTGTAGTGGAGCATCAACCCCTCCCTGTCAGACGTCACGCGCTCTACGGAGTGCGTACGAGCCCTCCCCGACACGAGCATCAGCATGAGGACCGCGAAGCCCGTGGTGAAGAGCAGCGCGAGCGAATATGGGTTCGGCGATGTGCCTTGGGACAGAGCGCCGGCAATGGGAATAATGCCGACAACGACATTGACCGCGAGCAGGACCGCCGCTGCTGCCACGATCGCCAGCCTTGTTAATCCAGGACGATAGCCGCTTGCGCCTGCCGACTCCGACGCCCGAGGTTCTCCCGCCATTGGCACCCCCTCGATCTTCGGGGACGCCGGTGCTATATTTGGAACATACCGCGCGCTGTCCGAATTGGAGGGACTGATCCCATCGTGGGATCGCATCACCTACATGATCCCTTTCGTAGTAACCCGTCAGACCACGGCGTGACAAACCCGGCGACCGGTTGAACGCGATCCCGCGCTCGCTTTCGGTGCGGGGGACCCGCGCGGAACGAGGACTGGAGATTGTGGTTGGGCGCGATCAACCAGCCGACAGGCTCGTCACGCCCGCGCGTGAAGGGTTGCGCCGTACGGTTACGGACTGATTTCTCTGGCCGTCCCTTCCAAGGCGGTCCGCTCCCGTTTATCTGGGATGTTCGTCGCTTGGGGTACGGTTCGTGGGTCCAAACTCATGGCGGCTCAGCGGTCGTGGATCCCGAGCGCACTGAGTGTGATACTGGTCGTCGCCCTGTTGCAGCTGGCCTCCCTTCCCGTCCTCGCCCCCCGGGTTGCGCCCTCAGGCCCGACCTCGGCTGCGGGCTCGCGGGGCCCGAGCAGCGGGCTGCCGACCACGGTGTCGGTCGCGCAGCACTCCCCGGCCTGGAACGTGTCGGCATCGACGCTCGGGGTCAACCTGGATGGGAACCATCCTTGGAACGCCACGGTCGCCTCGCTCATCAACGGGACGACGACGCGCTACCTTCGGTTTCCGGGTTCTGCCTGTGCCGAGGGCCTCAACTGGACCTCCGGCGCCACCTACGGCAATCGGTGCTCCACCAATCCCATCACGATCACGGTGGCGGACTTCGTGACGGACTGCAACGAGGTCCACTGCCATGCGATCATGCAAATGCCCACCGAGATCGACAGCCCGTCCACCGCCGCGTACTACGTGAACTGGCTTGAGCACACCGAGCACTTCAGCCCCGCCTACTACGAGCTCGGCAGCGAACCGACCCAGTGGCCGCACTTCGGTTGCCCTTGGTCCACCTGGGCGACGACCTGCGCTTCGGGGACCAACGCCACGCCGGCCACCTATCCCCCGGTCGTCAAGGCCTACGTGACCGCGATCCGCGCGACGGGCTCCACGGTGCCCATCCTGGGGCTCGGCGGCACCGGCAAGACGATCGTCCGCGTCGATGGGGGCACCCCGGGGAGCGGCTATGCGTGGGCGGAGGCCATCTACAAGGCAGTGGGCAACTCGATCCAGGGTCTGTCGGTCCACGACTACCCCGGAAGGTACAACACGACCAATTCGAGCGCCGGTTTCTACGCGAACCTCGTGTCCAACGATCCGCTCCTACCCAACGTTCAGGAAGCGCGGGCGGGGATACTGGCCGGTTGTCCCACGTGCACGGGGGCGCAGATCCTCATGACCGAGGGCGCGATCTACAGCTGCCACAGCTGCAACGAGGCATATACGAACGCCTTCCCGAACGCGCTCGCGGTCGGGGCGTTCGTGACCGAGAGCATCAACTACGGCTTGGCGAACTTTGACCTCGAGGCGCTCTACAACGGCGGCCTTTCGGGCAACTGGATGGGACCGTCCACGCCGGAGCCGGTCTACTACCTCTACTCGGATGTCCTTTCCCACATGCCGCTGAGCGATCCGAGCTCGAACCTGCTCAACGTCACCCAGTCCGGGGGACCGCGCATGATGTGGTTCACCGGGACGTACACCTCGCCGGACGAGTGGACCGTCCTCGCACTGAACCTCAACGTCACGTCCGCCGCGTCACTCGCCATCGCCGGCCTCCCCGACACCGGCTCGTTCACGTTCTACCGGTGGAACGGAAGTTCGGCCCAGCCGGTGGAGAGCACCGGCTCGAGCCTCGGGTCCGTGACGCTCGGTCCGCAGTCGCTCCTCCTCGTCACCGTCAACACACCCCGGCCGCCCCCGCCCACCGTTCCCCCCGCTCCGACGGGGCTCACCGCGGTCGCGCGGTCCTCCACCTCCCTCACGTGGCGTTGGACCCAAGCGGCCGGTGGAGGGATCGTCAACAACACCGTAGATCGGTATCGCGATGCGGACTGCACCGGCGCACCGGTGATCACGAGCACCGGTGGAGCAGGTACGTCCCTGGAATCGGCGTCGCTCGCTGCGAGTACGATCTACTCGGCCACGGTCACGGCGTGGAACACGACGGGCCAGAGCCCGGCCTCGTCCTGCCAGAGCGCGACGACCTTGTCGAGCGGCTCCCCGCCCACGTTCGTTCCGCCGGCCCCGACGGGTCTCTCCGGGCTCGCGCGATCGTCCTCCGCGATCACCTGGAGTTGGACGCAGTCGGTGGGGGGCGGGATCGTCAACAACACGGCCTACCTCTACCTCGGCGCAAGTTGTGCCGGTATCGGTGCGGTCGCGAGCAGTGGGGCAGCAGCGGTGTCGTTCACCTCCGACGCGCTATCGGCGAACACGACCTACTCGGCGACCGTTACCTCCTGGAACTCGACCGGGCAGAGCCCGGCTTCCAGCTGCCAGAGCGCAACCACGCTGACGACCGGAACCCCCCCTCCATCGGTGGGGGGGAGCAAGACGAGCGGCGGGTCCTTCCTCGAGGCGCTAGAGATCCTGGGGATCGTCGGAGCCCTCGCGGCGGCGAGTTACGTGGTTCTGCGGGTGCGACGACGCGACCGGCTGCGCCCGAACGGTCCGCAGTGATGGGGGGGGACCTGGGGACCCTCCGCATCCCGGCGGTGCCGGCGCCTTCGGTCCCGACGATCGGACGCGAGACCCTCCCGGTACCCGTATGGCCCAGAGGCCGACCCCGCTTCACCACCCGACTCTGGTCAATCGCAGTGGGGAGGCAGTACCTACCCGCGACCAGCCGTGCGGGAGCCCTTGCCGAGAGACGCGCTCGGACTCACAAGGGACCCCCATCCCCGTGGAAAGGGCGTCTGACGGTACCGCGTGGGATGCGGTATGATCGCGGATTTCCCCTTGCGGTTCCCGCCCGCGAAAGGTGCTCACGCGTGAATGCTCGTGGTTCGGAGAGCCACGACCTGGGTTGAGGCCGGGAGACCCGAACGTGTGCGCATGTCGTGATCGGCGACGTAAGGCCGCGAGCTCGGGCCGCATGGGTCGTCGCGAAGGCCTCCACCTCGCGCTCGCCGTTGCGATCGTCACGCTGACCATCCTTGCTGGGGGAGGGACCCCCTTGGATGCCGGCCGGCCCGGGGTCGCGGCCCACGTCCCGTCCCGACCGCTTTCGGTGGATGGCACCCGAGCCACCTCCCCACCGCCCCCTTTCCCGACCCCGATCCGCCATGTGGTCGAGGTCTTCTTGGAGAACGACGGACTCTCGCAGGTGCTCGCCCACGCTCCCTTCGAGACCCATCTCTGGAACACCTACGCGCACGCGACGGCGTTCTACGGGCTCTGCCATCCCTCGCTCGGGAACTACATCTCCGCCACCTCGGGAACCGCCACCGGATGCGGCGGAGACAACTACGAAATCTACGACCTAGCGAACATCGCAGACCTGGTCAACGCCCACGGACTCTCCTGGATGAGCTTCGCCGAGAACATGTCGGCCCCCTGCTCGTCGCAGAACAGCACCGTGTTCTCGAACGTCTTTACTCCCCTCCTCCACTACCACGACATCGTCGGGGACCCGAGCTACTGCGCCGCACACATCCAGCCCGTGACGCCGGGGAGTGCCTGGTATCAGGACATTAACGGGACGATGCCGAACTTCGTGTGGTACGCTCCGAACAAGATCGATAACGGACACTCCTCGAACCTGACGGTCGGAGACACGTGGTTGGAGAACTGGCTGTCGCCGCTCTTGAACGCGTCCTAGGCGGCATCCACCGTCTTCCTCCTCGCGTTTGACGAAGGTACGACGGACGGCGGCTTCACGGGGTCCGGCACGTCGACCCCGACGTGCGTCGCGTCGACCGCGGCGACCGCGTGCGGGGGCCCCGTCTGGATGGTCGCGGTCTCTCCGTACTCCAAGCTCGGGGGGGGTGCTAACTACACTGCGGACGCCACCGACTACAGCCTCCTCGCTACGGCGGAGTGGCTCCTCGGCCTCGGGAACCTGGGACGCAACGACGAGTGCGCGAACTTCCCGGCACTCAAGGGGCTCTTCAACCTCAGCCCGACGCGCGACCCGCTCTCCGCATCGCCGTGCGCGAGCGTGTCCAGTGGCGACGCACCGTTGACCGTGGCGTTCACCTCGAACCCCTCCGGAGGAACCCCACCCTACCGGTACGACTGGAGCTTCCCGGATGGGGCGACTAGCGACCTGGTCGGACCCAGGCACACGTTCGACCGCGCGGGAACCTTCAACGTGTCCCTTCAGGTATCGGATGCCGCCGGCAATCGCACGAACGCGAGCGTGTTCGTCGACGTCCACACAGTGGCCCCCCCGTCTCCACCGGTCTTTGAGATCCTAGGTCTCTCGATCTGGGAGTGGGCCGGAGTCGGTGCGCTCGTCGCAGGGGGAGCCGTTGCGGTCTGGTTCCTCCGGCGGAGAGGGCGGCTCCCGCTCGCTCGCCGTTCGTGACCCTTCAGAACGGGGGCGACGGCGAGCGGGGACCGACCGCGAGTATGCGGGTCCGGTCGCCCTTCTTCCGGAAGATCGTTCCCCCCTTCCGAACCGTGTCGCGCGATCGCCGCCACTCCCCTGGACCCGTTCGGTTCGACACCCCGGACACGGGTCGTCGGGGTCCGATTCGAGGGCGTCGAACGCCGCTTGGAAACGGAGGAACCTGGACCGGGGCAGTCGCTGGAGCGCGACGTCCGCGGCGGGGGGATCGACCAGCCCGGGCACGGAACCGTAGCCATCCCGGCGCCCGGCTTCTTCGGGGGTCACGATAGGCCCCTTCGCTTCGCGGTCCAGCTCCTTGAGGAGCTCCTTCGGGGGCGTGTCGAGGAGCATCTCCTCGATCGGGAGGAACCGGGGAAGGACGGCGCGGGCGTTCACTCCCCCTCCGGCGGCTTACCGCGAGTTGGTGGTGCGTCCCGGTCCACGACCGTCGCCGGGACGGCGACGTCGCCGGCACGATCCTCGGCGGCCGCAGAGGCCTTTACCGTATCCGTTTGGTAACTGAAACTCTTAGTCCGCACGGCAGGTCCAATGACCGGTTATGGTCTCGACCGCGCCGCCCGGGAGCGCTCCGGCTCCCTCGTTCTATCGGTATGGACATCTCCTTGGATTGTCCTTGCTCGCGATCTTCTACCTGGTCATCCTCCTCGCCCACGTCGGCGGCGCCCTCCAGTTCCTCCTCGGACTCGCGATGCTCTTCTTCGTACCGGGCTACGCGACCGGGGCACTTCTGTTCCGCCACGCCTCCGGCCTCAATGCGGCGGGAGACTTCGCGCTCATGGTCGGCTTGAGCGTCCTGTTCAATGGGATCGTCGGGATCGCGCTCCTGGTCGCCCACGTCGGTCTCAACCCCGCCGACATCGCGAGCGCCACGATCGCGGTCTGCGCCCTCGCGCTGTTGCGCCGCGGTTCACGGCGGGAGTCCGGCGGGCCGTCCCGGCTCGGCCCGTACCTGCGCCGCGAGTTCGGATTGCCGGGGCTTACGGCAAGCCAGCGCAGCATGGCCTACGTCCTTCTGCTGGGGATCATGGTCTCCCTGGCCGGCGTCTTCTACGTCGCGAGCCTTCACCCGGCCCAAGCGCCGACCGCGACGCTCCTGATCGGACCCGAGACCGCGTTCGGCGGGCCCGTCCCCGCGAGCGCGAACGTGAGTCAGGTCGTCTCCGTGCCGGTGACCATCGTGAACGGGCCGGTGGGGGACAATCTCACGCTGAGCGTCATCTCGGCTCTCTCCCAGCAGTCCTCCGCGAACGCGACGTCGATGATCGGGTGGGACCTCCCCCTTCACCTGGCGCCCGGCATCGGTAGCCTCGATATCGTTAGCCTGGGTTCGTCCCAGTCGACGTCCCTCAACGTCTCCTTCGAGTTTCAGTCCGCCGGCATCTACACCGTCCAGTTCGCCCTCTGGCCGCCGTCGGGCGGCCCGCTCGGGACCGCGGAGCTCCCGATCACCGTCCACTAGGGGATGAGGAAGATGCCGTCACCCACGCAGATCGCCTTCGTCATCATCCACGCGGCCCTCAACGCCTACGTGATCGGCGGCTTGGCCGTCGGGCTCACCGCGACCCGCGAGGTGTTCCCCCGATGGAACGAGTACCCGTTCTGGCGCGTGCTCCTCGATGCCACGATCGCCGGGCTGATCGTGCTCCTGGTCATCCTGGTCGCGATCAAGATGTCGATCGCGTCGTAGCGAGCTCCGCGGGGTCTGTTCGCGGTGGAACGACTACGGCGTGATGTTCGTGACCTCGTAGATCGTGAAGAGCGAGTCCGTGTAGCGCACGTGGAAGTGCGTCGGGTCGGAGAACTTCCCGACCTCCGCGATGGAGAGCGGGGCGCTCGGCTGGTCGGTCGACGGCCCGAAGAACTCCGGGGTGATCTTCGTGAGGTAGGCGTCGAGGATGACGTAGTCGCCGATCGCGAGGCGACCGTACTGGCCCGCCGAGAGGCTTGTGCCGTTGAAGAGGTAGAAGTTGTCATAGTGCATACCGAAGCCTCCGAAGCCGCCGAAGGTCGAGTAGACGAGGTAGTCCCCCCAGATGTAGTGCGAACGGTTGAGGTGGGAATCGGCCCACTGCACGTCGTGGTAGGCCTGCTGGGTGATGAACAGCGACGAATCACTGAGGAGCGTGGAGCTGGGCGCGAACTGGTCGCGCGTCGTGATGGTGATGAGGCTCCCTCCCGCGAAGACCAGCAGGACCGCGAGGGCCGCGGTGAACGGGACCATGCCCGTCGGCCCGGATTCGGCGGGCCGTCGTCGCGGCAGGGCCGAGGGACGCGGGGGGAGGGGCCGGCGCTGCACGTAGCGGCGGATCAACCACCAGGCCGACGCCGGGCAGACGATCAGTCCGGCGTACTCCATCACCCGCAGGGCAATGAAGTTGAACGGGGTCGGGAACAGGACCAGGCCGCCGACCATGAGGGCGACGGCCGCAAACAGGTTTGCGACGACGAACGTGAGTCGGGTGCGCTGGGTGACCTCGAAGATCAAGAGGAGGGCGAGGAGGATCTCGAACACGACGCTCGCGAGGATCCACCCGATCTCTCCCGGGGTGAACGCCGAGCCCAGTTGGGCGACGTGGCCGCTGGGCGGCACGCCCTGGATCAGCTGCGTGAGGTAGGTCGTCAGCGTCGAGAGGTGCTTATAGAGGATGCCGGACGTGAGCACGAGGACGTAGAACAGGAAGAAGGCGAAGTAGCGGGCCGCTGTCGGGCCAGTCCTCAACCAGGGGACGCTCACCCGGCCGCGGACGAGGAGCGGGATGACGGCGATCACCCCGAGCCAGAAGGCGAGGACATAGCTCGTAAGGTGGTGCGAGACGACGACGTAGCTCGAGAAGATCAGCAGGCAGAACCGCAGGGACGGTTCGGAGGGGTTGTTCCGGTCGAGCAGCGCGACCATCGCGAGGAGGGTCAGGAGGAAGAAGATCATCCCGAACTCCTGCTGGACGACCTCGTTGAGGACGATTGACGGGACGGCCATGTAGAGGAAGATCGCGAGGACCCCGGCCCGGGAGCCGTAGAGGCGGGACGTGATCGCATACACTCCAGTCGGGATGACGAGGAGGCGGAGGAGGGGCAGGCCCCACTGGAATGTCGTGAGGAGCGGAAGTCCCAACATCTGGGACGTCTCGGCGTTGAAGACGCCGCTGCCCGGGTAGTAGGAGTACGTGACCGCCTGGGCGGTGACGCCCTGCCCGGGGACCCAGCTCGAGTAGGTGAGTAGGGACTGGGCGAACTGGAGGTTGAAGATGTCGTCTCGGAACGCCGGTAGCCCGTAGGGGCTCATGAGAGGTCCGAGCAGGAAGACGATCGTTGTCGGCACGGCCAGGTACAGGAGCGGGACGTGACGGTGCCACAACGCGAGGACGAACGGGCTGCAGGCCAAGGCGAGCAGGACGACGAAGACCTCGCGAGAAGGTAGGCCCGCGAGCACGGGGCCGCCGTAGAACTTCGACCAGTAGACCATCGCGGCAAAACCGACGACCCCGATCAGGGAGAGGAAGAGGAGGAAGACCCCGAACCCGCCGGTCGGCTGACGGTCGGGGGCCTCGGTTCCCCACTCCGCCGCGATGTCGAGGGAGCTTTCCTCATCGCCTGCGGCTCGGGTCCGGCCGCCGATCCCCTCGCTCAGGGCCGCCGGGGCCCCGGCATGTGGGGAGGAGGACGGTGGCCGGGCCATGCCGGATGCCGCCGCGGATCCCGACCGGCCTGACAGCGGGGATTCGTTCGCGTCATCCGAGTTCGGTCGGAGCGATCGGAGGACGGTACGTCCCTGTTCCCGACCGGCGTGGTAGAGATGGGAGACCCGGGAGGTGAAGCGGACCGCTCGCGGGGCGCTGCTCGCAGGCGTCAGAGGTGTGCGCAAGTAATGGAGAGCGCTTCCGGCACCCCGTCGGCCGGCTCCATACCATCGCGAGACCTGGCGCGTCCACCGGCCGCCGGGCATGTCGTCCTACGGTGCCAACGGCTGCATGATCAGGTGACGGTCCTGGCGGGTCTGCCAATCCCACTGACGCCGGAGCCCCTGCGCCAGCGCGACCTTCGGTCGGTAACCAAGCTGCTCGGCGGCACGCCGGCTGTCCGACCAGGTGCTCTTCGGCTCGCCGCCGGAACTCTCCCCCATCCGGATGTCAATCGCTCGTCCGCTCAGATTCTCGAGCACCCGCGCGACCTCGAGGAGTTCGACCGGGGCGCCAAAACCCAGGTTGTAGGTCGTCTCCGCCTCCCCTCGTTCGCCCGCGGCGAGTATCCCGTCGACGATGTCGTCCACGTAGGTGAAGTCCCGCCGCCAATGGCCGCCCCCGTAGAGGACGATCGGACGATCTCGAAGGATCGCCTGGATGAAGCGGTGGAAGGCCATGTCCGGTCGCTGACGAGGACCGTAGACCGTGAAGAACCGCAGCGCGACCGTCGGGAGACGGTGCTCGTGGCCATACAGGTGGACGAGGTGCTCCGCGGCGAGCTTCGTCACTCCGTACGGCGACATCGGCGCCGGTACCGCCGTCTCGGACGTGGGCTGGACCGGCGGGTCGCCGTACGCCGAGGACGAACCGCCGTAGACGAACCGCTCAACGTTCGCGCG
This sequence comes from Thermoplasmata archaeon, assembly GCA_050749685.1. Classification (GTDB taxonomy): domain Archaea; phylum Thermoplasmatota; class Thermoplasmata; order Lutacidiplasmatales; family UBA184; genus Lutacidiplasma. The sequence goes on from JBOGRS010000024.1 coordinate 13,445, forward strand.
GACCGCGGACTCGAGCAGGCGCTGGGTAGCGAGGACGTTGTTCCGGACGTACCGGTCGAACGGGTCGCCCCAGCTTCCCCGCACCCCCGGGAGACCTGCTAGATGGAAGACGCGCTGCGCCGGTGCGAGGAGACGAGGGAGATCGAGGTCCAGAAGATCGCCTTCGACCACGGTAAGGCCCGGGTGGTGGCGCGCCTCCGCCAGGTTCTGCTCCTTCGCCTCGCGCGCGTAGTAGTCGTCGAAGGCATCGATCGCGAGAACCTGGCGGCCCTCCGCGAGCAACCGCTCGGTGAGGTGGCTCCCGATGAACCCGGCGGCGCCCGTGACGACGTCCACGAGCGTTCGACCTTCCCGCGCGTCAAATACCTGCGCTAACCAACAGCAAACGGGAGGGGGCGATCCGCCACCCGGGATTCGTCCGCCGGCCCGTGACGCGGCCCCCGGTTCGAGCGGATGCCCCCGACCTTCCGACCGATGGACGCGGCGGGCCATTCCCCTCGGTACCGGACCCGAACGCAGGCGGGTTCTCTCGTCCGGTTGGGGAGAGCATGGGATCACGCCGGGGGCGATGGTCCGGCCTGGTGCCGCACGAGCCACCCGCGGACGCGCGGCATCGGCCGGTGCACGAGCCGTTCGATGGCGTCGATCGCGACGAGGTCATCCGGGACGATGGCGCGTGTGAGGACGAGCGCGGCGAGGAATATCCCCGCGCCCAGGAAGTAGATCGGGACCACGAAGTAGTGCGGCAGGTGGGCGTGCCCCATGCCGTAAAAGAGCGGCCCGCCGACCGCCAGCGCGACCGCCATCGGCTTGACAAGGACCCACTGGAACGGGTGGAGCCTCCGTTCCGAGTAGATCGCAAGAAGCCCGAGCGTCGGATAGAGCGCGCGGGCGATCCCCCAGGCCGCCGCGGCGCCGAGGAGGCCCCAGCGAGGGATGAGCAGGAAGCTGAGCGCGACGTTGACGATCGCCGACACGGCCGCCGTGGCGAGCTGGATCCGTGCGTAGGCCAAACCGGTCAGCGTTGCGTTCACCGGTCCGACTGCCGAGGAGACGAACGCGGAGAGCGCGAGGATCGCGAGCGCCGCGCCACCGGGCCCGTAGCCCGAGCCGAAGACCGACTCGATCGTGAGTTCCGGCGCAAAGACGAACAGGAGGAAGAAGGGCATCGTGAGGAGCAGCATCCACCGGGTCGCGGTGACGTAGATCGACCGCATCTCCGCGTTCGCCCCACGCTGCTCGAGGCGCGTGGCGACCGGGAGATAGATGTACGTGACCGTCGCGCCGGCGAGAAGGACGAGGCGGGCAAGGCTCATGGCCGCCGAGTAGAACCCGACCGTGGTGGCCGGCCAGTAGATCCCGAGCACGAGCGTGTCGGCGAACGCGGTGATGTAGGCCAGCGAACTCACGCCCCAGAGCGCGAGCGTGAGATCCCAGAGCTCGCGCCGCGGGCGCGGGGCCGCCGGCCCCCTCCACGCGAGATGCCGGCGCAACTTGAGTCCGGTGTAGAGGAGAAGGCCGAAGAACGCGCCGCCGGTGGAACCGACCGTCGCCCAGAGGACCCCGTCGAGCCCGGCGTGCAGAACGAAGAAGGTGAGGACGAGGACGACGAAGAGCGCGGGATTGAGCGCCTGGTTGAAGACAGCGTTCGGGAAGGCGTCCCGGAACCCCTGGAACGTAGCGGCGAGGACGCTCGCGAACACCGAGAATCCCACCGTGACCGAGAGGATCTCAAAGACGGGCGCGAGGGCGGGTTCGGAGAAGAGCCGGGCGAGCGGACCCGCAAGGAAGTACACGGCGAGCGAGGTGAGGACACCGATCGCGGTCGCCAGCGCGACCGCCCATCGAGCGACCGCCCGCTGCTCGGAGGGGTCTCCCTCGGCCGCAAGCGAGCGCGCGGTCGCCTGGCTCAACCCCAGCAGGCTCACGATCGCGAGGAGCCCGGTGAGCGAGATCCCGAGGTTATAGATCCCCCAGTCGGCGATGGAGAGCTCTCGGGCCGCCGTCACTCGACCGAGGAAGCTGAGACCGAAGAGCGCGATCGTGCCGACGATCGTGATCGTCGTGCCCCGCCCCATGCTCCGAACCGACTCGGCTCGCAGGTCGGCGTGCGACTCGGAGCGGCCGGGCACCGTCTCCGCACGGGGATGGGGGGCTATCGGAGCGTCCACGGCCCGACCTCGAGCGGGATCCTGCCGGTCGTGTGAATCCGCGCCAAGAGACGGGAGCGGGTGGCGGTCGGGCGTAATCCTCCTTCCGTTACCCGTGCATTACCGACCCGGCCGCCGGGAACCTCGGCTCTACAGCGTGGGGGTCGTTACCCGCGATCGGCCCGCGGACGTCACCGGCTCACTCCGCTCGAACAGGGTGACGTAGGTCTCGGCCAATCCGGGGAGCGCGAAGGTGGTCTTCCGCTCCCGAAAGCCGGCGGATTCGAGTTCGCGGACGAACCGACGGTGGGGCAGCCCGATCCGCGGTTCCTTGCCCTTCCACCGGTCGCGCCACTGCCGCAGCCAGAAGAGGATCGAACGCGTGCTGGAGAACTGGAGGACGGCGAACCGGCGGGTCACGCGGTGCATCTCTCGGTAGACCCGCTGCCGGTCGGCCGCGCCGAGGTGATGGAGGAAGCGGTACGTCATCACGGCGTCGACGGACTCCGCCGAGACGGGGAGCGTCTCGGCCTGGCTGCGCACGAGGCCGACGAGCCGTTCGTTCTGGCCGACCTTCCGGTACGCGTTGCGCAACATGCCGAAGGAGATATCCAATCCGAGGACTCGAAACCCCATCCCGACGGTGGCTTCCGTCATTCGACCGGTGCCACACGCGAGCTCGAGGACGAGCGCGTCCGCCGGCACGTCCCGCATGGCCCGTCGCAGCGCGCGCTTCTCGAGCCGGTCGACGCCCTTACCCCAAACGCTGGTGAAACGGCGCTCGTCGTAGACCTCGTGGACCTCCGGCTGCTGGTAGTGGTGTCGCGCGGAGTAGTCCGGATGAAGTGTCGCGGCGGTCATGAGTTCGGACGTACCTCGCTTGGGCCCAGGAGCGGTCGAGGTAGATGAACACGACCGGAACGAAACCGTCCGCTTCCGCCCTAACGAGGTTGTGACGGCAGGCTTTTCCCCCGCGTGCGTCGCCGCTCCTTGGCATCCACGATCGGCGCACGGAGAGGCCGGCACCGATGCGATGATTCTACCCCACGAGATCATGGTAGAGCCGGAGATACGCTTGGACCGACGCCTCGAACCCGAACGTCTCGGCAACGTATCGACGGGAGGCGCGCCCGGTGCGCTCGCGACCGGCCGGGTCGGCGAGGAAGTGATCGACCGCATCCAGCATCTCCTCTCGCGTGCGGTAGGTTCGCCCCCCGCCTCTCCGCACGATGTCGGTGTGCGACGGATTCTCCGAAGCGACCACCGGCAACCCCGCCGCCATCGCCTCGAGGATCGAGTTCGGCATGCCTTCCAGCCGCGATGGGAAGACGAAGACGTCGCCCGCGGCAAGGTACTGGGGCAGCATCTCGATCGGCACCTCGCCCACGGCATGGACCCGGGAGATCACGGGCGCATATCGGCTCGCGATTATGCGCCAGTACCGGTCGCCATAGTACGGCTCGGAGAGCGCGCCGACGAGCAGGAAATGGAGGTCCGGCCGCCGGCTGAGCAGCCAGAGGATGTCCTCGACGTTCTTGCGGGGGAGGACCTTGCCGGTGAACACGACGATGGGCACCCCCTCGGGGAGCCCGAGCCGGGCACGAGCGTCCCCGCGCTCCGGGGCGGACGCGAAGCGTGGCACGTCGACCCCGTTGGGGATCCACCGGACATCCCCGGCCGGGACCGTCGGCAGAAGGTGCGCCGAGTTGACGACGGTCGTCACTCCGTGGAAGAGCCAGGGGCGGGTCGCCTCCATCCACGTCCGACCCCACCAACCCCATCGGCTGGCCAGGTCCTCGACCGGATGGCTGCCCAAGCGCACCACGAGGGGAGCCACACCGGCGAGACGTGCCGCGGGAAGCGCATAATAGATGTCGAGGGCGTGGACAAGGTCGAACTCCCGCGCTCTCTCCCGGATCTCCCGCCGCAGGTCCAGGAGACCTCCCGGAAAGCGCAGCGGCGCGATCACGGTCGAGCCATCGGGCTGAGGGCCGAAGGTCGGGGGAGATCGGGCGGAAAGGGCGAGGAGCTCGGCGGAGGCGAGACGCGAGCGCATCCGCTCGAAGAGTTGGCGGCACTGCACCGCCTGGCCTCCCCCCTTGTCGAGGTGCGCGATGACGAATAGGACCCGCATGACCGTCCGTCGCGCCCCTCGGTCGTCGCGCAGGCCCTCCCGGGCCGTGAGTCCGAGCCGTACCCCCCATGTAGGAGTGTCGTGGGGGCCCGGTAACCTCCTAACCGGTCGGCGACGGAGCGACTTTTGTCTCGTGCATGCCCGGACCCGCGTGCTCGTGCAGCGGGACGGCGCATCGCACCCCCTCCGGCGTGCCGCCGGAGGGTCCCGGCGGCCGGGCGGGAATGGGTGAGCGGCGGTGCGCATCATTGCCGTGGGCCAGAGGTTCTTCCCGAGCGCCCACCCGGGGGACAAGACGTTCTGGCTGCGGGTATTCCAGCGACTCGGCGCGCGGGGACACGAGATCCATGTCATCAGCATCGATCGCCGGCCCCGGGCATCGGAACCGGCGGGATGCAACGTCACCATCGACACGATCCCCGCGGTCCCGGTCTACCTGCGCGCCGGGGCGCAGGCCACGCGGTACAACCCGGAGTCGGTAGATATCGGGGCGATCACGAACTACGGAAGCAAGCTGCTCACCTTGCCTCGGGTGATCCGTGCGGTCCGGGAGAAGGCGCACGATCAACATGCCGACGTGGTCCACTTTGTCGACAACCTCGGTCCCGCCGTATGGCCGTTCGTCGCTCGACTCGAGATCCCCGCCTTCGCCTCCGCGATCACGTACGACCCCCGCTACGTGTTCTACGACTCGTTCCTGCGCGCCAGCTTCGAGGGGTTCTCGGGGGTCGGGGCGACCTCCGACACGTTCCGCGAGCGTCTGGTCGAAATCGGCCTTCCCCGCCGCCGTCTCCGGACCGTCCGATGGGGGGCCGACCCGAACGAATACGTTCCGGCGCCGGACCGCGCAGCGCTCAAGGCGAAGCTCGGCCTCCCGCCGACGACTCCCCTCGTCTTCTGGGCCGGGTACATCCAGCAGATCACCGAGGCGGATTTCCGCCTCGCGTACCGCGCCGTCGTCGAGGCCCGAAGGACCGTACCGGAGCTGGTGGCCTACTTCTGCTTCAAGCCGGCCCACTTCCGGCCCTCCTTCCACGACCTCTCTGGCCCAAACATACGCCTCGTGGGCGATGGAGCGAGCTTCGCGCTCGCGCGATCGGCTGCCGACCTCTTCCTTAGCCCCGTCACCCGGGGCCGCTCGATCCTCGCCCCGCCCCTCACGTGGGTGGAGGCTATGATGCAAGGCCTCCCGATCCTCACGACGCCCTGCGGGGCGGCCAGCGAGATCCTCGACCACGGCCGCGCCGGGGAGGCGGTGGAATGGGATCGCCTCTCCGCGCGGATCGTCGAGCTCGTGCGCGACCCGACCCGCCTATCCGACCTCAGGACGCGAGCCCGGGACTGGGCGGCGGCAAACTATTCCCTCGAGCATTCGGCGGATGCGCTGAACGCGCTTTGGCACGAACTCACGTGAGGTCACCCGGGCCGGCCGCGGAGCGGCCGATCAACGTCGGAGCCTACGCCGGTTACTGACTATTCTATCGGTCAACTTCCTAAGTCGACACGCACGCACTCCCCAGTTACGATTCGAATTTAACCGCGCGGCCGCTCGAATGTTCGGCACAACCTGCGTCGGGGTCAACGTGAACGCATCCAAGGGATCGTCGGCCGACCCGTGCCGTGCCTGCGCGCACCCCCGTTCAGGAGCCCGCATCCCGGAGGTGCCCCGACCGCGGAGATCCGAGCGCGCCCTGGGCCCCAGAGTCCTCCCCGGGTTCGGGTCCAAGGGCCAGGATCACCCTGACGCCACATCCGTGCGACGGGTAGCCCCGGGCGGCGGCGCAGATCGGTCGGCCGGCAGGACGAAGTCCCCGGAACGCAAGATGCGGAGAATCGGAGTGTATGGTTCGGCGGTGCTGGCGGTGGCCGCCCTGGTCTTGACGGGGGTCCCGATGCCCCCGGAGCCGAGCGGGTCCTCGCCGAATCGGCTCGACGTCACGGCGTATGTGCCGGAGATCTTCTCCCACTCCAACTTCTCCGCGGTCAACACCTCGCCGACATCGTCTCCCGCGTTTGCGTCGAACACCGGGGACACCATTGTCGTGTTCGCGCAGCTCTTCGGGACCGCTCAGGTCTCGTCCGTGAGCGATAGTTCGTTCGACACCTTCCATCGCATCGTGCGATCGTTCCAGTCCTTCGTTACTCCCTACAACTCGACCATCGAACAGGGACTTGAAGTCTGGGTCGCCTGCAACGCTTCCGGCGGAACCGCCGTGGTCCTCACCCTCACGATCTCTGGCCCTTCCCGCCAGAGCGATGCGATCGCGATCGTCGACGTCACCGGCGTGCCTCCCGTCCCGGTCGACCGCATCGGGTCCCCCTCCAACAGCACCGACGTCGGTCAGAGGACCCGTAGCGCCAGTAGCGCGGTGACGACCAACTCCTCCGATCTCGTCCTGTCGGCGGTCGCCTCGCGCAACTATGACCTCTGGACCCCCGTGGCTCCGGCCACTCGTATCGACAACGTGGTCACGCCCACCCCCGGATACTACAACACGCTCACGGACTTCGATCTCGCCCCGGCGGTTTCCGGCGAGACGTGGACGAACTCGACTACGAACGTCACGTCCCCGTGGATCGCCGAGTCCCTGGCGCTCCGAGCCGGGTCGGCATACGACCCCTATCCGGTCGGCTTCTCCGAAACCGGGCTGCCCAGTGGTCTCAACTGGTCCGTGACCGTCAACGGCTCAACCCACGCCGGTCCGACCGGGACGAACCTTACCTACTCGCTGCCCAACGGGACCTATCCGTTCACCGTGAACTCCGTCGGCCCGTACTTCTCGACTCCTAGCTCCGGTAACGTGACCGTCAACGGATCGGCCGTCGCCTTCGCGGTCGCGTTCTCGGCCCCCGGGTATACGGTGAAGTTCTCGGAGAAGGGTCTCCCACAGAACACTCCATGGACCGTGAGTCTCGACGGCGCGAGCCGAACGGCCACCTCCCCGAGCGTGATCTCCTTTTCCGAGGTCAATGGAACTCACTCTTTCAATGTTGCACCCGCCGCCGGATACGTGCCGGGTCCGCGAGCGGGGAACGTGACGGTGAACGGGAGCCCGGTCACGGTCAACTTGACTTTCGTCAAGGGGATTCAGGTCCGTTTCACCGAAGGGGGATTGCCGGCGGGCCGCACCTGGTCGGTCACACTCGGATCGCTCGCGAGCGCGGCGCCCGCCGGCAAGGCGATCTCCTTCCTCGTCCTGAAGGGCACGTACGCCTTCTCGGTGGGTACCGAGCCTGGCTACGCGGCCCGCCCGTCCTCAGGAAATGCGACGGTCGGCAACACGAACGTGAACGAAAAGATCTCCTTCTCGAAGATCATCCCGACGTACGCGATCGAGTTCGTCGACCATGGGCTTTACCGCGGCGTCGCCTGGTCGGTCACGCTGAAGACCGCGAAGGCGACGAGCGTCGCCGGGTCGCCGATCGGTTTCGTCGAGCCGAACGGCAGCTACGCCTACACCCTCGGGACGCCCGCGGGATACTCGATCGCCTCCACGGGCGGTTCGGTGAACGTGAAAGGCGCGAACGTCACCGTACCGGTGGACTACACCGCGGACGTCTCGCACGTGGTCCTCATCATGCTCGAGAACCAGGAGGTGACCCACCTCTGGCCGAACGCGCCGTACGAGCGCTACCTCGCGGCCGCCTACGGGAACGCCACCGACTTCTACGCCACCTGCCACAGCTCGACGTCACAGTACCTCGCCGTCACCAGCGGGAACAACTTCGGCTGTCAAAGTGTTTCCACGGACCCGGGCTTCAACGTGACCCATCTCGGCGACCTGTTCGATTCCCAGGGCCTTTCGTGGATGGCCTATCAGGAGTCGATGCCCCACCCGTGCGACACCACGAGCAACGGGACGTACCTGGACTACCATGAGCCGTTCTTCTTCTACCAGGACGTCCTCGACAACCGGTCGCGCTGCGCCTCGCACATCGTCAACAGCGAGGTCTTCAATGAAAGCGTGCAGAATGGCACGCTCCCGAACCTCTCGTTCTACACCCCGAACTACATGGACGACGGCCACGGGCCCACGAGTGCACCGTGGAACCAGACGATAGGCCTGCCCTACATCGAAGCGTTCCTCCGGAGTTTCCTCCCGCCCATCCTCAATCACACCGGGAACTACGCGTCGCCCGCAGAACAGACGCTCGTGGCGCATACCGTGTTCGTCCTGATGTACGACGAAGGAGTGACGAACCTCGGCTACACCACCGGTGGGGTCTTCACCCCGGGCTGCTTCAATCAGACGGGGACCAACGAGACCGCGTGCGGCGGTCACGTCCAGGTCACCTTCGTCAGCCCCTATTCGAAGCAGACGCAGTATACCCCGTTCGCGACGTCGTACAATGTCGAGTCGACGATCGAGTGGCTCTTCGGACTGCCGAGCGACGGCGGGTGGGACGGATCGAGCGCCTTCCCCGCGATGCGGAGCCTCTTCACGTTCGGTGCGGCCAACATGAGCGTCGGCTGGGCGCCGTCGCGGGCGCCGTCGGGATCGGGGTCGTCCGGGAGCGGGTGGACCGTCGGGCGCGCGATCGGACGCCCGATGATCCTCACCTCGGAACTCCTCATGGCCGCCATCCTTCTCGGCGCCCTCGGGAAGAGGCTCACGCGCTGCCCGCGGGAGCGCCGCGCGTCGACCGGCGATGGGAGGCGGCCACCGACCGAGCGGGATGTCGCAGCGCCCAAGCTCGGTCGGTAAGACCGTATGGGGCTCGATACGAGAGAATTACCTGCGTTCGGCCCCACGTTCTCCTGGAGGACGCGAGGCGACCGGACCCCCGTGACGGTCGTGTGGACCTTGGAGAGCAGGACACCCGGATTCGATGAGAGTACTGCTGCTGGCGCCCGAGCTCATTCCGAACCGCGGAGGTATCGGGGTGTACAGCGCCGAACTGATCCGCTCGCTCCCGCCGGAGGTCGAGCTTACCGTGCTGACGGTCGAGCGCGACGATGGCCCCCGACGGGTCTCGGACAAGGAGATGGAGGCGGAGTTCGGCCATCGAGCCCGGATCCACGCGCTGAGCGTTGGCCGCGACTCGTTCCTCTACAATGCCGCATTCCAGTCGGCGGTACTCCGCTGGATGCGGCAGCACCTCGCCCACGAGCCGTTCGACCTCGTCCATTCCCAGCACGCGCACATGCCGGACGTCCTCTCCCGCCTGGTCCGGGGGCATCCCCCGACGGTGCGGACGGTGCACACCACGATTGCAGGGCAGCGCAGCGGGATCGAGATCGCTCGCGGGTTCGGCGGACGTCTCGAGGCTTCGGAGCGCTGGCAACTCCTGCTCCGACCGCTCCTGGGTGCGGCCGAATGGACGATCCTCGCGCGAGGCGACCTCACGATCACCGTCTCCGAGTGGATGCGACGGACGCTCGTCGAGGGCGGTCACCGTCCCGACCGCGTCCTCGTGGTGGACCTTTCCGTCGACACAGATCACTTCCGTCCCGTGAACGGCAACCGCCGTCCGCTCGGTTCGAACCCTCAGGCCCCGGTGGTCCTCTTCCAGGGGCGCCCGACGGTGGTCAAGGGGGCCGCGATCCTGGCCCGGGCGATCCCGCTCATCCTGCGGGAGGTCCCCGACGCCGAGTTCGCCTTCACCGGGGCCGGAGCGCACGACTTCCTCCCGCTCCTCCAGGGTTCGCCCGAGGCGCTCCCTCGGATCCGCTTCTTGGGCTTCCTCCCGTACGCCGAGCTTCCGTCCGCCGTCGGTTCGGCCGACGTGAGCGTCGTCCCGTCACTCTACGAGAATGTCCCATTCCGCATGCTGGAGGCGATGGCCTGCGGGGTCCCCGTAGTCGCCTCGGCGGTCTGCGGGATCCCCGAAGCCGTGACGGACGGGCACCATGGCCTGCTCGTCCCTCCGGGCTCCGCGCAGGCCCTCGCCGACGCGGTCGTCCGGCTGCTCCACGACGATCCCACCCGCCGGCAGATGGGTCGGGAGGCCCGGCGCATGATGGAGTCGCGATTCTCGCGGGCGGCGCTCGGCGCCGGTACATCCCGCGCGTATCGCTTGGCCCTCGGGGAAGCGGGCTGAGGGCGCAATGACCATGACGGGAACGAACCGCGGGGGCCGTCCCCCGCCGGGGCGACGAGAAGCGCGCGCACCGGGGATCGAGGCGGTCTCGGGTGTCCACCGTCCCGCGGACCTCGCGGTCGGTGTGGCCGGGCTCGGATACATGGGCATCGCCACGGCCCTCGGCTTCGCCCGCCACGGAGTCCCGGTGCGAGGCTTCGACATCCGCCCGGAGCTCCTGCGCTCGCTCCGCCGGACGGAGCTCCCGATACACGAGGAGGGACTCGGCGAGCTCCTCCGCGACGAGATGCGCTCCGGTCGGTTCCAGGTCGTCGGGACCTGGGAGGAGATGGTCGATGCGTCGCCGATCATCTTCCTCTGCCTTCCGACTCCGCGCCGATCGTCCGGACGCATCGATCTCGCCCCGTTGCGCGCCGGGCTCCGCCAACTCGGGTCGGCACTTCGCCGCGTCCGCGAGTACCGACTCGTCGTCGTGAAGAGTACCGTAGTGCCCGGCACGACGCAGGGGGTCGTCCGCCCGCTGCTGGAACGCAGCGCGCGCAAGGGCCCCGGCGAGCTCGGGGTCGCGGTCAACCCGGAGTTCTTGGCCGAAGGAACGATGGTACGCGATGCCCTCGAACCAGCGCGGATCGTCATCGGCATCGAGAACGCGGCGGACGAAGCGCGGCTGCGGCGGGTGCACGCCACCTTCCCGGCCCCGGTGATCGCGGTCTCGCCGACGGGCGCGGAGCTCGTGAAGTACGCCTCCAACGCGTTCCTCGCCCTCAAGGTGAGCTTCGCCAACGAGATCTCCCGGCTGGCGGAGCGGACCGAGACCGACGTGGGCGAGGTGATGGCCGCCGTCGGGCTCGACCCGCGGATCGGTCCTCGCTTCCTTTCTGCCGGCCCGGGGTTCGGCGGGAGCTGCTTCGAAAAGGACGTGCGGGCCCTGATCGCCCGTGGGACGGACCTCGGGGTTGATCTCCGCCTTCTCAAGGCGACGCTCGCGGCGAATGCCGCTCAGACCCGTCACGCCGCCGATCTGGCCTTGGGCGCGCTGGGAGATCCCCACGGCTCCGCCGTCGCACTGCTCGGGCTTTCCTTCAAGCCGGGAACCGATGATGTCCGGGAGTCTCGAGCCCTGCCGATCGCGGAGACTCTCGCTCGCGCGGGGGCGCGTGTTCGGGTCCACGACCCCGTCGCCTTGGAGCGGTTCAAGGAAGCCGCTCGACAGACGATCCCCGAGTGGGCCGACCGCCTGGAGTTCTGCGTCACCGTCGAGGACGCCCTGCGAGGGGCCGACCTCGCCGTGCTCCATACGGACTGGACGGAGTACTCCCGATGGCCGTCGGAGTGGTCGCGCCTCATGCGGCGCGCCACCGTGGTCGACCTTCGACGCGCGCTTCCGGTCGAGGTACGCTCTCGGGGGGACTTCAAATGGATCGGACTGGGTTCCCCGGCTCCCCGGCCCGGGCCAGAGCCGTCGGGTCCGCCGATGCCGAGATGGCTCCAAACCACCTCGTCGATGCTCGCGCCATCAGCCGCGCCCCCCGCATTCCCGCGACCGGAGGTCGAGCGGACGGCCGCGCGCGCCGTCGGACCGATCGGGAGGTGGTCCGTACGAAGGTCGTGATCCCGGCCGCCGGCCTCGGCACACGATTCCTGCCGGCGACGAAGAGCATGCCGAAGGAGATGCTCCCCGTGCTTCGCCAGCCGGTCATCCAGTACGTCGTCGAAGAGGCGATATCGGCCGGCGCGAACGATCTCACGATCGTCACCGGCCTGCTCAAGCGCGCGATCGAGGACCACTTCGACCACAATCCCGAGCTGGGGCCGGCGAACCTGCGCCCGGAGGTCCGCGAGCTCGACGAGCTTGCGGATCGGGTCGCATTCCATTTCGTTCGGCAACGCGCCCCGATGGGTCTCGGCCACGCGCTCGGCCGGGCCGAACGCCACATCGACGGTGAGCCGTTCGGTGTCCTGCTCGGCGACTCCATCCATTCCTGTCGCACGCCGCTCCTGTCCCAGCTCCACCGGGTCTTCCAGGAGATGGGGGGACGCGCGAGCGTCATCGGGCTGGAGGAGGTCGAAAGGGACCGGGTCCACGACTATGGGATCGTGGGCGGCCCGATGGTCTCCCCCGGGGTCATCGACATCCGCGAGTTCGTGGAGAAACCGGACCCCGCGGCGGCCCCTAGCCGCCTCGCGATTACGGGAGCCTACTATCTCACGCCGACGATCTTCGAGGTCCTTCGAGCGACCAGACCCGACCGGAAGGGCGAGGTGCAGCTTACGGACGCGCTCAGCATCTTGCTCGCCCGGGAGAAGGTCTACGGTCTCGTCTTCGAAGGACGCCGGTACGACACCGGGACTCCGGCACTCTGGCTCGAGACGAATCTGCGCTTTGCATGGAATGCTCCCG